>JBEAUK010000068.1:0-28248 GCA_041161465.1 Planctomycetota bacterium | reverse complement strand
CCCAAACCCCCATGACCCTCGCCCAAGCCCGCCAACTCATCGCCACCCGCGACTACGCCCAGGCGCGCGAGGTGCTCCTTCCGCTCGCCGCGGCGGCGCCGCACGACGCCGAGATCCAGTACGAGACCGCGTGCGTCCACGACAGCCTCGGCTTCGAGGCGGAGGCGGTCCCGTTCTACCGCGCGGCGCTCGCCGGCAAACTCGCGCCCGACGCGAGGCGCGGCGCCTTCACGGGGCTCGGAAGCACCTACCGCACGCTCGGCCGTTTCGCCGAGGCGCGCGACACCCTCGAGCAGGGGCTCGCGGAGTTCGCCGACGCAAACGAGATGCGCGTGTTCCTCGCGATGGCCGAGCACAACCTCGGCCAGTCGCGCAAGGCCGTCGAGACGCTGCTCTCGCTGCTCGCCAGGACCACGAACGACCCCGCGATCGCCGCCTACCGCCGCGCGATCGAGTTCTACGCGGAGGATGTGGACCGGACCTGGCCAAGCGGGGCGGGGGAGTAGGGCGGCGGCGGGCGCTGAAGGCGAACCAGCGACGCCGGAGTCCACGCGTGGGAGTCGCCCCGCACGGGTGCCCTTGGACGAAGTCCAAGGAACGATCGACGCCCGAGTCCCAGCACCCCCGAGCGCAGCGCGCGGCGGAGCCTGAGCAAGCTACCGACGCTGTCGCCAATCGTGCCGTTTGACATCACCATGAGTGATGGCGGCAACATGAGTGCGGAGCGCGAGCATGCTGCGCCGTAGGGGCGCTCGTCGGCATTCCGAACAAACTCAGTTCGCGATAGAGTTCGTTTGCCATCCGTTTCAGCAGTTTGATCTCCGGGGTTTCCAATGAACGACGCGCTCGACATCCGTGATCTCCTCGTCGCAATCAGCCGAATGCCCGAGGATCGGCGAGTGAGGTCTAGCAACTGGTATGAGAGCCAGAAGGAGCACTGGATCGGGTGGCTCCTTGATTACGAAGGTCCGGGCGCGTACCGCAGGAAGAACCACGGGGTGAGTGACGCAAGATCGGTCTACAACCGCCTCGCGTGCCCAGCGATGCTGCTCTATCTCGCCAAGGGGAGCGGCGTGAGTTCGAGGATTTTGAGCGCCGCGAGAGCCGCCGAGCGAAGAGCCGGCCCCTCGAAGATGTCCAAGTGCAGCGCAATCCGAGCGCAAATCCCTTGGGCTGTCGTGCTAGAAGCGCTTCGGAAGTGCGGGCATCTACCGGTTCGATCGCTCTGAACGATCTCGAACGAACCGTACGGGGCACGAGAGCGAGTTCCGCATCTGTCGCGAACGCCCCATCAAAGCACGCTGGGAGGATTCAGCGCGTGGCTCATACATTCAAACTGAACTCCGAGAGTCTCAAGCGGTACTTCGCAGTCTATGTCGTGATCGCCCGTACGACAGGCGATACAAAGCTGTATGTCGGAAAGACGGGCGACAACCGCGAAGGCTGCAACCCGGTCATCTCGCGATGTGGAAATCACTTCTCATACAACAAGATTCACAGTCAGGTTCGAAACAGGATTCCAGATCATGAGCATCGCGAGTATGTGTATGTTTTCGATCACTTCGACGAGTACTGCATCGATGATGCGAAACGCCGGCATGCCGTCGACAGGATCAACGAGATGGAGCGATGGCTGAATCTAAGGATTCAGGACGAGATCGCTCACATGAGAGGCGTTGCGTTGCTCAACCCATACCGAGGCGATGGGCG
Organism: Planctomycetota bacterium; assembly: GCA_041161465.1. Classification (GTDB taxonomy): domain Bacteria; phylum Planctomycetota; class Phycisphaerae; order Phycisphaerales; family SM1A02; genus QWPT01. Next base: position 26,538 of record JBEAUK010000068.1, on the reverse strand, counting down.
GCTGTCTGCAGTGGAGCGCGCGAAGCGCGAACAGTTCAGAACAGTAGAGGCGGAAGAGAAGCTCGCTAGTATCGTTGATGCGGTGAAGGCGGAGGTTTTGGGTCTGGGCAAGTAGTGCATTCCGCCCCGAAACTTGCCGTTGCCTTCAAATCGACTCGGCGTCCAGGCGCGCGACACCCTCGAGCAGGGGCTCGCGGAGTTCCCCGACGCAAACGAGATGCGCGTGTTCCTCGCGATGGCCGACCACAACCTGGGCCAGTCGCACAAGGCCGTCGAGACGCTGCTCTCGCTGCTCGCCAAGACCACGAACGACCCCGCGATCGCCGCGTACCGCCGCGCGGTCGAGTTCTGCGCGCAGGATGTGGACCGGACCTGGTCAAGCGGGGCGGGGGAGTAGGGCGGCGGAGAGCGCTGAAGGCGAACGGGCGACGCCGGAGTCCAATCGCCCCGAAACGGGGCGCGCAGCGAATCCTGCGCAGGTTGCCGACAAGAGTCGTCGCGCCAACAGGCGCCGCCGCAGCGGGTTCCGACTCTTGCTCACGCACTCCTCAAAAACACTTCTTCGCGATGAAACGTCAAGAACTCTTTGGTTGGGGCTGCTGCGACGTCGGACGGCAGCAGCAGCTCCATGCCATCCTCCAGTTGAAGACGTGAGCGATCTGATACGAGTAGCTGTTCGTGAAGCTGGGGCGATCGTTCGACGATGATCGCTCCCTTCCGGGGTACGAGGGTAAACAGCCCGGCATCGAAGAGGCGGTGGAGAGTCGGCGTCATCGCAATACCATTGCCGGCTGCATCGGGACCATTCTGTGAGACCGGGCGGATGTGCGCCGCATCGAGCACGCCGTGGAGCTTCGATGCGGGGTTCGGCCCGATTCCCAAGCCGGAGAGTCCGCAGCGGAAACCGTAGTTCATCAGGATGCGGTCCCGGAATCGGGCATCGCGCTCGATCTGCTCGATCGTCTTTCGAACGCGCTCGCGGGTTTCAATTGACTCGTTTGCAAGGTCATACACGCGGGTTCGCGCGTACGACGCGCTGCCGAGCGCAAGGATCTCAAGCGCGTTGCCCTCCGGAATCGGGCGAACCGCACGACCCTGTACCGCCCGGCCATACTCATTCGGCGAGAGGGTGCGGAGCCGGTGCTCGACCGGGATGCCATTCAGCGCGAACGGCACCGGTTGGTCGAAGGATCGGAGCCCGCCGTCAAACTGCGCCACATAGTCGCCGGTCCCCGTAGGCCGGGTCGGACGCTGGCGGACGCGGGTCCACGCGACGTACGCCCGCCTTCCGCCTTCGCGTCGCGGTTCATAGATCAAAGCGATGGCTTCCCCGTCGGCGAGTGCCTCATCGAACTGCCTCAGATAGCGTGCCGGGAATTCGTACGTGCGATCGGAATCGCCGTACCCGCTCCCCTCGCGCATTTCAAGGATGAGATAGCCCATTGAAGCAGCTTAGCGCCGTCTAGGCTATTGACAACGACCGTTTGCAGAGGACAGGGCAGCGACTCGGCAATGCTGGAGGCGATTTCTACGCCGGTTACCCTCGAGAAAACGCTATGCGCCCAGTAAGCTCCCTGCCATGGGAATCGACTGCGGCTCGCATCGGCGTATCAAAGTCACGCAGGATGGCCTTCCCGTCGAAGGCTTATACGACAGCGTCGTCGACGGGCGGCTGCAGTTGATTCTTGACGCCGTACGAAAGGCAGGAATCGACGTCGGAACGCGGGAGCTGACGGGCCGTGATGGTCGACTTCTCGCGAGGGAGCTTGCGACTGCTGTCATCGAGACGCTCGAGGCGAAGCTCAATGCAGACACTGCTGCGACAGCTGGTGACATCGATGTGGTCAACCGCCTACTGCGTGTCATCCGAGAAGCCGATGACGACGATGCGCGGGGGCCTGCAACCGAGATACTCCCGCTGGTACTTGAGCGGATCGGACCGAAGCAGGACCTCGGGCCGCCGGATCTTTCTGATCACGGCTTGCTGACAGGCCGTGAGGGGACGGAAAACCTCCTCATTCAGCTGAAACGAGAGCTCGCGACCTGTAACAGCGCAGACTGGCTTGTGTCGTTCATCAAGCATGGCGCCGTCAAGATGATGCAGGCTGACATCGAAGACTTCCTTCGACGAGGAGGCGCGCTTCGGATCGTGACGACTGCGTACATGGGCGCAACCGAGCCGAAGGCGCTCGAAGAACTGGCGAGGATCTCGCGCGAGCACGGCTCACGGCTGCGTATCCGTTTCTCTCGTGATGTCGAGTCGACGCGTCTGCATGCGAAGGCGTACATTCACCATCGCGACAGCGGATTCGGCAGCGCGTACATCGGCTCCGCGAACCTGTCGCGGCCGGCGCTGACCGAGGGGCTTGAGTGGACGGTTCGCCTTTCGCAAGCGGCTTCCCCGGGGCTCTGGTCGAAGATCGAGGAGACCTTCGAGCAGTGGTGGGGCGATCCAGAGTTCATCGAATATGGACTTGCGGAGAATCATGAGACACATGCGCAGTTCCGGGCGCTTGTTGCGCAGCAGAAGAGTTCCGACGCGCGTCGCAGCAGCGAACAACTCTCCGCGCTCACGATCTTCGACCTCCAGCCGAAGCCGTTCCAGCAGGCGATTCTCGATCGCATCGCAGTCGAGCGCAGTGAGCTTGGGCGCACACGCCATCTTGTCGTCGCCGCGACAGGCACCGGCAAGACCATGATCGCCGCTTTCGACTATCGCGGGTTCGACAGGGCGTTTCGTGCGTCAGTGGGCCGTGCGCCCCGCATGCTCTATGTCGCGCACTCTGAGCGGATACTGAGACAGGCGCGTGGCAGCTTCGCACAAGTCGTACGCGATCTGAACTTCGGAGGCCTGCTGGTTGGCGGGCAAGACGACTGTCCGTGTGATGCGCTCTTCGCGTCGATCCAGTCATGGAACTCGAAGCTCAGCGCGGGCGCGTTTCCTGCGGATCACTTCGACTATGTCGTGGTCGACGAAGTGCATCACGGCGAAGCCCCTTCTTGGCGCAAGCTGCTTGAGTGGATCAGGCCGCGATCGTTGCTCGGGCTCACGGCGACACCCGAACGCGCCGACGGTCTCGACATCACGCGGCACTTCGAGGACCGCATCACGGCGGAGATCCGGCTTCCCGACGCGATCGCGCGAAGGCTTCTGGTTCCGTTCCGCTACTTCGGCGTCACCGACACGGTCGATCTGCGCAACGTCGATTGGACGCCACGCGGATACAAAATGGAAGATGTCCAGCGTCGCTACCTCGAAGCAGGCCCGCAGTGGATTGAGAACGTGCGTCGGGCGATCGTCGGATATGTCGCAGATCCGCTCAGCATGCGGGCGATTGGTTTCTGCAGTGGCGTGAAGCACGCACGGGCGATGGCTGAAGAGTTCGAGCGCGTGCGCATCGACGCGGAGGCGCGGGGGCAGCGTGGGCTGCGCGCCGAAGCGCTTGACGGGTCGGACTCGCTTGAGCGTCGAGAGGAGGTGATCGCGCGGCTTCGCCGCGGCGAAGTGCACATCGTCTTTGTCACAGACCTCTTCAACGAGGGCGTCGACATTCCCGAGGTCGACACCGTTCTCTTCATGCGTCCGACCGACAGCCTCACGGTCTTCGTACAGCAGCTCGGTCGTGGCCTGCGGCTTTGCCAGGCGACGGGCAAGGATTGCCTGACAGTGCTCGACTTTGTCGGTCAGTATCGCAAGGAGTTCCGATTCGCGGATCGGCTTGGCGCAATGCTTGCGGACCCGTCGGTTTCAATCGAAGGCCAGGTCGAGAGCGGGTTCACGGCGCTGCCGCCTGGGTGCTCGATCACGCTTGAGCGGATTGCGCGCGAGCAAGTTCTTTCGAACATCCGCGCGCAGATCCAGTCGCAGCGGGCTCGGATGATCGAGTCGTTGAAACGGCTCCGCGAGCGGCTCGAGCGCACACCGTCGATGCGCGAGTTCATCGATACTCAGCGCGTAGATCCTCGGTCGTTCTATGCGAAGCGGGACGCTCGACTCACTTGGAGCGGCATTCTCGAGGGCGCGAAGCTCGGTGGGGCCGCCGAGGATCTTGACGCGATCGAGCCGTTCATCGCCGCGCTCCGGGCCGTGGCATCGCTCACCGACCGCAGGCTTGCGCAGTTCGGGCTCGACCTTCTCGATATGCTCGAGCGAGACGACGGCGGCGGTGGGGCTGTTGATCTGGAGGACCGTCGCCTTCAGGTACTTCTGGTCGAGTTTGCTGATGCCGTCGGTAGAACGCGCGAGGTCGCGGAGGCCACTTCTGCTGACCACGTTCTCGTCGCGCTTCGCGCGAACGCGCCGCTTCGCCGCGAGCTTCGGGCACTCTTCGACGCGCTCGTCACGCGCGTCGTATCGCTTGCGCCCACCCCGAACACTGCGATTCACGCTGGCGTTCCTCTTGCGCTTCACCGCGTCTATACAAGGCGTCAGCTGTTCGCCGCGTTCGGCTCCGAATCGATCTGGCGCAGCACGCCGCAGTCTGGCGTCGCGTGGATTCCCGAGCACGGCGCATACATCATGCTCGTGACGCTCGAGAAGCACGCCGACACATTCACCGAGCGGACGCGGTACCGCGACTACGCGATCAGTCCGACGGTCTTCCACTGGCAGAGCCAGGCAACCGCGCGACCCGACCGCGGCGACGGCCGGCGGATCGTGCAGGCGAAGGACGGCGTGGGAACGATGTGGCTCTTCGTCCGCCGCGCGACCAAGGACGAGTTCGGCACGGAGCCCTATGTCTTCATGGGCGCGTTCCAGCCAACGTCGATCGAGGGAATGCGCCCGATGAGCGTGACAGGGGAGCTCGCGAACGCGATGCCGGCCGAATGGTTCGAGATCGCGTCTCGTGCGAGGTAGCCGCCCGCGCCACACCCCATCATCCACCTGAATGACTCCCCGCACGCCACTCTGCGCGCCCCGTCGTGCCCGCGCGACACCTCTTCCGTGGCGCTGATACAACCCTCCCCGTGACCAAGCGCGCGCGATCAAAGCCACAGTCGTCGGCTCACTCGGCAGGCTCGCCTTCTGCGGGTGCTGGCGCGGGCGCGCCCGCCGCGTCCTCGGCCGCGGCGTCATCCGCGCACGCGCACGCACCCGCACCCGCGCCCACGCCCGACATCGAGCCGATCCCCATCGACCGCCCCGGCCTCGTCGAGACGCTCGGCGATTTCCTGCACTCCTCCGCGTGGGAGGCGCTCAGCCACTTCGGCGCGCCTGCGTCGGCGGCCGAGCTTGCCGCGGCGCTCGGGCGCACGGCCTCCGCGGTGCAGGCGAGCCTCGACGCGCTCGAGCGGCTTGGGATCGTCCGCCGCCTCGCGGCCACCGCGCGTGCGCGGCGCATTCGCTACGAGGTCACCACGCAGAAGGTCGTCATCCACTGGGACCCCGCGAACCAGCGGCATCGCGCGATCCACGGGCAGCTCGGCCATGCGTTCGAGCGGCGCAGCGCGGCGCACATCTCCGACGCGCTTCCGTACGACCAGCGCGAGGCTACGCGCGGCTACATCGACCGCCGGCTCTTCTGGGGGCACTTCGAGCCCGAGGACCTCGAGCAGATCAAGGCGATCGTCGGCATGCTCGACCTCCTCATGGCGCGCGTCAACGCGCGGCACGCGCGCGCCGAGCAGCCCGAGCGCGAGAAGCGCGCCGCGCAGGCGAAGCCGCCGAAGAGCGCGGTCAAGCCCTGCAACTACCATGTCTCCTTCGCGATCGTGCCGATTCCCGCGGAATTCCCGCCGCCTGCGCTCATCCAGGTCGACGGCCGCCAGAACACGCCGTACGCGAAGCGCCACCGCGCGGCCGTCGCCTTCGCGTCGCTCACCGCGCGCGAACGCCAGGTGTTCGACCTCCTCATGACCGGCCGCTCGCTTGCCGAGATCGGCCGCGAGCTCGGCATCGCGCGGCCCACCGTCGCCACGCTCGCGCAGCACTGCTACGCAAAGTTCAGGGTCGGCGGCCGGCAGGAGCTGGTGGCCACGGCGCTCGGCGCGCGATAGGCCACGGCGCTGGGCGCGCGGTAACGCACGGCGCTGGGCGCGCGGCAGTCCGCCAGAGGCCTCAAACCCGAATCATCCGACTGAATGAAGGGGAGCACGAAGTTCCCCGGGACTCCGCGCGACGGTGGCAGGCGCAACACGCGCTTTGCGCCAACTTCATGGAAGCCCGATGGACGGGCTTTCCACCGCGGACCGTCGGTTCGGTCGCGGTACACCCAAGGTCCAGGCGGGCCGAGCTGGCCCAGCCTCCCAGGCTTCTATGGAGCTCCTATGCGTTCTCGCGCAGTCGTCGGCACCCTTCTCGCCACCTCGATCGCCCTTGCCACCGGCGCCCAGGCGGCCGTCATCGTCAACCCCGTCGCCGCGTCGGTCACCTTCGGCGGCGCCGGCGGTTCGCTGAACTACTCGGGCAACATCAACATCCAGAGCGGCATCGGCGACACCGGCGCGCTGCTCGGTCAGTTCGGCACGAATGCCCAGATCCGCGGCCGCTGGTCGGCCCAGATGGTCGGCGGCGCCGGCGCTGGCGCAAACGGCGGCAATGTCTACGCCGTCGCCGTGCAGATCGGCAGCATCATCAAGATCGGCCCGTTCGCGCAGACCTATACGCAGCCGATCCTCCAGCCGACCGACCAGATCGGCGGCTCTGCGATCACCAACGCGTCGATCGGCTTCGGCGTCGGCGGCGGCGGCTTGAAGTTCGACGACTTCGGCGGCCTGAACCAGATCATCATCGACAACACGGGCGCCTTCGGCGACGCCGCGTACTCGATGCGCATCGACCCGAACTTCGAGCCGAACGGCGTCACGGGCGTGCCGTCGCTGATGTCGACCTACGCGTCGATCGCGGGCGACGGCTCGGTGGGCTTCAGCACGACCTTCAACGCGTCGTCGCTGTGGGTGAACCCGACCGATGTGAGCTCGTTCTTCAACGGCAACCTCAACGAGTACCAGGTGCGCGGCTTCAACAGCTCGTTCTTCGTCGAGGTCGTGCAGGTCCCGGCGCCGGGCGCGATGGCGCTCCTCGGCCTCGCGGGCATCGTCGGCCGTCGTCGCCGCTGAACGCGGCGTGACAACCTGATCGCTGAACACGCCCCCCGTGCGGTGGCGAGTTCGGGCACTGACTCCTCGGTGCCCACTCGTCGCCCGCGGGGGGCGGTGTCATTTGCGGGCGTACACCCAGTCCGCGATCGCACGCACGGTCTCGCGATCCTGCTCCAGCGCCGCGAAGCCATCGGGCGCCGGGGCGATGAGGCGGGAGCGATGGGTGTCGTTCCGTGCGAGCCAGCTCGCGCGCCACTCAGGCTTCTTCAGCTCGTCTCGCAGCTGGTTGTTCACCTTCTTGCTCGCAAGCACGAGATTGAACGGCGAGTCGAACGGGTAGCGCGCCCACGGGATGAAGTGGTCGACTTCACCGGCCTTCGGACTGGCGAGCTTGTCGCCTGAGTAGAAGCAGCGCCCGCCCTGCAGGTCGTAGAAGCGCTCGGCGTAGACCGCGACATTGGTGCGGCTCGCCCCGAAGAGAAACTGCTCCAGTTCGCGGTCGGCGGCGAGAGACTGGTTGTTCTCCCGAATCCAACGAGCCCAACGTGCCTGGACAATCGATGCAATCACGCCACGAAAGCTCCGAAGGCATGCAGCGACGCCGGGCTTCAAAACCAGGCGGGCTAGCCCCGCGCAATCTGCCCTACAGGCGGGGCGATCGTAAATGAACCGATCAGCGTCAGAAGAGTCTGCCTGCGAACCGAGGGTATGGAGGCGATACAGCACGTCACGCTTGAGTCGATCTTTAGCCTGCGAGCGGAGTTTGTCGCGGCCTTTGCTGTATGCACGAAGCCGTTGATAGCTGTTGCACGACCTTCCGACCTCCTTGCTCAGAAGCGTGATGATGCTGGCGGGCTTTTGGGGATTTGTGGACTGTCTAAGGACAGACTCAACCCGGGGATATGGCCGCGCCATGTTCCAGTAGATCTCCAGATACTGCTGCGCCAAATCATCGAGGTCAACCTCGAGCGCGTCGCCCGAGTCGTCGCCTTGCTCGACCGCGATGTTTGTAAGCGCGATCAGGAGCGCGAACTTGTAGGTGGTTTGAAATTTACCCTGCGACAGGATGCGCTCGACCTTCGCGAGGAAGTCGAGCTGAAACTCGGCGCTCGGGGCGGGGCGTGGCATGGGGATAGCGTACGGAAACGCATCCCCCTCGGCGAGTCGCCGCGCGGCAGTCGATCCGCATGCAACGCTTGGGCAGCCGGCGTTCGACTCGAGTGCGCACACCATGCGACTTAGACGGTGCACCTTCCGATTCCCATGGGGGGAAGTCACTCAACTGTCAAGATATGCAACAAAAAGACTTGACAGACGGGTGTAGTCTGCCAATGATTGAGCCATGGGACAGAGAAGAGCGAACATCACCAAAGCAGGTGCGGCGGACGGGAGAGCCACGGCACGAATGAGGGCGGGCGTCCCGCCGGCATCTCGGCCCGAATCTGCGTCCGCTGCCGCGCAGGTCGAGCGCGCGGTGACGGCGAACGCCGCGCCGGCGGTCAAGCTCGCTGCGCAAGCGGCGGCCAAGCCCGCGTTGCGCGCCGAGGTGCTCGAGCGAGCACGACGCCTGCGTGTCTGGCGCATCTCCGACTTCCCCGGTTTGCCGCCGCTCGCCGTCGCGCAGGCGTTGTCGCGGCTTGTCCGACGCGGCGTGCTCGCGCGCGTCGCGAAGGGGGAGTACATCGTGCCTGTGAACGGCGTCGACGGCACGGCCCTCCACCGACTGAGGGCTTACGCCGAGCGACCAGAGTCGAGTGGCGACCTCAGCCGGTCGGGAGATGGTGCGCCCGCGCGCCCGAGCGAGCCGCCTGTCTTTCCATCGGGCGTGCTCGCCGCGCACGAACTCAAGCTGACCCTCCAGAACACGCTGCGCCCCGTGATGTCGACGCCTGCGCTGCGCGCACCGAAGCGCTACATCGAGAGCGGGGTGCGCGTCGTGACGCGCCGGCCGCCGGCGTGGCACGAACTCGAGCGCCGCGAGGGTGCGTTGCTCGAGGTTTTGCGCGAGAGGGGCATCCACAGTCAGTTTGCGCCCGAGCCCACGGCGAAGGTGCTGGCGCGTTGTCTTCTCGAGAAGGGGAGACTTGCGCGGGTGCTCGCAGTGGCGCCGTCAGAACCGCCCCGTGTGCGTGCAATGCTCGGGGCGCTTATCGAGAGTTCCCCGCGCGCCAAGACCGCGGTGCGGCCTGCGGATCTCGAGGCGCTGCGGGCGTCGCTCAATCCGCTGTCGCGGTTTGACTTCGGGCGGCTTGGGTCATTGCCAACGGCGACGCGGTGGTTCGCCAGGCTCCCCGCGCAAAGCGGCTAGGCCGAACGAGGGGCAGGCCGCGTTCGGGTGGCGGTCGAGCGGGCGTGTTTGGTGCTTGCGTGCGGCTTTCGGATCTTCAGGTGAATCCATACGCGAATCGGGGAAAGTGATGTCCATTGAGATTGTTCGAACATGATCGGTTTGCGGATCTCCTTCGCGGTGCTGGACGGCACTTCGCAAAGGTGCTGCTGCGAGAGAATCCGCCGGGGATTGCGACCGCGACCGAGGTCGCGCGGTTCGTCGAGAAGGACTACTACCTGACCGAGATGCTGCGAGTGTTACGGCTCGCCGAGGGCGACGCCGTCATTCTCAAGGGTGGAACCAGTCTGATGAAGGGCTGGGGGCTGATCAGCCGCTTCTCGGAGGATGTCGATCTCTTCATCGATCCTGCCGCGTTCCAGCCCCCGCTCGGAGGCAAGGCGATGCGGACGAAGTTGCGGTCGGTGTTCGACCTTGTGTCGAGCAAACTGCCGCTTGAGCGACGGACATCGCCTGCCTACGCCAAGAGGGGCGTCGCGCGCAAGGAATACATGCGCTACCGATCGGCGATTACAGGCATCCGCTCCTTGGAGCCGGAAGTCTGCCTTGCGGCAGGGATCGGAAGTGGCCGCGAGCCGATCGCGCGCGTTCCGATCCGCTCGCTGCTGGCCGAGTACATCGACGAGGCGCGTCTCGAGATCAGCTCGCCGGATTGCGAGACCTTCGTCATGCAGTTGCTTCACTATCGTCGGACATTCGTCGAGAAGCTCTTCGCCATCCATGCAGCGGTTGAGGAACGCAGATACCCCGGCGAACCGATCGGACCGCTCGCGCGGCACTACTTCGATCTCATGCTTCTTGCAGATCAGCCCGAGGTCGAGGAGATGCTCCGCGGACCGGAATACCACGCGATCGTGCGTGACTGCCTTGACATCGACCACAGGTACTACGGGCGTCCGAAGCATGATGAAAGCGCGTGGTCATTCCGAGAAAGCGCCGCGCTGTTTCCGAGTGAGGAACTCTCCAAGTCGCTGCGCCGCGACTACGAGTCGCAGTGCGCAGTCCTCTGCTTCGGCGCGTATCCGGCGTGGAAGGAGGTGATCGCACGATTCGAGTCTCTGCGACAGTGGCTGTAGCACCCAAAAACACCGCGCCCCGCGCATTCGTCATGCGCGGGGCGGGCTCGGCGCCGCGAGGTGGCTGGATTCGCGGCCCGAAGGACGGTCTCGAAATCCGGCGGGGGCTTCACTGCTCGCCCGCGCCGGTGATGGACTTCACCGCGCTCCTCGATCAGCCCCAGTTCGACAGCAGGATCGCGAGGTCCGCCGCATCCGTGTTGCCGTCACCGTTGATGTCGCCGCCGCCGGCGCCAGTGCCCCATCCGTCGAGGAGGATGGTGAGGTCGGCCGCGTTCACGACGCCGTCGAAGTTGAGGTCGCCGTCGCCGAAGCAGATGTCGCGTGCGGTGTTCGCGCAGATCGAGTCCCACTGCGTGTTGCAGCAGAAGGGATCGACCGTGCACACATTGACGCAGCACGACGCATCCGCGCAGCCGGGGGACGGGCTTGTGTTGATGCACGACCCGCCTGCGCCGCACACCGCCGCGCACGCGATCGAGAGCGAGCCCGCGACGCGTCCGCTGTTGTTCGCGGAGATGCGGATCAGATAGGACTGGCCTGAAAGCGCCGCGAACCTGATCTGCACGCCGCCGTTGGCGGAGCTGCAGCCCGTCGCGGTCGCCGAGCAGGCGAGCTCGGTGCCGCCGCAGGCGCTGAACGCCGCGATGTTGACCTGCCCCTCCGCGAAGTCGGTGCAGATCGACAGGGTGCTCATGCCGCTGCAGGTCGGGCGGTAGCGCATCCAGGTGGCGTACACATCGCCCGTGCCACAGCTCGTCTCGTCCGAGGCGGAGCCGTCGCTCGCGGTGTTGAAGTTCACGCTCTCCGGGATTGACGGGTTGATCAGCCGTGCATCGGCACAGGTGAGTCCGCTGCGGCAGAGGCTCTCCGACAGGCTGACGCACACCGCGTCCCACCGCGTGTCGCAGCAGTACGGATCGCGTGCGCAGATCGTCGCGCAGCAGCTCGCGTCGCTGCAGCCGGGGTTCGTGCGCACCACATACGGGCTGCCGGTCGCGGCGTTTCCGCAGCCGACGCACAGCGCACGCGCGGTGTTCGCGCAGATCGTGTCCCACTGGTTGTTGCAGCAGAACGGGTCGTCGGCGCAGACCCGCGCGCAGCACGACGATTGGTACGCGAACCGACTGCTGTGCGCCTCCCACGCCGAATCGGCGACCGGATCGCCGCAACCGTCGAGCGCGCCGCCCGTGCAGTCGAGGCACGACGAGTGGCCTGTGCGCCAGTTGGTGATGTCGCCGATCGACGGCGAGTTGGTGAAGGTGTTCGCGCCCGTCAGGAACGGATTCATCGTCGACGGCGGCGACGAGCAGGTGCAGTGGACGCCGCCCCAGTTGTGGCCCATCTCGTGGGCGACGAGGTCGGTGATGAACGCAGTGCTCGGCGTGAACGCCGCGCGGCTGACGCCGTGCGCGACGAAGTCGCTGGTGTTCGCGCACACATCGCCGACCCACGCGCAGCCCACGACGCCGCTCGTCGGGTCGACGCGGCCCGTGAAGAGGTGCACCATGTCGCGGGTGATGCCCGCGAAGGGTGCGCCCTGGACATTCGTCCAGTAGGTGCTGACCTCGCCGAGGAGATCCGGCGCCGCGCAGAGGATGTTCGAGACATACGGATCGGCCGCGACCGTGTTGCGCACGACGATGCCCGTCAGCAGGTGACGGATGCCGACCTCGCTCTCGTACTGGTCGTTGACGATGTTGATGATCGCCTCGACGCGCGTCGCGGCGAGGTCGACCGTGCCGCCGACCGCGTTGAAGTAGGGGAAGTCGCAGTCGACCACGACCTGCGTGTCGCAGAGCCCGCCCGCGACGCCACCGTCGGCCACGCCGCCGTCGCCGCCGCCGTGCCCGCCGTTCGCACCCTGGCCGAAGATCCCGCCCGCGCCGTGACCAGCGTCGGTTCCGCAGTGCGCGTCGATCTCGAGGCGGTCTTCAGCGCTGAAGATGAGGTGCTCGTCGATCGCGACCCCCGCCACCGTGAACGCGAGCGACTCGACGAAGTAGTGGCGCCCGTCGCTCATGCGGATCGAGAGCGTGAGCCGCCCGTCGACCATCGCGCCCGCGACGCGCGAGTGCGGGTCGCCGTCGACGTTGCCGCGCACGGTCGACGGCTCGTCCGCCTCGATCGCCCTCGGCATGCCCTTCGAGTCGTACGCGACGAGCGTGAAGTTGCCGTCGCGCACCGAGTGTGGGCGCAGCACGAGGCGCAGCGGCTCGCCGCCGTTCGGATCGGGCACCGACACATGCGTGCGGCCGAGCGAGTCGACCGTGGGATCGGCGAGCGGGAAGATCGCGCCGTCGCTGACGAGATAGGTCTCGAGGATCTCACCGAGCCGATCGGGCGCCTTGCCCTTCGTCTCGATCGTGGCGATCTCGGGTGCGTCTGCAGGCGGGGCGGCATGAAGCGTCGTGTGCGGACACAGCATCCCGCCGACGACAGCGACGAGACTCATGGTCTTGCGCATGGCGATTTCCTAGTCTGAGTTTGTGAATCAACGGACAGCCCCCACGGTGGGGTTCCGCAGACTCCGTGCGGTGAACGGGATTCTCTCCTTTCGACCGCAAGATGCGACGAAAATCCTCGGGATTTGCCAGTTTCGAGCGGTCCTCCGCCTCCTGCTCCGCTCGGTAGGATGCCGCCCCCTCCCGAGAGCGAACCATGGCAATCGACCGATTTGTCCCCGTTGTCGCGCGCTGCATCCGCCGCGCGTTCCTCCTTGCGCTCCTGCTCACGCTCGTCGCACCGGCGACGCTGCACGCCGAAGTATCGGCCGCGCCGACAGATGTGGCCGCCGACGACGCAGCGGCCGCGGAACCGACTCCCGCCGCCGCGCCTTCCACTCCCGATGGCCCGCCCGAGCGCAATCAGGAGACCCCGCGCAACGCGGCCTTCGACTTCGTGATGCTCGCCCGCGAGGGCAACTGGAAGGCCGCGAGCTCGCACTTGCAGCCGCCGCCCGAAGGTTGGCCTGAAGGCGAGAGCCCCGAGCGCATCGCCCGCGCGCTCAAGACGATCCTCGACACGCGTCTCTGGCTCGACTTCGACACCGTGCCGGACGAGCGCACCGGTGGAAGCGCCATCGATGAGAAGGGCCGCGTCTCGCTCGGCGAGGTCGCAACCGAGGACGCCTCGATCGAGATCAATCTCGTCCGCGCCGAGGACGAGTGGTACTTCGCGCCCGAGACGGTCGCAGCGGTTCCCACCGTCGCGCGCAGCGTCGGCTCGTGGTGGACGACCTCGCTGCCGTCGTTCTTCAGCGATGTCCGCCTCGCCGAGATCGAGCTGTGGCAGTGGATCGGCCTCGCGGCGATCGCGGTCATCGGCGTGCTCGCCGGCATGTTCGTCTCGCGCGCGCTGCGAAGCGGCGCCGACAGCGGTGCGCTGCGCGGCCTCGGCATCGTCGCGCCGACGATCGGCGCGATCGCCACGCCCGTCGGCTTCCTCCTGTCGTTCGTCGCGATGCGGCTCGCCGAGGGGCTCCTCATCCTGAGCATCCCCGCGCGCGAGAACCTCTCGCTCGGACTCCGTGCCGCGACCATCTTCGTGATCGCATGGGCGGTCGTGCGCTGGATCCGCGCGATGTCGCTCCTTCTCGAGAAGAAGCTCGAGGCGCGCGGCATCGCCGAAGCCGTCGGGATCGTGCGCATCGGCCGCGTCATCGCCGCCGCGCTCGTCTACCTCCTCGGCGCGTCGGCCGCGCTCCAGATCTTCGGCCTCGACCTCTCGGCGGTCATCGCGGGCCTCGGCATCGGTACCGCGGCCCTCGCCCTCGCGTCGCAGCAGACGCTCGGCAACCTGTTCGGCGGCGCGTCGGTGCTGGCCGACCGCGTGCTGAAGCCCGGCGACACCGTGAACATCGGCGGCACGATCGGCACCGTCGAGCGGATCGGCATTCGCTCGACCCAGGTCCGCACCCTCGACCGGACGCTCCTCGTCGTCGCCAACAGCGACCTCGCGCAGTCGCGCGTCGAGAAGATGAGCGAGCGCGACGCGTTCCGCCTGAGCGCCGTGCTCGGTGTGCGCTACGAGACGACCGCCGCACAGATGCGTGCGATCGTCGGCGACATCCGCACGCTGCTCGAGAACGACGCGATGGTCGACCGCGCGTCGGTTCGCGTCCACTTCCTCGTGTTCAACAACTCGTCGCTCGACATCGACATCAAGGCGCTCATCCAGACCGACGACGCCGCGAAGTACCGCGAGACCCTCGAGCGATTCAACCTCGAGTTCATGGAGATCATCGCGCGCCACGGAAGCGGATTCGCCTTCCCGTCGCAGACGGTCTACCTCGCGCGCGATGCGGCGCCGCGGCGGTGATGCGGGCGCAACCCGCCCCGTATTCGCTACGCTTCTGGCATGAACCTGTCGCTCGTCATCACCGCGACCGTGATCCTTCAGTCCGCACCCGCACCCGCGCCGGTGGTCCCGCCTGCGAAGCCGGCCGCAGCGCCCGCCTTCCCGCCGCCGGGCGACCCGACGCCGAAGAAGCCCTCGTATCCGCCGCGCACCTACGACTGCGCCTTCACGAAGGCGGCGATCACGATGGACGGCAAGCTCGACGAGCCCGCATGGGCGCTTGCGCGCTGGAGCGATGACTTCGTCGACATCCAGGGCCCCGAGCTTCCCGCGCCGCGATACCGCACGCGGATGAAGATGCTGTGGGACGACACCTACCTCTATATCGCCGCGCTCATGGAGGAGCCGCATGTGTGGGCGTCGCTCAGGAACCACGACGACATCGTGTTCCGCGACAACGACTTCGAGGTCTTCATCGACCCGGATGGCGACACACGCGAGTACTACGAGCTCGAGGTCAATGCCTTCGGCACGATCTTCGACCTCTATCTCCATCGCCGCTACAAGGAAGAAGGTCCCGCCGAGCACGGCTGGAACTGCGAGGGCCTCAAGACCGCGATCCATATCAACGGCACGCTCAATGATCCGACCGACACGGACAAGGGCTGGTCGCTCGAGTGGGCGATTCCGTGGAGCTCGCTCAAGCCGCCCGCGTGGGACAAGCCCGGGTTCGGCGAGAAGGAGCGTGCCGCCGCCGCCCCGAAGCCGGGCGACGAGTGGCGCATCAATTTCTCGCGCGTCCAGTGGCTGCACAACTGGGAAGGGAAGACCGCGCCGAAGCCCGTGGTGCCGCCGATCAACGACCACTACGACCAGCAGCCTCCGAAGCCGGGCGCCGACGACGGCAAGCCGAAGTACGAGAAGACGCCGAACAAGCCCGAGGACAACTGGGTGTGGACCCCGCAGTGGCAGATCGACATGCACGATCCGCGCTGGTGGGGACGCGTCAAGTTCGTGAAGTAGCGGGGCGCTCGCCGCCAAGCGAGCACGCGCCTGGCGTGCCGTTGGTGCGCTGTGGGCGCATGCGTCGATCGCGTGTACCACATCGGGGTACATCGACCGCCGGGAGTGTCGGATAGCCACGGGCGTCGATGCGAGTCCGCGTGCCACATCGGAGTACAGACCTCGCGGAGCTTCGCGAATTGATCGCGCAACGCGCATGCATCCTCGCGCGTGAGATGTCTCGCGCTATCACTTGATCCGGTGGATCGCGCATCGACTGAAGCAGCGGAAACGGTCCCTGCTTCGACTCCCGATAGGCGACGAGACACGGAGACAGACATGCGAAGCTTTCGAACAATGTTCGGTTCCCTCGCGGCAATCGCCGCGGCCGCATTCCTTTCGACAGGGGCACTCGCCCAGTGGGCGCCGCCACCGAACGGCGTGATCGCCACCGGCTGGAAGCACCAGGGCGTCGCGATGACGCGCGCGTGGAGCCTGTGGGGACTTCAGGTCTTCGTGTGGCAGCCGGCTCCCGCCGTCGCCGTGGGCTCGTCCATCGACCGAGTCGAGTTTCAGCCGCAGAACGGCCCGCCAGGCCAGCCATCCAGCTGGTGGACCCGCATCCAGAGCCTGTCGTGGCAGAGCGAGCCCGTCCTCGGCACTCCACGAAACGTCCTTGATGCGCACTGCGTGGTCGGCATGAACGCGCAGGGAATCGCGCCGTTGGGGTCGTTCATGAGCACCTCGTACTTCGCGTACAACACGCCGCCGCGGACCGCCACAAGCCCGTATCGGCGGAAGGTGCTGTGGATCTCGCTCAACGGCGTTGGAACGAACAGCCTTCGCGTGGGCGGCGGCGGTCAGAACCTTGTCGAGCAAGACGTGATCCGCGTGAACTTCGGCTCGCGCTGGATCCGCGTGCGTGCGCTCAATGTGGGCGGCGCGCCGACGCAGTTCGAGGTCACCGGCAGGTGCAACGTCGGCCCGGTTCGAGCCGACGGCTCCGATGTGCACTTCGGCACCACGAGCATTCTGAATCACTTCATCATGCTGCAGTTCCCCGATGAGGAGACCTGGGGCGGGGGAGCGGTGCAGATCATCACCGAGGGCACTTGTGGGCTCGCGACTCCGGGGCCGGCCGCGATCGGTCAGAAGTCGCTCGGCGTCCACGCCTGGTTGATGTGGGACAACAACCCCCGCGTGTCCGGCCCGCCGGTCATGCAGGTGATTCCGTGACGCTTGGCGCCGCGGGCCGTATCCGATAAAGCGCGGATCGGCCCGCGGCGCACATGCGCCCGCGCTTCTCGCCCGAAGTTCACGCTTTCCGCAGCGCGCCACCCGAATCGGCGTATGTTTGATTCGAGATGGAACGCTCCTCGGTCACACGCTCGATTCGCCCTGCGGGAACCCGGATCTTCGAGGAGATCGGCGTCGCGCAGCAGCCGGGCAATCTCTTTCACGAGATGGCCACGCGGCTCCTGAATGCGGCCGACATGGTCGGACTGCGCCACCACCAGCAGTTAATCCTCGCTCAGCCGAAGAGCGAGGTCATGGTGCAGTTCCCCGTCCAGATGGACGACGGACGCCATCGCCTCTTCAAGGGCTACCGCGTGCAGCATTCGAACGCGCTCGGGCCGTACCTCGGCGGCGTGCGCATCGCCCCGAAGCTGTCGCTCGACACGGTGAAGGGTCACTCGATCCTGTCGACGCTGCGCGCCTCGCTTGCGCGCGTGCCGTTCGGAGGCGCATTCGGCGGCGTCAAGGCCTGCACGCGCGAACTCTCGCAAGGCGAGCTCATGCGCATGACGCGCCGCTACTGCAGCGCGATCAGCCACCAGCTCGGGCCGACCTACGATGTGGTCGGGCCCGACGCGGGTGCGGACACGCGGGTGATGGCGTGGTTCTTCGACACGCTCGCGCAGACAAGCCCCGAGCCGACGCGGCAGGACCAGGGCCGCACGGTCGTCGGAAAGCCACGGGAACTCGGCGGCCTCGGCGAGCGCGGACGCGTCCTCGCGACCGGCGTGAGCGTGGTGCTCGAGGAGATCCTCGCCGAGTCGATGATCGAGCTCGCGACCGCGCGCGTGGCGCTCGTCGGCTTCGGCCACGCCGGCACCGCGGTGGCCAAGACGCTCGCGGCGCGCGGCGCGCGCATCTCGGCGGTGCTCTGCTCGGGCGCCGCCATCGCGGAGCCAGCCGGCATCGATGTCCTTGCGCTGGCGCAGCATCGCGAAGACACGGGTGGAATCGAGGACTTCGTCGACGCAACCGCCGTGCTTGAGCGCGATTTCTGGGATGTCCCGTGCGACATCCTCGTGCTCTGTGCAGACGACGGCGCACTCGACGCGCATCGTGCGGGGCTCTGCCGCGCACGCGTGGTGGTGGAGGCGGGCTCCGCGAACATCACGGCCGAGGCCGAGGAGATCCTGATCCGGCAGGGGATCGAGATCGTGCCCGATCTCATGTGTGGCGCGGCGGCGGAAGTCGCGAGCGCGCTGGAGTGGCGCGCGGCGCGACAAGATGTGTCGATGCGCCGCGATGCGGTCGACGAACACATCCGAAAGCGTCTCTCGCTCGCGGTCCGTCGCGTGCGCGTGGCGCGGGCGCGCCACGAGTGCGACCTCCGCACGGCGGCGTACTGCGCCGCACTCGAGCGGATCGGGAAGATCTACGAGCTGCGCGGCGTGTTCCCGTGATCCGAGCGGCCGCGGCTCGGGTGCCAGCAGGCTTCAGTCTGCTGAACGGGTGACGCCCGAGTCGAAATCCGACCCGTGTCGTTCAGCGGGCTAAACCCCGCTGGCACCCAAGCCGTCGGCGCCGCATCCACTACACTCACCGCATGACGATCTTCTCGAAGATCCTGAGCGGCGAGATCCCGTGCCATCGCGTCTATGAAGACGCGCATGTGCTTGCATTCCTCGACATCGGCCCGCTCTCCGACGGTCACCTTCTCGTGATCCCGAAGGAGGCCAAGGCGCATCTTCACGAGCTCTCCGACGACAGCGCCGCGGCCATCGGCCGCGTGCTTCCTCGCCTCGCACGCGCGGTCATGGCCGCGACCGGGGCGACCGCCTACAACATCCTGCAGAACAACGGCGCTGCGGCGCACCAGGCCGTGATGCATGTCCACTTCCACATCATCCCGAAGCTCGGCTCCGCTGGCCTCGGCGTGGGCTGGAACGCCGGCAAGCTCGACGCCGCCCGGGCCAAGGAACTCATCGCCTCCATGCAGACGGCGCTTGCCCGATGAGCCTCGCGACCCACGCCACCGACTGGAACGCGATGTCGCTGCCGGCGCTCTTCGACGCCCTTTGCCGCGCCGACGCGGAGGACGCCGTGACCCGCGCCCTGCGCGAGGATCTCGGTGACGCAGGCGACATCACGAGCGCCGCATGCTTTGGCCCGAACGACCGCGGCCGCGCGAAGATCGTGAGCCGCGCCGATGGCGTCCTCGCGGGGATTCGCGTGGCGGAAATCGTGGCGGCGCGTGCGGGGCTCTCGCTGCGCGTCCATGTCGAGGACGGCGCGCGCGTCGGCCGCGGCACGCCGATCGCGACCGTCGAGGGACCGCTGCTGGCGCTCCTCTCGCACGAGCGCACGATGCTCAACTTCCTGACGCTGCTCTCGGGCAACGCCACGCTCGCGGCGCAGTTCATCGACGCCGTGCGCGGCACGCGCGCGGCGATCTGCGACACGCGCAAGACGATCCCCGGCCTCCGCACGCTGCAGAAGTACGCCACGCGGTGCGGCGGCGCGACGCTGCACCGCATCGGTCTCTTCGACGCAGCGCTCTTCAAGGACAACCACCTCGGCGCGTTCGGCGGCGATTCGCTTGCGGCACGCGCGCGCGAGGCCGCGATGCGCGCGCGCTCCGCGACGCCGCTCGCCTTCGTCGAGTGCGAGGTCGACACGCTCGCGCAACTCGACGAGGTCCTCTCGCTCGAGCAGGGGCTTCTCGACATGGTGCTCCTGGACAACATGGATCCCGGCACGCTTGGCGAAGCCGTGCGCCGCCGCGACACGCGCGCGCCTTGGATCAAGCTCGAGGCATCGGGCGGCGTCCGCCTCGACACCGTGCGTCGCATCGCAGCGAGCGGGGTCGACCGCATCTCGGTCGGCGCGCTCACGCACTCGTCGTCGGCGCTCGACCTTGGGCTTGACCTCGTGATCGACGGAGCGCCTCGGTGAACGCGCCGGCGATCGCGTTCGCCGATTGGCACGCGCACCTCGAGGACGCTTGCCGCGGACTGCTCGCGATTCGCAGCGTGGTCGCGCTTGCCGAAACCGCCTCGACCCAGGACGCGCCCGAGACACGCGCCGCGGCCGCGGGCACGCTCGTCACCACCTGGCGGCAGACGGCCGGTCGCGGTCGCTTCGGACGCAACTGGGCAGACACGGGGACCGAGGGCGTCGCGGCGAGCTTCGTGGTCGAGGCGCAATCGAGCGAGCGGCTCGCGCTCATCGGCGCGATCGCCGCTGCGCAAGCCTGCGAGGCGATGCTCGGTGCACGCGTTGGCATCAAGTGGCCGAACGACACGATCGTGTCCGGGCGCAAGCTCGCGGGCGTGCTGATCGAGCGACGCGGCGAGCTGGCGGTCATCGGCATCGGCGTGAATGTGTCGCAGGATGCGTTCGACGGCGAACTCGCCGCGCGCGCGACGAGCCTTGCGATGCTTGGCGCGCATGCCGACCGCGTCGCTGTGCTGTGTGCGCTGATGCGCTCGCTCGATGGCGCGCTCGCGGCCACCGACGAGGCGCTGGTGGCGGGGTTCCATGCGCGCGATGCCCTTCGCGGCACGCGCGCGCTCTTCGCGACGCCCGACGGGCCGGTCGAGGGGGAGGTGCGGTCGATCGACCCGATGCGCGGCCTCGTGGTGAGCACCGAAACAGGGGAGCGGTTCCTGCCCGCCCAGTCGACGAGCGTCGCAGAATGGGGTGGAGTCCGCGTGCGCGCGCTGTGACGCAGCCTCAAGCGCCACGGCGACTCGCGCCGATATCCGCCCTGATGACGCCCGCAGTCTTCATCCTGACCGTCGCCGCGCTCGCCGAGCCGCCCGCGGCACCGCCCACTTCGGTGTCGCCGGTGCGCGAGGTGCAGCCGGCGGCCGTGCCGGCCGGCGCGGATCCATCATCGCCCGTTCGAAAGTCGCTCGGTCCGATCCGTCGCGTCGATGGCAATGCAGAGGCCGGTCCGTTGCGCGATGACCTCGAGGTCGTCGACCAGGGCAGCGAGGATGTCGGCGCGCTTGGCACAAGCTTCCGCCAGCCGTCGCACGACACGCGCCTTCCTACGGCGTTTCAGCGGGTCTACCGCGTGCCCGGCGAGAGCGACAAGCTGATGCGCGGCAACGGAGCGCTGTTCGCCGTCTTCCCCGAGAGCGTCTATCGCCGCACCGCGCGTGGCATGAAGCCGGTCGCGCCGCCCGGGACGGTCTTCCACATCGGGATGCCGGGCGAACTGCACCTGTCGCCCGAGGCGCCGCCGACGCGGCAGCTCGCGCCTGGTCAGATCGACGGCCGCGTGACGACGCGCATCGGGCCAGAGACATATTTCGGCGCACCGCGCGTCGATGCGCGCATCGATGGTCAGAACCCGACGCCTGCGGACGCTGCGATCGGCGCATCGTTCGGTGACCGTGTTCGCGTCGACGCGCCCGCCGTGCAGGCCACGCCGATCGCGCCATCTCCCCAGTCTGCGGCGAAGTCTGCGGCGGAGTCTGCGCCCGAGACACCGTACTCGCATCTCGGCTTCGGTCCCCCGCGCGTACAGCGCGACTGAATCACGCGCGTGCAGCGCGACTGAATCACGCGCGCCAGTTGCGGTCCTTCTTCTTCTCGCCTTCGCGCTTCTTCGCGTCGAGCCTGCGCTCCTTCGACCCGCGCGTCGGCTTCGTCTTCTTGCGCACCTTCGGCTTCTTCGCAGCCATCGACACCAGCGTCTTGATCCGCGTCAGGCACGCCTCGCGGTTGTCGGCCTGCGAACGCGTCGAATGATCGCTGATCAGAAGCGCCTCCTCCGCGCCCTCGCCCACCGCGAGCGATCCCGCGAGGTCGCGAAGGCGCGCGAGGCCTGCGTCGTCGAGACCAATGATCTCGCTGAACAGCACGCGCAGCTGCGCCTTCGTGCTCGTCTTGTTGACATGCTGGCCGCCCGGGCCGCTGCCGCGCACGAACGAGAAGTCGAGCGCGCCGACGCGCACGCCGCAGCCGCCGCCGAGGCGAAGGAAGCCTCCGTGCGTGTCGTGCGAATCATGCTTGTTGCGTCGCTCGTCCATGGCGCGTTCAGAACTCGATGCGGATGCCGCCGCGGAGACCTTGAAGGCTGCCGTCGAGGCCGAGCTCCTCGCCCTCGTACGAGCCGCCGATGTAGCGGTAGCCGAAGTATGCGGCGCCCTTCGGGCAGAACCAGAAGCTGATGTCGGCCTCGATGCGGGTGCCGAAGCCGAAGTCGCCGCCCGCCATCGGCAGGATCGCGCCGCCCGCGGCCGATGCGCCGAGATCGACGCGTCGAACGATCGGGAAGTGCTCCTTCGTATCGAACGCGAGGCGGAACCCGAGACCGGCGTTGATCACCGCGAAAGTCTCGTTCGCATCGGTGGCGAGGCCGCTCGTCAGGTTCGCGAGGTCGCGCTGCATGCCCTGGACATCGGCCGAGACAAGCGCGAACACCGAGAGATCGGTGTTGTTCGCCGGCGGCGTCCAGCCAGTGCGCGGCGCGCTCCACGGCGTGGGCTGCTCCGCCAGCGGGCGGTAGAAGTCGTAGGCGACCTGCGCGCCGGCCGACCACCACGAGAACGAGTTGTCGACCGCGTCGCCCGCGGTCACCGAAAGTCCGCCGAGCGTGAACGAGCTGTCGACGGGTCCGCTTCCTTCGGTCGCGGTCGTGAAGCCGCGCAGCGACACCGTCAGTCGGTCGCGCGTCAACGAGAGTTCGCCCGCGAACGATGGCTCGCTGTCGTCGAGGTCGGTCGCGTTCACATCGACCTCCGCGGGGCCATCGACGAAGTTGCCCTCAAGCCGCGGAAACCATGCATCGAGCGAGAGCGACAACTTGAACGCGCCCGGCTCATCCGCAACGGGTGGGGGCGTCGGATCGGCGGCGAGTGCGGAGCTGGCGAGGAGAATCGGCGCGAGCGGCAGGGGCATGCGCGCAGCGTATCAACGCGTGCGCATCTCGATGACGGCCACTTCAGGCGGGCAGTTGACGCGGAGCGGAAACCAAGCGCCTACGCCGTTCGTGACATAGAGGTGACACTCGCCCTGCTGGTAGTGGCCGGCGTTGAGGCGCGCCGTGAAGACGAGGTTGTGGCGGCGGTTGGCGCGCCGTGCGACCTGTCCGCCGTGGGTGTGGCCCGACAGCGTGAGCGGGATCTCGCGGTCGACCGCACCGACGAACGCCTTCGGATTGTGGGCGAGCAGGAGATCTGCGCGCGCCATGCCGCAGCGGCGCAGGCGCTCGATGCAGCCGGGGATCGACTTCGACCAGTCGATGCCGGCGACGAGGAGGCCGTCGCGCCCGCCGGCGCGCACCGAGTCATCGGTGAGCACCGTGAGGCCCGCGTCGCGCGCGCCGCGCACGATCGTACGCGGGTGGTCGAGGTGGTCGTGGTTCCCGAGCACGACGAAGACGCCGAGCGACGCCTTGAGGAGCGAGAGACGCTCGAAGAGAAGCGGCGCCTCGTGCGCGGAGAGGTCGACGAGGTCGCCCGTGATCGCGATCAGGTCGGGCTTGACCGCACGCACCGCATCGACCGCCTGCACAAGGCGCTCCGGGCCGAGGAGGTGACCGAAGTGGATGTCTGAGATGTGCGCGATGCGCACGCCGTCGAAGGCGCGCGGCCAGTTGGCGCTCGAGAGCGTGTATTCGTTGAGCTCGATCGGCTGCGCGACATGCCTCGCGCGCAGGCGCCCGCCGAGAAGCACATCGGGCAGCTTCGTGACGATCGTGTTCCGCACATTCGCCGTGTGGTAGCTGAGCGACCGGCGGCGCTTGGGCGTGGGGGCGGGCTTCGGGGCGTCGTCGCTCATGCGCGCGCGGCCTCTGCGAGCAAGTGCTCGGTGAACGCCTCGACATGCGCGGGCGTGGTCGCGAGCGCACCGATCGACACGCGCAGCACGAGCCGCCCGTGGAAGCGGCAGTGCGACACGAAGAAGCGTCCGTCGCGGTTCACCGCGTCGATGAGACGCTGCGTCGATTCGTCGCCGCCCTTGTGCGCGATCGCGACGAGGTTGAGCGCGGGCTCGGTGACGAGTTCAAGCGACGGGTACGCGCGCACGCGGTCGGCCAGCGTGCGCGCCATCGCGACATGCGAGCGGACGAGCGCGCGCAGGCCCTCGAGCCCGAACGAGCGCAGCACGAACCACAGCTTGAGCGCGCGGAAGCGGCGTCCGAGCGGCACCTGCCAGTCGCGGTAGTCGATCACCTTGCCCGATTCGGTCGCGGCGTTGCGCAGGTACTCGGGCAGCACGCTCAGCGCGCGAACGAGCGCGGCGCGGTCGGCGACCCAGAGCACATCGCAGTCGAAGTTGACGGGCATCCACTTATGTGGGTTGAAGCACCAGCTGTCGGCGTGCTCGGAGCCCGCATTCACGAAGCGGAACTCCTCGCAGAGCGCGGCCGTGCCGCTCATCGCGGCGTCGACATGGAGCCAGAGGTCGTGCGCGCGGCAGACTTCCGCGATCTCGGGCACGCTGTCGATCGCGTTCACGCCCGTCGTGCCGACCGTCGCCGACACGAACGCGGGGAGGTAGCCGAGCGCGCGGTCGCGCTCGACTTCCGCGGCGAGGAGATCGACGCGCATGCGGCCCTGCTCGTCGACCGGAATCAGGCGCACGAACTCGCGGCCGATGCCCGCGATGCGCGCGGACTTCTCGATCGACGAGTGCGCCTGGTCGCTCGTGTAGCAGCAGACGGCGCGCGCGCCCGCGGCGAGGCCGTGGGCGTCGCTTGCGAACTTCGTCGCGCGTTCGCGCGCCGCGACGATCGCGACGAGCGCAGCGGAACTTGCGGTGTCCTGGAGGGTTCCTCCGCCGCGGCCCGTCGAGAGAAACCGCTCGGGCAATCCCATCGCATGCACGAGCCAGTCGAGCATGTGCGTCTCGACCTCGGTGCACGCCGGGCTCGTCGACCAGAGCATGCCTTGGACACCGAGGCCCGCGCTCGCGAGTTCGCCGAGAATCGACTCGTAGCTCGAGTTCGCGGGGAAATACGCGAACCAGCCCGGATGCTGCCAGTGGACGACGCCCTTCATCACGACCTCGTCGAGGTCGCCGAGGATGCGCGCGATCGGTTCGCCGAACTCAGGTGCGCGAGGCGGGAGCATGGCGCGGATGGCGCCCGGCTCCGGCAGGTGCGCCACGGCGCGTTCGCCGATCGTCTCGCGGTAGTCGGCGATCCAGTCGATGAGCGCGTGGCCCGCCGCGCGAAACGCAGCGGCGTCGAGCGGCGCCGGCGCGGGGCGGGTGACGGCGGTCAGGCGGTCTGGTTCCGTCGCGGTCATGGAGAGAAGCGTAGCCCGTTCGGATAGGATCGTCTCGTGCGATTCGAGCCTGTTTCACTCTTGACGGCGCGGCTTGTGCTGCGTCCAAGCGCCCCAGGCGACGAGGCCGCGCTGGTCGCGGGCCTTGGCGACATCGAGGTGCAGCGCTGGCTCGAGACCGTGCCGCATCCGTACACGCTCGAACACGCCCGTGACTGGATCTCGCGCTCGGCCCGCGAGCGCAACGCTGGTTTCATGCAGGATTTCGCGATCACGCTCGCCGAGGGCGGCGCGCTCATCGGCGGGATCGCGTTCACGCCGTCGCGCGTCGAGCCTGCGGCAGAGCTCGGCTACTGGATCGCGCGGCCGCACTGGGGCAAGGGCTACGGCGGCGAGGCGCTTGCGCGCGTGGTGCGCTACGCGACCGAGGAGTGCGCGCCGCGGTTCATGCGGCTGTCCGCGCGCGTCGCGCCCGACAACACGGCGTCGCGGCGCATGCTTGCGCGGGTTGGGTTCGTCGAGAAGGCCTCGGCCGTCGATAGCGACGGCGTGACGCGGCTGCGATTCGAAACGCTCAGGTTCCAGCAGACTTCCGCCTGCTGAACGGAAGACGCACGAGTCGACACGACCGGCGCCGAATCCGAGCTCGCCCTTCAGCTCGTGACCAGTTCCTTCGACAGCTCTCCGTCGACTTCGCGCGCGAGCTCGGCCATCAGGCTGCCGCCGAGCTCGAGGCGCAGCCCCGCCGCGCTGAAGAGCTCAGGCAGCGGACGCGACCCACCGAGCGCGAGGCCCTTGCGGTACGCGGCCAGCGCCCGGCGCTCGTCGCGACGCGAGTTGAGCCACATCTGGATGGCGCCCGTCTCGGCGATGCCGTACTCGATGTAGTAGAACGGCATGCCGAAGAGGTGCAGCTGGCGCTGCCACTGCGCGTCGCGCGCGGCCTCGCAGCCCTCCCACGAGATGTCGTTGCCGAAGCGCTTCACGAGCGCGCGCCACGCGTCGGTGCGCTGCGCCCGCGTGTGGCCGGGGTTCGTGTAGATCCAGTGCTGGAACGCATCGATCGTCGCGATCCAGGTCATGATCGTCGGGAACTTCTCGAGGCGCTCGCGCAGCGCACGGCGGCACTCGTCCTCCGAGTAGAACTCGCCGTGATAGGGAAGCGTGAGGAGCTCCATCGACATCGACGCGACCTCGCTGAACTCGGTCGGCGCGTTGCGGTAGTCGACGAGCGGATCTTCCTTCGAGAGCAGCGAATGGAACGCGTGTCCCGCCTCGTGCACCATCGTCACGA
>JBEAUK010000065.1:0-4056 GCA_041161465.1 Planctomycetota bacterium | reverse complement strand
CAGTGGGATCCGCGCGCGAAGCAGGTCAAGGGCCTCGGCTACCGCAGCATGGGCGCCGACATGGGCGACATCGGGAAGCCGCGCTCCAACTGAGAACCGCATGCAGATCTCCAAGGCCATCCTCGCCACATCCGCCTTCGCCATCACGGCGCTGGCGATCGTGCAGGCCGGCAAGCTCGAGCAGTCGGCAGAAGCCGGCACCGCGCTCATCGGCCAGGGCGGCGTGATCGCGATCACGAGCTCCGTCGGCCAAGGCCCCGACGAAGAGCCCTACGAGACGCTCTACATCATCGACAACCGCTCGGAGATGCTGTTCATCTACGGCATGGACGGCGGCGCCAACCCGCGGCTCGCACTGCGCGGCGGCGCGAGCCTGCCTGCGCTCTTCCGTGCCGCGCGTGGCGGCTGAACCGTGCGCAACGCGATGTCCCACGATTCCGGCCACGCCGACCTGCACGCGATCCCGCTTCCACTGCGGCGTTCAGTCGACGCGGTGATGGCCGCCCGGCGGGCCGACAGCTTCGGCAAGCGCTCGATCAAGGCCGCCTCGAAGGACTTCGCGCTCCGTCTCGCGGTCTCGATGACCGATCTCACCACACTCGAGGGCAAGGACTCGCCCGAGAAGGTGCGCGCGCTCTGTCGCAAGGCGATCGCGCCGGCGCCAGCGCTCGACGCCGCCCTTCGCGCCGCGGGTCGCGCGCCGATTCCGAGCGTCGCCGCGATCTGCGTGTACCCGAACCTCGTTGCGGTTGCCCGCGAGGCGCTGGCTGGTTCGGGGGTGAAGGTCGCGTCGGTCGCGACAGGCTTCCCGAGCGGTCAGTTCCCGCTCGAGGTGCGCCTCGACGACACCCGCCGCGCGGTCGAGGCGGGCGCCGACGAGATCGACATGGTCATCAGCCGCGGCGCGTTCCTCGCGGGCGAGTACGCCCGGGTCGCCGACGAGATCGCGCGCGTGAAGGAGGCCTGCGGCCCCGCGCACCTCAAGATCATTCTCGAGACCGGCGAGCTCGAGACCCTCGACGCGGTCCGATACGCGAGCGACCTCGCGATCCGCGCTGCGCTCTCGGTGGGTCCGGCCGCCGATGGGGAGATCTTCATCAAGACATCGACCGGCAAGGTCACGCCCGCGGCCACCATGCCGGTCGTCCTCGTCATGCTCGAGGCGATCCGCGACGCCTATCGCGAGACGGGCGTCCGCATCGGCATGAAGCCGGCGGGCGGTATCCGCACCGCCAAGGCCGCGATCGCGCAACTCGTGATGGTGCAGGAGACGCTCGGCCCCGATTGGCTGCACCCGCACCTGTTCCGGTTTGGCGCATCGACCCTGCTGAACGACATCCTGCGCCAGATCGCCCGCCTCGCCCGAGGTGGCTACGCGGCGCGCGACGATTTCGCAGAGGCCTGAAGCCTCGGATGAGCCTCGGGCGATTCACCGCCGCCCGATCCGAGATTCAAGAGAAACCGGTGCGAGAACCCGCGTATACACGCGGAATGACCGTGAAAGGCCGCTCTCCATGCGGGATATTTACCCAAACCTCCCGCCAACCCCTGCAAAGGCGGGACGGTTTCGCGTATCCTCTTTGGCTTAGATCATTTCTCTTGGGTCGCAATCTCGCGACCTGTAGCCCGTTCCCTTGGGCTACCCGTTGGTTTCCGTCCATGTCAGAGTGTCGTCGCAAGGATCCCGCGCCGGTTGGCGCACCCCCGCAAGGAAGCGGCTCGGCCAAGGCCGAGCGGTGTCTGTCACTCTGTCCACGGGTTCGCCGAGTTCGGACCACCGAAAGGAGGCCGGCGTGAGCGACGGTCTCCCAGCCGCACAGCGGCGCATGGCGAAGGGCACCCTCTTTGGCTACCGCGTTCGCAAGCACATCGGCGACGGCGCGTGGAGCCGTGTGTACGAGGTCGAGGATCTCAAGACGCACACGGCCTACGCCCTCAAGCATGTGATTTCCGAGGGGGAGAAGGAAGACCGCTACCTCGACCAGCTCCGCGCGGAGTGGGAAATCGGCAGCAAGCTCGAGCACCCCGCGATTCGGAAGCTCGTGGCTCTTGAGCACCAGGGCGCCTGGCTCGCGCGCAACTCCCGCGACCTCGGTCTCGTGATGGAGCTCATCGACGCAGCGCCGCTGTCGGAGCAGAAGCGGCCGCCGATGCCGGAGTGCGTTCGGATCTTCCGCGATGTTGCGAATGCGCTTGTGCATATGCACTCGAAGGGCTTCGTCCACGCGGACATGAAGCCCCTCAATATCCTCTACACCGACGATCGTCGCACCAAGGTGATCGACCTTGGCCAAGCCGCCAAGTCCGGCACGATGAAGGCGCGGCTCCAGGGCTCGCCTGGCTTCATCGCCCCCGAGCAGGCAACCGAGGCCCGGAGCGAGAAGAACTCGAAGGGCAAGGAGACGAAGCAGTACGAGCCCGTCACCGAGCTCACCGATGTGTTCAACTTCGGTGCGACGATGTACTGGATCCTCACGCGGCTTCACTCGCCCGCCACGCAGCACACGCCGACCGCGAAGACGCTCACGCTTCCGCCCGAGCGCCTCGGTCCGAGCACGCCGATCCATCAGACCGACCGCTCGGTGCCCGAGCAGCTGTCGATGCTCATTCAGGACTCGCTTGAGAAGCTCCCCACGCGGCGCAAGCCGATGACCTGGGTTGCCTCGCAGCTCGAGGAACTGCTGGCGCAGATGCCCGCGCCGGCGCACGCCTGACGGTGTTTCTGCGGATTTCCGCGATATTCAAGCCATCCGACGGGCGATCTGCGCGCTCACAGCTCCGTCGCCGCGCCCGCCCACTCCGCATCCCACACGGCGTAGCCGCCGAGAAACGCGTTTGCGTTCGCGCCGAGCACGCAGCCTTCTGGCACTTCCTTCAGTGCCTTGGCGTTGCCGCCGCCGATCACGACCACATCGGGCAGGAGCGCGTTGCGCAGAAGCTTGACGCACTCAGCCACATGGCCGCGCCACTTGCGCGTGCCGAGCCGCTCGCGACCACGCACGCCGAGATAGTCCTCGAACTCCTGTCCCTTGCGGTACGGAAGATGCGCGAGCTCCATCGGCAGCACGCGTCGACCCGCGATCATGCAGGTGCCGAGACCGGTGCCAAGGCCGAGGAAGAGCATCGTCTCGTCGCGCAGGCCCGCGGCGCGGTGACTGCCGATCGCCTGCATCGCTGCGTCGTTGAGGATCTTGACGGGCATGCCGAACGCGCGGCGATAGTCGAAGTCCTTCCAGCCTGGGCCGAGATTGACGGGATCGCGCAGCGGGCGGCCGTTCTTGATCGGCGTCGGCAAGCCGATCGTGATGCGGTCGGCGCGCTCGCCCGCAAGGAGCGTCGGAAGGTCGCGCACGAGCTGTTCGGGCGTGTACGCAGGGCCCGACGGCGTCGCGCGCTTGTCCTGCCAGTGCGCGCAGCGAGCCTTCGCGTTGGTGCCGCCGATGTCGAGCGTGACGGTAACGAGCGGTTTCGACGAGGGTGCAGCAGCCATGCGGCTTTCGTCGGCAAAGAGCGCATCACTGGTTGAGCGCTACCGGCCGGGAAGCGGCAAAGCGGCGAGGTTGTCGCCGATCAAACGCGTCCCAGGCGGGCCGCGAATTCACTTCGCGGCCTGACCGCCAGAGGGAGCAGCGGCAGCCGCGACCGCCTTGACCACCGGCAACTGCACCTCGGACCACTTCACGCGGTTCGAGATGTACGGCCCGTTGTAGTGGAACGCGCGCGGATCGCCCGCGATCTCCCACTCCGGGTGCTCGGCGAGCCACGCGTTCAGCTGCTGCAGGCCCTTCTCGACGACGCCCGTGCCGTACGGCCCGTTCATGCCGATCGACAGCACCGTGATCTCGGGACGGTCGGTGATGATGACCTTGCCATCCTTGCCCGTCGGCGCGAGGTCCTTCGTGCGGTAGAGGAAGCTCATCGTCCACGACATCGACTCCTTCGGCGCCTGCTTGCCGGTGCCGGGCTCGAACATGTCGCGGTAGTCCATCTCGACGGGGCTCGTCATCGCGATGTCGTTGTCCTTGATGTGGTTGAACAGCGGGAAGAAGCCCATGT
>JBEAUK010000033.1:0-3951 GCA_041161465.1 Planctomycetota bacterium | reverse complement strand
CCCCTCCGAAGCCTCGTACATTGGCGGGATGAAGAGCAGTGCCACGACCGTCAAGGACTACCTCGCGTCGCTCCCGGACGACCGCCGCAAGGCGATCGAGGCGGTCCGCAAGGTCATCCTCAAGAACCTCGACAAGGACTACGAGGAGAGCATGCTCTGGGGCATGATCGGCTACGCGGTGCCGCACCGCGTCTGGCCGACGGGCTACCACTGCGACCCAACCAAGCCGCTCATGGTCGCCGCGCTCGCGAGCCAGAAGGACAACCTGACCGTCTACCTGATGAGCGTCTACAGCGACAAGGCCGAGCGGGCGTGGTTCGAGAAGGCGTGGGCGAAGACCGGCAAGAAGCTCAACATGGGCGGAAGCTGCGTGCGCTTCAGGAAGCTCGAAGACGCAGCGCTCGATGTGATCGGCGAGGCGATCCGGCGCGTGCCCGCGAAGGCGTATGTCGAGAGCTATGTGAAGACGCTGGCGAGCACGGGCCGTGGACCAGACGGGAAGAAGCTCAAGCCAGGCGCGACGGCCGCCAAGACGACGGTCGCGAAGAAGCCTGCGAAGGCGGCGACGCGCGCGAAGTCGAAGAAGACCGCGAGGAAGTATGCGAAATCATGATGACGGTACGATTTCGGCATGTTCGCCGAAGTGCTCGCTGTCGCTGGCATCGTCGTCGCGTTCGTCGCGGCGAGCAGCCTGTGGCTTCGCGTGCGAAGATCAAGGTCGGCGGGGGCGACTGATGCGCGGCCCTGCTGTGCGCGGTGCTGGTATCCGCTCGGCAGTTGGAGTGGATCGAAGTGCCCGGAATGCGGCGCGGACGCGCGGGTGCTCGGCGTCGCGACCGGCGCGCGATTCGGACGCGTGCTCGCGTTGATGCTTGCGCTGTGTGCCGCGGTCATCGTGTTCTCGGTGGGTCATGTGCTCGCCCATGCGTTCGATCGCGTCTTGGTCGCGGCGCAGCGTTGGACTTGGGTCGCTGCGTCGAGCGGAGCGCGGGTGCGCTTCGAGGCGCGCTACGGCGGGCCGTTGCACGATGACGGGCTCGGTGCGACCTGGTTTCGGGGACGCCTTGAGTTCTGGCCGCCGAAGTCGACGGACGGCGAACCGAAGATCACGCTGCTGTTCGATGGGCCCGAGCGGCCGCTTGCGATCGATGATGTGCGGCGCGCGCTTGTCGAGGTTGGTGGAGGCGCGGATGCATTGGCCACCGATGTGGAAACAAGAGCGCTCCACCAGATGGCCGCGGGCCTTCAACTCGCGGTGCTCGGCCATGCGCACGAAGACGGTCCGCTCTGGTCGGGAACGGCGCCGATCGAGCCATGGGGCCAACTCTCAGGCGACGGCGCGTTCACGCCCTCACCGTCGACGCGGGGCATCGTGCTGGCCACGCTCGCGGCCGCGGCCGTGCTTGGTGTCGGTTTCTTCCTCGCGCTCCGCTGCTTCAGCTGGGGGACGCGGCGCGCACGCGAAGGCGAGTGGGTGACGGCGACGCGCGATGGCGTGGCCTCAGTGCATTCGGAGGAACCGGCTCCCCTCAAGGCGAAACACTCCGTTGCCACCAAGCCAGAGTGATCCGCTTCGGTCCCGATAGATCGCCATCACGCTCGGCGTGGTGAGTCCGTCGCGCGCGCCGAACTGACGGAGCTCGCGCCCGTCGTAGCGCCACGCGCCGCCGCCGATGGTGCCGATCCAGATGTTGCCGTCGCGGTCCTCGCCGATCGAGAAGACGCGCTGCAGCGACCGGTCGTCATCGGCCGCGCTCGACGCGACGAGCGGCGCGCCCATCCGAAGCAGCGCCTCGCCCGTTCCAAGGAGGGGCGAGAGGCCGGCGGTCCGCTCGCCGTCGATCACCACGACGCCGACGCCGTTGTTTCCGATCCATAGCCGACCCTTGCTATCCTCGAACACGCAACGGACATGCGGCACGCCTTCGCCTTCGCGCAGGCCCATCCGCGCGCCGTCGATCGTGGTGAACGACACGCCGTCGAAGCCGAACACCGCGTTGTAGGTCGCGATCCAGATCCTTCCGCCCTTGCCCTTCGCGAAGCCGGTGACGGAGTAGCCGTCGTTCGTGCGCTGCTCGAGCGGCAACGGCAGTGCGCAGTAGGTCAGCTGGCCGTCGTGGAGCCGGTACACCCCGGCTTCCTGCTCCGTCGCGCTGAAGCCGTGCGATTCATGCTGCTTGAACCAGAGGTCGTCGGGTGCGAGCTCCCACGCTGCGGCCATCACGAAGGGACGGTTCGCGTGCGAGGTGACCAGCGAGCCGTCGAAGCTGCTGATGCCGACGCCCGTGTCGAACCAGATCGAGCCATCCGCGGCCTCCTGGATCGATCGGACCTGATCGTCGCCGAGACCGTCGGCCTCTGTGAAGCGCGTGATGCGGCCGTGGTCGACGCTGCACGCGCCTTCGAAGTGGCTGCCGAACCACATCCGTCCGCTCCGATCCTCGAAGATCGCGCGCACGCCGCCGTTGACCGCGCCGTCCGGGCCGGGGCTGTAGGTGAAGGGAAGGAGCGATGGGGTGGCCGCATCATGCCCCTCCCCGGGGACGGCGGAGCAGCCCGCAACCAGTCCCGCGCCGAAGAGCGGCAGCGCGAAGAAAGCGAGAATGGCGGCAAACGCTCGCACGCCGGCGCAGTGTACGGCGGCTCGGTTCGCACGACTCGACGGGACCGTGCGACCGTCGCGTTCACCCTCGCTGTGCCGCGCGCATGGATCGCGGCTCGCGCGACCGCTCAACCGCGAAGCCGCGGCTTCAGCCAAGCGATCGCATCCGTGATGCAGCTCTGCGGCAGCGAGAAGTGGTCGTCGTTCGGATAGTCGCGCACCTCGACGCTGCCGCCGAACGCCTTCACGGCGTCGGCGTAGCCCGTCTGCCACGGCACGGGGATGACGGTGCCGCCTTCGAAGGCGTCGACGCAGATGAGGACGGGCGCGACGGGCTTGCGCATCGCGGCCGAGCCAGCGGCGATCGCGGCCTTCCACGCATCGAAGTTGGCGAGGGTCGACTGGACGATCGGCCCCTTGAGGCGGAACAGGCGGACGACCGTGTCGTTGAGGTGATGGACGGGCTGCGTGTTCCACGCCGACTCGATGATCTCGACGCCAAGCGGCGTGAACACATCGGAGAGCGCGAGCGTGGATGGGTTCGCCGCCTGGATGCCCGCGAACATCATCACGAGGTGCGCGCTGGGCGCGACCTTTGGGTTCGTGAGCGCGGTGGCCTCGCCTCCGCTGCCGGCGATGGCGACCCTTGCGACGGCGGGGGACATGGTGACCGTTCCGACGAGGCGCAGATCGCGGAAATCGTCGGCGTCGAGCTCAGCCACCGCAGCGGCGGCGCCGCCACCTTGCGACCAGCCCATGCAGCCGAGGACCGTTCCCGCGCCGCACTTGAGGGCGCGGGCCGCGTGCGCGATGGAGACGGCGTCGCGCGCGTTCGAGCGGTTGACCTCGTACTGATGCATGCCAGCGGTGCCGAGCCCCTGGTAGTCGGTGGCGCAGACCACGCATCCTTCGTCGATGAGCGCCTGGAGGCCAGGGACGCCGTAGTCGATCTGCTGCGTGGCCTGCGGGCTGAAGTAGGTGATGAGCTCGCGTGCGGGGTCGGGCTGCGCCGATGGGCACGCCGCATCGCCGAGTCCGGTGGTGCCGTGGCACCAGGTCACGATCGGACGGTCGGCGCCGTCGCCAGCCGGTGCGATCACGAGCCCCGTCGACTCATGCAGCAGTCCGTTGACATCGCGGGTGACATAGCGAACGCGCCAAGCGCGCGCGCCCTTGATCGAGGTCGCCAGCGGTTCGTGGGCGAGGAGGGTTCCCGGCGCGACGCCCGTGAGCGGGCGCGGCGCGCGTGGCTTGGAGTTCGCTGCGGGCTTCTCTGCGGCGGCTTGCGAGCCGAACGCGGCAGACGCCACGAGCGGCATCGTTGCGATTGTGGTTCCGACGCCAGCCAG
>JBEAUK010000174.1:0-15758 GCA_041161465.1 Planctomycetota bacterium | reverse complement strand
ATCATCAGCTGGACCTTCCTCTTCGGCTGCCTCTGCCTCGCCGGCTTCCCGTTCACCGCAGGCTTCTTCTCGAAGGACTCGATCATCGCGGAGGCGTTCGCGAGCTCGACCCCCGGCGCAGCGGCCCTCGGCTGGATCGCGCTCTTTACCGCGTTCCTCACCGCCTACTACACCTTCCGCGTGTGGTTCCGCGTGTGCGGCGGACCGACGAAGTACGAGCCAGGCGACGAGATCCACGGCCACGGCGGCGACGATCATGGTCATGACCACGGTCACGACCAGGCCCATGGGCACGGCGGCGCGAACGCGCATGGACATGATGGACACGGGCATGGTCATGGGCATGGTCACGAGTGGCACCCGCACGGCCCCCGCATTGCCATCAACGGCGTGCTCCTCCTCATCTGCCTCGGTGCCATCCTCGCGGCGGTTCCGAGCTATCTCCAGATGAAGGGCGGCGACCACGGCACCAACTGGGTGCAGACGATGGTGCAGAACTCTTCCGCGGTCGCTGGCGCAGCCGGTCACCACGCGGCGGCCGGCGAGCACGCGCACCATGCGCTCAGCTTCACGGGCATCGACGATGTCCACAAGGCGACGAGCGTCGTCGCGAGCGTGGTCGGCATCCTCGGCATCGCCATCGCTGCGTTCTTCCACCTTATCAACCGTGGCGCAGCCGACAGGCTTCGCGCGACGCTCCTCTCGAACGGCCTCACTCGCTGGCTGCCGCTCGCGATGGAGAACAAGTGGAAGGTCGACGAGATCTACGACTGGCTCTTCCGACGCCCCGCCTGGGTGCTCGGACATGTCTTCCTCTTCATCGACAAGCACATCATCGACGGGCTCATCGTCAATGGTGCCGCTCGCATTCCGGTCGAGGCAGGACGCCTCTTCCAGCCGCTCTACAACGGCGCGCTCCAGGGTTACGCAGCCACGATGGCCGGCGGCATCGCCCTGATCGCGGCGTGGATCTTCCTCGTCTGGCTCCGCGGCGGATGAACACGGCACCCTTCCTCACGACGACCTCCGACGCACTGCACTCCTTCTGGCCACGGATCGCCTGATGCTTTCCACCCTCACCTTGCTCCTCATCCTCGGTCCGCTGGCAGCCGCCGCTGCGGTCGCGCTTGCGCCCGCCCGTCTGTCGAAGTGGATCGCGACCTTCGGCTCGCTTGGCGTGTTCGCCGTGTCGCTCGCCGTCGCCTGGATCTTCCCGCACTGGACCGACGGTCAGTTCGCGCCCTCGGGCGCTGGCCTCTCCGTCATGCCCTCGCTCGGCATCTCGCTGTCGCTCGGCACCGACAGCGTCGGTCTCATGCTGGTGCTGCTCACGACCTTCCTGATGCCGCTCGCGATGATCGGCTCGTTCACGGCGGTCAAGGAGCGCGTGAAGGAGTACTACGCGTGGTTCATGATCCTCGAGGCCGCCATGCTCGGCGTGTTCCTCGCGCGTGATGCCATCGTCTTCTACACCGCGTACGAGTTCACGCTCGTCCCGATGTACTTCCTCATCGCGATCTACGGCGGCGCAGAGCGTCGCTCCGCAAGCATCAAGTTCTTCCTCTACACCTTCTTCGGCTCGATGCTCACGCTCGCCGGCGTGATCTACATCGCCGCCCAGCACGCGCTTGCCACGGGCTCCTGGTCCTTCGACCTTCAGGTGCTCGCCAACCACTGCTCGCAGGAGATGACGAACACCCAGCAGTACTGGGTCTTCATCCTGCTGATGGCGGGCTTCGCGGTGAAGGTGCCGTTCTTCCCCGTGCACACATGGCTCCCGCTTGCGCACGACCAGGCGCCGACGGCGGGCTCGGTCATCCTGGCAGGCACGCTGCTCAAGCTCGGAACCTACGGCGTCTATCGCATCGCGCTGCCCGCGGCGCCGGTGGGTGGCGTCGAGCTCGACCAGTTCTTCGCGATCCTCTGCATCATCGGAATCCTGAACACGGCGCTCATCTGCTGGGTGCAGCACGACGCGAAGAAGCTCATCGCCTACAGCTCGGTGAGCCACCTCGGCTTCTGCATGCTCGGTCTCTTCTCGCTGAACTCGATCGGCGCGACGGGTTCCGTGATGTACATGATCAACCACGGTCTCTCGACGGGCGCGCTCTTCCTCTGCATCGGAATGATCTACGAGCGCTACCACACGAAGGACATGGACCAGCTCGGCGGACTCTTCAAGAAGATGCCGGTGTGGAGCTTCTTCATGGTGTTCTTCACGCTCGCGAGTCTCGGCCTCCCCGGCCTCAACGGCTTCATCGGCGAGTTCCTCTGCCTGATGGGCGCGTTCACGGCCGAACCGCAGGCGCAGACCGGCTACCCCGGCCTCCTCGGCCCCTGGTGGGCGCTCGTCGCCGGCCTCGGCCTCGTGGTCGCCGCAATGTATCTCCTCATCATGCTCGGCAAGCTTGTGTGGGGCCCGCTGCGCGAGCCGCACGACCACTCGCACGGTCATGGCCACGGCGAGGGATCGCTTCCGAAGGATCTCAGCGCGCGCGAGATCGGCATTCTCGTCCCGCTCGCGGTTGTGTGCCTTGCGATCGGCTTCTACCCGAAGCCGATGCTCGAGGCGATCAGCCCAAGCGTCGACAAGGTGCTCGCCAACTATCCGAAGCTCGTTGAGCAGTATGCCGAGAACGGCACCCTGCTGACCCCCGCCGACGGAGCTGCCCAGGGCGTCGCCCGAGCGGCACTCGACACGACCACCGACAGCCTCCCCGCAGCAACCGAGAACGCCGCCCGCTGAGCCGGGCGCGCTTCAAACCTCGAGACCACGATGGATTCCATGGCCTCTCTCACCCTCGCAGCAGCACCAATGACCGCGAAGCTCACGCTGATCGCGCCTGAGATCCTGCTGTTCATCGGATCGGTCGTCGTGGCCGTGCTCGGACTCTCGCGCACGCCGTCGGTGCGCCGATCGGTTCCGTTTGTCACAGCGCTGTTCCTCGTCGGCTCGATCGCGGTCACCGCGTTCGTCTATCGCTCGAGTGCCGTGGCTGAAAGCGGGCTCCTCATGCCGATGCTCGGCGGCTTTGCGAAGGCGCTCATCGCCTCGATCGCCGTGTTCCTCGTGATGGTGGCGGGCACCTCGATCGACCGCAAGCTCGAGGAGGCGTTTGACTCCGGCCGCGCAGCGTTCGATCCGATTCGCGTCATGCGGGGCGAGTTCTTCGCGTTCTTCCTGCTCGCGACCGCGGGCACCATGCTGATCGCGAACGCAAGCGACCTCATCTGGCTGTTCCTTGCACTCGAGCTCGCCAGCCTCCCGACCTATGTGATGGTGGCTGTCAGCCGCGGCACCCGTCGCGCGCAGGAAGCGGCCGTCAAGTACTTCTTCCTCGGCGCCCTCTCGGCTGCGACCTTCCTCTACGGTTTCTCGTTGCTCTACGGCGCGACCGGCACGCTCGAGCTCTCGACCATGCGCGACACCCTCGCTGCCTACGCGGCGACCGGCGGTGTGCCGACGCTCGCGATCATCGGCGGCGTGCTCGCCGTGCTCGGAATCGTCTTCAAGCTCGCCGCGGTTCCGATGCACTTCTACGCGCCCGATGTGTACGAGGGCGCTGGCGCAGCCACCACCGCGTTCCTTGGCTTCATCCCCAAGGTGGCGGGTGTCCTCGCACTCATGGTGCTGCTGTCGGTCTTCGGCTGGACGGGTCACACTGTCCGCGATGGCGAGCAGGTCGTCATGCTCGCCGGCCTCCCGCTGCCGCTCAGCGCCGTCCTGTGGATGGTCGCCGTCCTCACGATGACGCTTGGCAACATCGGCGCGCTTCTGCAGCGCAATGTCAAGCGCATGCTTGCCTACAGCTCGATCGCGCAGTCGGGCTACCTGCTTGTCGGCATCATCGCGGGCCCGGAGGCGGGTTTCGATGCGGTGCTCTTCTACCTGATCGGCTACGGCGTGATGAACACGGCGATCTTCGCGGTGCTTGCCTCGCTCGAGCGCAACGGCGAGGAAGTGGAGACCCTCGAGGATCTCTCCGGACTCCGCACGCGTCACCCGATCCTCGCGTGGATGCTGGCCATCTCCGCGATCAGTCTCATCGGAATCCCGCCGCTCATCGGCTTCTTCGGCAAGCTCGCGATCTTCTCGGCAGCGTTCGAGGCCGGCCAGACCCAGCTCGTCATCATCGCCGCGGTCAACAGCGCGATCGGCGCCTTCTACTACCTTCAGCTCGTCGCGGTGCCGATGCTCGGCCAGCCGAACGCCCGCACCGATTCGGTGCAGCTCGTTCCGAGCTCGTGGCCCCGCCTCGCTGCGGTGGTGTGCGGTCTCGGCGTGCTCGCGATGCCGTTCGCCCTTCAGCAGCTCGTGAGTGCGGCGGCCAGCTCGACGGCACCGACGACGGGCGACAAGCCGTCTGCAGTGGCCGAGCCAGCCTCGACCGAGGCGGAGCAGGGACTCGCGGCGGCTGAGACTGGTCCCTGAAGCGCTGAGGGACTGAAGCGCTGAGGGACTGAAGCGCGTAGATACCTCGGTCCGCGCCTCCGTCCCCACCTCCATCTTGCGACTCACCCAGACCCCCTTCGGTTCACCGACGGGGGTCTGTCACTTGACGGGGGTCTGTCACTTCTCGACTCGGAACAAGACGCCGATCCCAAAAACAACACCGCCCTGCAAGGCAGGGCGGCGGAAGCGCGACCGGCAGGAGTCGAACCTGCAACCCCGAGCTTCGTAGGCTCGTGCTCTATCCAGTTGAGCTACGGTCGCACACGGGTCGGAGAGTATAGCGAAATCCGACGCGCCGTACAGGCCTTCGTTCGCGAGGGTTTTTGGCCTCAGCCCCTCTGGAGATCCGCGTCAACCGCCGTCAGGGACATGGTCCCCAGGCGTTCAGCAGCGCCGCGAGGTCGGCGGCATCGATCTGGTTGTTGCCGTCGAGGTCACCCACGCCGGAGCCACCCCAGCCGTTCAGCAAGATGGCAAGGTCGGCCGCGTCAATGAATCCGGAGCCGTTGAGATCCGGGGGGCACGGAGGCGGCGGTGCGACCTGACGCTCATGCGCACCGCGATCGGTGATGGGAGCGGTACCGACGCCGGTGTCGGCGACCGCCGGGTCGTCGACGAACCGCGGGAGCCGATTGAAGTCGAGCACGGTTCCCGTCGGCACCAGCGTGTTCGATCCGGAATCGATCGCGGGCGACGCCGCCTGCAGGCGGAAGTCGCGATTCGTCTGATCGACGAAGAGCGGATTGATGTTGAGGTTTCCCGTTCCCGTGAAACCGCCCTGAACGATCGAGTAGGTCACATTGGTCGAGCCGCCCGAGTTCGTCAGCTGATTTCCGACGGTGGTGCCGCCAGGCCCCGTGTTCGCCCAAAGGATGCTGTTGCCGATCGTCGACGAGCCGCCTGTGTTGATGATGCAGCCGGCGAGGCTGGTGGCGGTGTTCGCGACGAAGGTCGAGTTCCGCACCGTCACGGCGCTGCTGACGCCGAT
This sequence comes from Planctomycetota bacterium, assembly GCA_041161465.1. Lineage (GTDB taxonomy): Bacteria > Planctomycetota > Phycisphaerae > Phycisphaerales > SM1A02 > QWPT01. The sequence continues at coordinate 10,317 of JBEAUK010000174.1, read as the reverse complement.
CCACAGCGCACCGCCACCGCCGCTGCCCGTGGCGGTGTTGCCGGCAAAGATGCAGTTGGTGTACTTCGTCTGAGATCCGCCGTAACTCTCGCAGGCCCCTGCGCGGGACGCGCTGTTTCCGATGAAGACGCAGCGCTCGAAGTTGCCGATCACATTGTTCATGTCGAAGGCGCCGCCGAAGCTGCCGCCGACATTGTTTTCGAAACGGCAATCGCTGAAGGTCGCGCTCGCCGTGAACACATACGCGGCGGCGCCGCCGAAAGTGCATCGGTTCGCGATGAAGGTGCAGTTGCGGACCGTCGGATTTCCGCTGTTGAGGATGATGATTCCGCCGCCACGATCCCAGTTCGAGGCGCTCGAGCCGTTCGCATTCGCGGAGCGGATCGTGAAGCCATCGAGGATCGCCGTGGCGGCAACGCCTGAGCCGACGAAGATGCGGTAGCTGTTGTCGGTGAGGTTCGCCGTGCCGTTGTCGTTTCCGGCGAGGTCGCCGGTGACGATGGTCGGGTTCGCGGCGAAGTCGCGCTGCGCAAGCTTCGACTCCGTGCCGTTGAATCCGCCGTAGAGCGCGACGCCCGACTTCAGGGTCAGCGCCGCGCCGCGATCGAGCGTCGTCGTCGGCTTGTAGGTTCCAGCCGCGACCCAGATCTGGTCGCCGGAGACGCTCGCCGAGAGTGCCGAAGCGATGCCGCCAACCCCGCGGTAGGCGTCTGCCCAACTCGTGCCGTTGTTGGCGCCCGTTGTCAGATCCGCGCGGACATAGCGGATCGCAGCGTCCGCGCCCGTCGCGAAGGCGAGCGAGGAGGACAGCGCGAGGGCAACAATCAGGCTCTTCGGTGGCATCAAATGGGACCTCATCCGGACGCAGAAAGTGGAGCGCCCTCCCGACTCTACCCCCTCCCTTCGGTCTCGCCGACCCGAGGCTGCAGATGCCCGCCCAAATCCCCAGTTTGTAGAGGTTTGCGGACTCTGGGTAGAGAGATCCCCCGCAGTTCCCTACCCTCCCGATGCGGGTCGTGCCTCCGCTCCATCGTTGGACCGTCCCCGCCAGCCGCAGATTGCTTCGATGTCGAGAGCCCGCGTCACCCCCGAGAAACGCCATCGCGCCCGCCTGCTCGCCGGAGCGTTCTTCCGAGAGCCGCGGCGGCCGCGTGGCGGCGTCTCCCGAGCGTTTCTGATCGCCGGAGGAATCATCCTTGTCCTGATCGGTGTCGCGCTGGTGGTGCTCCCGGTGGTTCCAGGCTTTCCGCTGGTCATCATCGGCGTGCTGATGATCGCCGCCGCGAGCAGCTGGGCGCGCAAACTGCTCAACACGATGGAGCGGCGGCTTCCAACTCCAGTGCGGGCGCGGCTCAGAAGGCTCGCACGCAAGGAGCAGGAGACGATCGCGCGGCATGTCCACATCTCGACCGATGCGGAACCTGGCTCGACCGATCCGATCGACCCTGCGCACGACCCCGCGCATCGGTAGAGTCCCTTCATGGCAAGCGAGGAGCACACTTCGGCGTCGGGAGTTTCGTCGAGCCCTGCGTCGGACGAGCTGCATCCTGAGGACGCTGCCTGGATTGCGCGCCGATCTCCGGTCGCACCGATCGTCCTCGGCGTCCTCTCCATTCTTCTCAGTCCGGTGCTGCTCGGGCTGTTCTTCGGTCCGCTCGCGCTTCGTGCCGGGATCGAGCTCCGCAGGCAGGGCGTGCGCGGCGCGGGCACCATCGTCGCGATCGCGACGAGCCTCGTCGGCATCATCGTCAGCGTGACGACTGCGCTGTTGTGGGGCGCCGTGCTCTCCGGAGTCCTGCTCGGACGCGATGCGATGCGCACCGCCGAATCGTGGCGCGGCGAGGTGATCCGATCGTCGACGGTCGACGCGCGCGTCGCTGGCGTCGAGACCCAGATCGACCTTGCGCGCCCGGTCGCGGGCGCCCCCCGGCACGCGATCCTCTTCATCGGCGTCGGCTGGGATCCCTGCGCCCAGGCTGTCCGCACGCTGTCCGAGGCAGCCGCGAACCACCCGGATGTGCCCGTCATCGTGATCGATCGCGAGGCACCAGCCCAGCAAGTCGAGGCGTTCACCCGCCTGCACGCCGCCGCCTCGGCCGAGCGATTTGCGTATGTCGGGCCGATCGCGGAGCTTCCCGCGCCGCTCGAACAGGCCGCGGCCCTGCCGACCTTGGTCATCGTCGGCTCCGATGGCGTGATCGAGTACGCCATCGTTGGCGCGCATCCGACGACAGACATCGAGAAGCTTCTCCGCGGCGACGCCGCGCGCGCCCCGCGAGGGCCGTCCCTCGACGGAGGCCGCTGAATGCCGCGCGCGCCGAGGGTTCCGCAGCTCGAGGCTGGCCGTGCGACGCCGATCGTCGGCATCGATGTCGAGACAGCGTGTCCTCGTCACGGCGCCGTTTGCTCGATTGGGGTGAGCGTGGTGCATCGCGGCGCCGTTGTCCGCGAGCGGCACTGGTATCTCGACCCCGGAACCCATTTCGACCCGCGGTTCATCGCGATCCATGGCATTCGGCCCGAGGATGTCGCAGGCGCCCCGCGCCTTGGGCATGCATGGCCCGAGATCGATCGCTTCATGCACGAGGCGCTTGAGGCCACGCGCGAGGCTGTCCTGTTCGAGGATGCGGTTGCGGCTCCCGCACCGCTCTTCGTCGCGCACAACGCGCAGTTCGACCGCATGCAGATCGAGCGCGCGCTCGGCAATCCCCTTCCATTCCGTCTCGCCTGCACGGTCGCGATGTCGCGCCGCACCTTCCCGCGGCTCGAGCGACACAACCTCGCCGTGGTCGCGTCGCACCTCAAGATCGCGCTCAAGCACCACGACGCGCTCAGCGACGCGCGAGCCTCCGCACTCATCGCCTACCGCTGCATCGCGAGCGAGTGAGTCCGGCGGTTATGCGTCGTCGCCGGCGGCGGCACGCACGAGGAAATGCACCATCGTCGAGTGGCGCACGACGGCGCCAGATCCGCGGGGCGACCAAGTCGCGTCGTGGACGATATCGGTCGACGCTTCCCCGCCCGCAGGGGCGGCAAGCCGCAGATCGATCTCTGGCGGTTCGGTGCGGAGCCGCCATCCGCCAAGCGCATCGATGGCGATGCTGCCGTCGTGGAGTTCGATTCGAACCTCGGCAACCGCGAGGGTGACGGCGCGGTAACGGCGGGCGAGCGCCAGAAACGCGGTGCCGGCCGACGCCGGAACACGAGCCTCCTTGAGCTGATCGATCGTCGCGCGCTCGGGCACCACCTTTCCCTGCGCGATGAGACGCTCAAGCGCCCGCTCGGCGTCCTCAAGGGGACGCTCAGGAAAGACCTCGAACTCGATCGGCGAATCCATCTCAGCCATGGGGCGAGTGTACGGCTCCGCCCTCGGGCTGCGGATCCGCCCGGCCTTGCTCGCCCGTCGGCACCTGGCCTTCCCGAGCGCTCGGCGCCCGCGGGCGCCGCAAAATCGGCGCGCCTTGCAGGAATCGCGTGGTATCCTCCTCCTCCTCGGGCGCTTAGCTCAGTTGGTAGAGCACCGCCATTACACGGCGGGTGTCGCAGGTTCGAGTCCTGCAGCGCTCACTCGCACCCGCGACCTCGACCCATGACTTGCCTGAATCGCCATACCCCCGCAGCCCTCGCCGCGATCCTCGCGCTCGCGCTCTCCATCGCACTCGGCGTTGGCGGCTGCGGCGAGATCGTGGAGCAGGTTCCCGCCCGCCCCAAGCAGGATCGCGTCAACCCGACCAACTTCGTTCTTGATGTCGACCCGATGATGCGTGGCACCGTGGCCAGCGAGACGGCCGTCGCGGGCCTGACGCCCGTGGTTGTCCGTGGCTACGGCCTCGTGGTTGGCCTCAAGGAGACCGGCGGACGCCTCATGCCGGCCGAAGTCCGAGCGATGATGGTGCAGGAACTCGCGCGACGCGGGATCGGAAATCCCACGACGAGTCCAGAGGGCTGGACCCCGGAACGGCTGCTCGACAGCCCCGATACGGCGATCGTGGTGGTCGAAGGCGTGATTCCGCCCGGCGCCACCAAGGGAACCAAGTTCGACCTACGCGTGAGCGCGCTGCCCGGAACCGATGTCACCAGCCTTGAGGGCGGTCGTCTCTACACGACCGACCTTCGACCAGGTCCGCTGATGGTCGGTTCGCGTCAGGCGAAGATCATCGCCGAAGGCAAGGGCAACATCTTCATCAATCCGTTCGTCGAGCCCGGCGCAACCCGCCGCGACGCGGTCAACCGCCTCATCGGACGCATCCTCGACGGCGGCTCGACCAAGGAAGACATGCCGCTCAAGCTGAAGCTTGCGACCTCCAGCCACACGCGCGCCCGCACCATCCAGACGGCGATCAACTCGACCTTCCCGCGCGAGCCGCGCCAGAAGAACGAGACCGCGCGCGGCGAGAACTCCGACTCGGTCGAACTCACCGTTCCGCCCTCGTTCGACGGGAAGACAGAGGACTTCATCCAGCTCGTGCGCCATGTCCCGCTCGACATCACCGCGACCGAGACCACCGCGATCGCGATCCGCAAGGCGCTGATCGCAAATCCTGGCTCGGCCGAAGCCGCGATGTGGCGCTTCCGCGCGCTCGGAAAGCGCGCACTCCCGGTGATCCAAGACCTCTACGAGTACCCGGAAGAAGAGCCGCGGATGGCCGCGCTCCGCGCCGGCGCCGCACTCGACGATCCGCTCGCGGTGCGTCCCCTCCTCGGCATGGCGCGCTCCGCGACCACCGACAACCGGATCCGGGCGATTGGCCTGCTCGGCGACATGGGCTTCAACCCCGATGTCGACCTCGGGCTCCGTCCGCTGCTCGACGACACCGATGTCGATGTGCGATTGGCCACCTACGAGGCGCTTCTCAAGCGGAAAGACCCGATCATCACGCGCATGACGATCGACGAGAAGTTCGATGTCGCGATCGTTCCAAGCGAAAAGGAGATGGTCTATGTCGCCCAGAGCGGCCGGCCCACCATCGCCGTCTTCGGCGTGGATCTCTCGGTCGAGCGCCCGCTGACGGTCTCCGCCTGGAGCAATCGGCTCATGGTCAAGGCCGACTCTGGCGACGACCAGCTGCAGGTCTTCTTCCGTCAGCGACCCGAAATCAAGCCGGAGATCCAGCTCGCGAACCCGCGGCTCGCCGAGTTCATCCCCTTCCTCGGGCATACGACCTCGGTCGAGCGGCCGCTTCCGGGACTTGGGCTCTCCTACGGCGAGACGATCGGCGCCGTCCATCTCCTTTGGCGCTCTGGCTACCTCAAGTGCGATTTCAAGGCCGAGCAGGACCGCGTCCTCGCAGCCATCCTCCGCAGCCAGAAGGACGAGGAACTGATCGAGCGTCCGGAGTTCGAGGCCGAGGATGAGGCGTCGCCCCCCGACACCACGCTCGGGGCGACCGGCTCGACCAAGGGCACGCCAAGCGACCTCGCCACAATGCCGCCGCCCCCGCCGGTTGATCTTCCGCCCGCGGAACGCGATACTGTGCCCCGCTGATCCGAGTCGTTCTTCGGGTCGAGTGGTGAGCGCCTGCGATTCCCAGGAGGGGACGCCGGCGAGGTTGTTTCCGCGCGGAAGTCCGCGCGCCATGCAGGTTTCCGAGATGGATGGCTTTGCCTTCCGTTCGGGCGCGTGCGACACGGAGGTCGAGTTTCGATGCGGCTTGCCAAGCTGGTTCTCAGCGGTTTCAAGAGCTTTGCGGATCCAACGGAGTTCCGTTTCGATGCACCCATCACGGGCATCGTCGGTCCCAACGGCTGCGGCAAGTCGAATGTCGTCGACGCCATCAAGTGGGTGCTGGGCGAACGCAGCGCGAAGAGCCTTCGCGGTGGCGCCATGCTCGATGTCATCTTCGCAGGCAGCGCCGCGCGCAAGCCTGCGGGCATGGCAAGCGTGACGCTCTGCTTCGAGAACCCGCTGCTCGCGCAGGCGATCGAGCGCAGCGCCGATGACACGCCGCTGCTCGACAACGAGGTTGATCCGGAGACAGGCGAGCCGATCGAGCGCATCGTCGACCGTCAGTCCGTGCGCAATCGCCGACTTCCGATCGACACCGATCTCGTCGAGGTCACCCGCCGCCTCACATCGGACGGCAAGAGCGATTATCTCATCAACGGCCGCAAGGTCCGCCTCAAGGACATCCGCGACCTGTTCCTCGACACCGGTATCGGCAACGACGCCTACTCGATCATCGAGCAGGGCAAGGTCGACGCGATGCTGCTCGCGAACCCAGTGGAGCGGCGCGCGATCCTCGAGGAAGCAGCCGGCGTCGCTCGATTCCGCGTGCGCAAGGTCGAGGCCACCCGCAAGCTCGAGAGCGCCGAGAAGAACCTCGTCACCACACGCGAACAGCTGGCGAACACCGAGCGCCGACTTCGCATCGTGCGCGGCCAGGCCGACAAGGCGCGCAAGTTCCAGGAGCTCGACGCGCGCAGGCGCTTCCTGCGCCGCGAACTCTCGCTCGACCTGTTCCACGAGCTCGAGGACCGTCTTCGCGGCCTGACGAGCGAACTGCAGGTGCTTGAGGGCGAGAAGTCGGCGCTCGCCGCCGCGCTCTCTGCCGCAGAGGACTCAAAGCAGGATGCCGAGATCGCGCGTCACGCTGTCGAGAACGAGCAGCATCGCCTTGAGCAGCGTCGGCTCGAGCTCTCGGGTGTCGAGGCGCAGGCGAAGCAGCGCGCGGACTTTGCCCAGCGCACGCTCTCGGAGGCGCAGGAGGCGCTCACCGTCGAACGAACGCAGATCACGGCGCTCGAGGCCGATGCGGCGGCGCTTGCCGCAGAAGCAGAGAAGGCGGCCGCCGACCTTGAGCGCGCAGCAGCCGCAGCCACGGAACTCGAGCAGGTCTCGGCGCGTGAGAGCACGCGTCGCCAGGAAGCCCAGCAGCAGGCGTTCGAGGCACAGCGCACCGCCGACCTCGTCGGCGAGCAGGCGACCCGGCTTGATCGGGAGCGCGGCGCGCAGGCGCAGCGACTCGCCGCGATCGAATCGCGCTCTCGCTCCCTCGGCGATGAGCTTCGTCGCCTCGGCGCTCGCATCGAACCGTTCGCGCGCGAGCTGGACTCGCTGCGCGCCTCGCGGCTCTCGCACCAGGTCCGCGGGCTTGTCGCAAACGACGAGATCGCCCGCATTCAGCGCCAGCTCGACGAGCGCACCCGTGCGGCGAGCAGCCTCAACGAATCTCAGTCGGCGCTCGCGAGCGCGCTCGCCTCTGTGCGTGATGAGCGCACCGCGGTCGAGAGCCGCCGCCGCGTTCTCGACGAGATGGGCCGCGCCCACGAAGGCCTCGGGTCTGGCGTGCGCGCCGTGCTGGCAGACCGCAGCCGATTCACGGGCGTCGTCGGCGTCGTGGCCGACCTGATCGACACAGATCGCTCGAATGCGGACGCGGTTGAAGCGGCGCTCGGCGACCTGCTTGAACTCGTGGTCGTCGACGACGCGTCGCTCCTCGGCCGCAACGCGGAGAACGCGTTGTCGCTTCGCGTTCGCGTTGCGTTTGCGGCGAACACGCCTGCTCCCGCAGCGGCCGCGCGCATCGCCTCTGCCGCTGGCGCCACCCCGCTACTTGAGCTCGTGCGTGTCGACGCCCGCATCCGCGCGCTCGCCGAGCGCCTCTTCGGAACGACCTTCGTGGTCGAGACCGTCGAGCGCGCGCTTGAGCTTGCAAACGGAGCGCTGGCCGGCTGCCGCATCGCGACACGCTCCGGCGCCCTGGTCGACGAGCGCGGCCGCGTGATCGCCAACGCATCGGCACGCGCCGATGCAGCCGGCGGCGGATTCCTCGCCCGCCGCGCTGAGCTCGCGGAACTCAACACCCGAGCAAACGAGCTCGCCACCCAGATCTCCGCGCTGGAGCTCGAGTCGCTGCAGCTCGATGTCGAGTCGAAGGCCGCCCAGGAGTCGGCCCGCAACGCAAGCCAGCAGCTCGCCGAGGCGCGCCGCGCAGCGCTCGATGCCGTCCATCAGACCGAGCGCATCGAGCAGCTGATGCGCCAGATCGAGCGGCAGCGTGATTCCGCCGCAGGCGAGGAGAAGCATCTCCTCGAGCGGCTCCGCGCGAGCGACGACGAGGCGAAGTCCGTGCAGGCACGCCTCGAGGCGCTTTCGGTCGAGGCCGCCGAAGCGAGCGCCCGCCGCGATGCGGCGCGCGCAACCCTCGAGCAGGCGAAGACCGTCGCAGCCGAGGCGGGCGACGCCGTTGCAGCCGCGCGTGTTCGCAGCGCCGAGGCGCAGGCGACGCTCGACGCGGCTCGCCGCGAGCAGCGTCACATCGAGTCGCGCAAGGGCGAGGTCGCGCGGCAGGAAACCGCGCTCAAGGAGAGCGTCATGCGCCGGGCGGCCGCCATCGAGCGCGCCGAGGCGATGCTCGAGGAGAGCCAGACCGCGCTTACCGAGGCATCGACGGGACTTGCCACGCTCACTGGCGAGTTCGCCGGCATCGCCGAGCGGCTGCGCGAAGCGCAGGCTGCGGTCGAGGCGATGTCCCGCGAGGTCGACGGGGCGCGCGCAGAGGCATCGCGCATCGAGCGGAACGCGCATGCGGTCGAGCTTTCGCGTCGCGAACTCGAGGTTCGTCGCGAGAGCCTCGAGGAGCAGACGCTCTCCGAGATCGAGATCGATCTCCGCGCGACCTACGAGACCTATCTCGCGGAGCGCGCAGCGGAGGGATTCCAGCCGATCGAGCGCGAGAGCGCCCAGACTGAGGCCGACGAACTCAAGGAGGCGATCCGCAAGCTTGGCAATGTGAACCTCGATGCGATCGACGAGCTCTCGCAGCTCGAGGTCCGCAACGAGGAGCTGGTCAAGCAACTCGCCGACATCGACAGCGCAAAGTCGAGCCTCGAGGCGCTCATCACGGAGCTCGACGACGCGAGCAAGACGCGGTTCCAGGAGACCTTCGAGCGCGTTCGCGAGACCTTCGCCGGGCCGACCGGCATGTTCCGTCGCCTCTTCGGCGGTGGCAGCGCCGACATCTACCTGCTTCCGCTCGAGAACGGCGAGACCGATTGGCTTGAGTCGGGCGTCGAGATCCGCGCGAAGCCGCCTGGCAAGGAACCCCGCGTCATCAGCCAGCTTTCGGGCGGCGAGAAGACGATGACGGCGGTCGCGCTGCTCATGGCGATCTTCCAGTCGAAGCCCTCGCCCTTCTGCATCCTCGACGAGGTCGACGCCGCGCTCGACGAGGCGAATGTCGAGCGCTTCTGCCACGCGCTCACGCCGTTCCTCGATGTGTCGCACTTCATCGTCATCACCCACCACAAGCGCACCATGCAGGCGTGCCACCAGCTGTACGGCGTCACGATGCCGGAGCGTGGCGTCAGCAAGCGCGTGGCGGTCAAGTTCGAGGAAGTCGGCCAGGACGGCCGCCTCTCGAAGGCGGCTGCCGAGCGCGCGGTGATCGAGCCTCAGGCCGACGCTCCGGCCTCGAAGCCGCTTGCCTCGGTGATGATCGAGATCGACCCGACGCTCGAGGCGCCTGCGGCGGCTGAGAAGGCGCCGCCGAGCGCTGCGCTCGCGGACGCTTGGAAGGACTGAATCCGAGCGCCCGCCGCTGTGGCGGTGAGCGCTGGCGATGCGGATGAGGCGGATGCCAGCAGGCTTTGGGTTGCCGAACCGCGGTCGTCTCTGTCAGAGGCGGACATCAGCGGTTCTACAGACGAAGGTTCGTGGGCAGCAGCCTTGAGCAGGCGTCTCCCGGTTGCCGCTCAGGGCCGAACGCGCACGCTGACATACTTGAGGTCGACATAGGCGTCGAGCCCATGCGCGCCGCCTTCGCGGCCGAGGCCCGAGTCCTTGCGGCCGCCGAAGGGCGCTTCAGCCGCGCTCGGGGCACCGTCGTTCGCACCGACGACACCGCAGTCGAGCGCCTCCGCGACGCGCAGCAGTCGATCCGCGTCCTGGGTCATCACATAGCCCGCGAGACCGGACGACACGCCGTTGGCAAGTTCGATCGCCTCGCGCTCGCTCGAGAAGGTCATCGCGGCGACCACCGGGCCGAAGGTCTCCTCGCACGCGCATGCCATGGCCGGGCCACATCCCTCGAGGATCGTCGGCGCAAAGAAGCGGTCCGCGAGGCCCGCGACCTTGACGCGCGTGCCGCCGAGGCGAACGCGCGCGCCGCCCGCGATCGCGTTCGCCACATGACGCTCGACCTTGGCGATCGCGGCGTCGTTGATGAGCGGACCGATGCGCGTCGTCTCGTCGCGCGGGTCGCCGACGACGAGCGCGCGCATGCGTGCCTCGAGCCGAGCGAGAAACTCGCCGGCGATGGCCGCGTCGAGCAGGAAGCGGTTCGCCGAGATGCAGGTCTGCCCCATGAAGCGGAACTT
>JBEAUK010000171.1:0-4044 GCA_041161465.1 Planctomycetota bacterium | reverse complement strand
TCCTTCACCGTGAGCTGCGTGATCTCGTAGTCGAAGTCGATGAACTCCTCGACGATCACCACCGCGCGGTCGCCGCGCATGTTGGTGACGGCGTACTCCCACGCCTTCGCGATCTCCTTCTTCGTGCGCACGACCGACTGGCCCTTGCCCGACGAGCTCATCGTGGGCTTCACCACGCAGGGAAGCCCGACGCCGCCCTTGGCGGTGATCGCGTCGGCGAGTTCCTGCGCGCTCGCGGCATAGGCGTAGCGCGCGGTGCGCAGGCCGAGCTCCTTCGCGGCGAGCTCGCGGATCGCGTCGCGGTTCATCGTCATGTGCGCGGCGAACGCGCTCGGCACCACCGAATGGCCCGCCTTCTCGAGCTTGATGAGCTCGCTCGTGCGGATCGCCTCGATCTCGGGCACGATGAAGTCGGGCTTGTGGCGGCGCACGATGCGCGAAAGCGCCGCGCCCGACAGCATGTCGATCACCTCGCGGCCGTCGGAAACCTGCATCGCGGGGGCGTCGTCGTAGCGGTCGGCCGCGATGACGCGGCAACCGAGGCGCTTGGCGCTGATCGCGAACTCCTTGCCGAGTTCGCCCGAACCGAGAAGCAGGATCTTGGCGGTCATGAGGTCTCCAGAGGCGACGCAGCGTACTGCGCGCGCCGCATCACTGCCCGAGCGCGCGCAGGAGCACGGTGGCGTAGCTTCCGCGCGGCAGCTCGAAGGAAAGCGTGCAGGCGAGGTTCGCCGGACCGCCTCCCGCGAACTCGTCGCGCACGGGTTCGCCGATCGAGAACGAGCGCGCGGTCGCGATGAAGGCGCGGTCGCCGCCCCCGAAGTAGGGGCGCGAGAAGCCCGGAATCCGCAGCGTCTCGAGCGTGACGCCTTCGTCCTCGAGCACGCCCGCGACGATCTCCGTGAGGCACTCGTGGTACTGCGCCCGCGGCGACGGCATCGGAATCGGGAACGCGAGGATCGCAGGCGTGATCGCCGCCGCTCGCGGGAACACCATCGTGCCGAACAGGTCGTCGGCCTCGAAGGCGCGCTGCGCGGTCGCCTCGCTGACCGCGTGGGCGAGCTCGCGCGCGATCGCGTTCCAGATGTGCGATTGATACGCCTCGATGCAGATTTCCTGCGTGAACTTCGGCAGCGCGGCGAAGGCGTCCATGAAGTTGCCGCCGCGCGCGAGCGTCTCGATCGCGGCGCGCTCGGGCATCTTCGGGAAGTGCTTGAGCGCCGTCTTCCAGTCGCCCCAGTGCGTCGCGAGCGCGCGCGTGAGCGAGCGCACGGCGCCCGAGTCCTTGCGCGCGGGTGTGCCGATCGCGAGGCGCAGCGCCTGCTCGAACTCGCCTTCGACGAGCGCCTTGCCGACGAAGCCCTTGCCGTGGCGGGCGCTGCCGAAGCGCTGGTCGCCGAAGTAGTTGACGAAGAGGAGGTTCCCCTCGTGGTCGCGCATGAGCGAGGCGCGGCGCACGAGTTCGTCGGCGTGCCACTTGTCGAGCGAACGGACGACGATCGTGAACGCGTTGCGCGCGATGATGGTCGAGTCGGCTGCGCGCGGCACGAAGCCGATGTGCGTCAGGCGCCACGATTCGGTCTCGAAACGCTCGCGCACGCGTCCCTTCACGGCGGCGGTGTCGATCGTGATGACCTGCGTGGTGACGGCGTGGCGGTCCTTGAGGCCGGCGGCCGCCACGCATTCGCGCGGAAGCTTCAGCGTCTTCGAGATGAAGGTGAGCGCGTCGGGCGTCGCAAGCGAGATCTTCTCGAGGGTGTACGCCGCAAACGGGTGCGAGGGGAGCGGATCGGTCACGATCGACGCGTGGAACTCGGGCGTCTGACGCTCCTCGACGCGGAAATCCTGGGGCGTGCGGCGGATGGTCACAGGTCGCGCACTGTATCCTCCCCGCGCGTGCACGCAGCGAGCACACATTCGCCACTCACGATCATCGAGCCGAAGCTGCGCGGTCCGAGCGGGCACTACGCGGAGTTCGTGCGGGCGATCGCGGCGCGCGCCGACGGCGTGTTCTCCGAGGTCCGCGTGGTGGCGGATCCCCGTGCGCGGGACTTCCTCGCGACGCTCGGCGGCTCGGTGCCCGTGGTGGCGGCGCCGCCCGCCGGAGGCACGCTTTCGGAACTCGCCGCGATCGGCGCGTCGCTGCGCGCCGGAACGCGCACGCTTGTCCTCACGGCGAACGCCTCGCACGCGCTTGCCGCGGATTGGCTTTCGTTCGCGGGCGGCGACGCGCTGTCGCGGCTCTCGTTCTTCGTGCACTGGCCGCTGTCGAAGCCACAGGCGCGGCTCGCGCTGGCGTTGGCCGTCCGCACGCGGCGGCACGCGCTGTTCGTCGCCCCGACGCGCGGCGTGCGCGACATGCTCGCGTCCGCGGGTTGCGCGCGGGTCGCGCAGGTCGCGTACCCCGCCACGCGCACCGCAAACACGCCGCTGCGCGCGCCGTTCCGGCACCTTCTCATGGCGGGGGCTGCGCGCATCAACAAGGGGCTCGACCTCGTCGCCGAGCTCGCCGGGCGCTACGCGCGCGAAGGGCGCGATACGCCGCTCCTCGTGCAGGTGTCGCCGAAGCATGTCGACCACCACGGTTCGCGCGAGGATGCCGTGGTGGCGCGCCTGCTGGCGGCCGACTACCGCGGTCTCGTCGCCGATCCGAAGGCGCCCGACCGCGACGAATACGCGGCGCGCTTCGTCGGATCGCTCGTGCTCGCGCCCTACGAGCGCGCGAAGTTCGCCGATGGCGTGAGCGGCATCGTGCTCGACGCGCTTCTCCACGGCGCTCCGTGCGTCGCGACGGCCGGCACCTGGGCGGGCGATGTTGTCGAGCGCTTCGATGCAGGAATCGCGATTCGCGAGCGCACGCCCGAGCGGCTGGCGGAGGCGATCGACGCGATCCTCACGCGCTGGGACCACTACGCCGCGCGCGCCTCGGAGGCGTCGGACGCGCTTGCAGCCGAGCACGATCCGCGCCATGTCGCGAAGCTGCTCGCCTCGGGCGGCGCCTGACGGCGCGCGGTACAGTGCGGCCCTCCGCGAAACGCGGCGTGAATCCGGGCGTGTATTCGGGCGTACATCAAGGCGGGCGCAAGCATGGCGAACATCATCTGCATGAAGTGGGGCACCAAGTACGGCCCCGAGTATGTGAACCGCCTCGCTTCGATGGTGAAGCGCAACATCACCATTCCGTATCGCTTCGTGTGCATGACCGACGATGCGACCGGCCTCGACGCGGGCATCGACGCGCGCCCGCTGCCGGACTTCGACGATCCGGGCGGTCCCGAGCGCGGGTGGCGCAAGATCTCGACCTTCCGCCGGCCGCTCTTCGACCTCGAGGGGCCGACGCTCTTCCTCGACATCGACATCGTCATCGTCGGCAACATCGACTGCCTGTTCTCGCATCCGGGCGAGTTCCTCATCATCAAGGACTGGGCGCGTCCGTGGCGGCCGACCGGCAACTCGTCGGTCTACCGCTTCGAGGCGGGCGCGCACCCCGAGCTCCTCGCGAAGTTCATGAAGGAGCACGCCGAGATCCGCCGCGAGGTCCGCAACGAGCAGGAGTACATCTCCCGCGAGCTTCACCGCGCCGGCAAGCTCTCGTACTGGCCGCGCGAATGGTGCGTGAGCTTCAAGTATGGCTGCATGGCGAAGTTCCCGATGAACTGGTGGATTCCGCCGAAGATCCCGCAGGACGCGCGCATCGTGGTCTTCCACGGGCACCCGAATCCGCCCGACGCGGTCGAGGGCATCACCAAGAAGATCACGCGCCATGTGCACAAGACGCCGTGGGTGGCGGAACACTGGCGGTAGGGCCGTAGTCGCATCTCGCCGCAGCGCACGCAGTGGACTCACCGCAGCGGAAAGCGCTCGCTCGGTTCGTAGGAGTCCTGTGCGATTCCCGCGAGCCGCGCCACGATCTCGGGGTGCTCGGCGGCGACATCGCTCGTCTCGTTTGGGTCGGTCGCGAGGTTGAAGAGCTGCCATCCTGCGCCATCGGCCACGCCGGCATCCGCGGCGCGATCCTTCTGTCGAAGCCCCGTGCGCACGATC
>JBEAUK010000145.1:0-10166 GCA_041161465.1 Planctomycetota bacterium | reverse complement strand
AACATCGAGTTCCCGCACGAGGTCGAGAACGTGCTCGCCAACGGCGGCGACGGCGTCGGCCTCTACCGCACCGAGTTCCTCTACCTGACGAACGACCACGAGCCGAGCGAGGACGAGCAGTACCGCGCGTACCGCCACACGCTCGAGCTGCTCGCGGGCCGGCCGTGCACGATCCGCACGCTCGATCTCGGAGCCGACAAGTACACGCAGCAGCGTGCGCACGAGCCCGAGCGCAATCCGTTCCTCGGCCTTCGCTCGATCCGATACTGCCTCGCCCACCGCGAGATGTTCAAGACGCAGCTGCGCGCGATTCTGCGCGCGAGCGCGCACGGACCGCTGAAGGTGATGTTCCCGCTGGTCTCCACCGTCATGGAGCTGAGGCAGGCGAAGATGATCCTCAACGATGTCTGCGAGGAGCTCGAGGAGGAAGGCATCGCCTTTGACCGCGGGATCCAGACCGGAATCATGATCGAGGTCCCCAGCGCGGCGCTGCTTTCGCGGGCGTTCGCGCAGGAATGCTCGTTCTTCTCGATCGGCACCAACGACCTGATCCAGTACACGCTCGCGGTCGACCGCGGCAACGAGCGGGTGGCGAATCTGTACACCGGAGCGTCTCCTGCCGTTCTTTATCTGGTCAAGCAGGTCGTGCGCTCCGCCCGTCGAGCAGGCATCGATGTTTCGCTTTGCGGTGAAATCGCAGGCGAGGCGATCTACACCATGTTGCTGATTGGCCTCGGGTTGCGTACACTCTCGCTTGTCCCGAGCCAGATCCCGCTGATCAAGCGCGTGATTCGGTCCGTCGACATTCCACACTGCGAAGAGCTGGCCCGCCGGGTTGGTTCCTTCGATTCCGAGCGGCAGGTGCTCACCACCCTCCGCGACGAACTAAGAAAGGTCGACCCCGACTCCTTTGGGGGCTGGATCGCCGAGTAAGGCGCCCAGACCTACCCCACGCGGGCCGGATCGACCGCAACAACCGAGTTTTTCAGCCCCGAACCTGAGGCCGTTCGCGTTGGCGCCCTGCGCCACCCTGAACAGGATGAACAGACCTTTGGTCAGGCTGGGCGATCCCCGGAAACCGCGCGACTGCGCGACCGAGGATCGGAAGGAACATCGCGTGCGCCGCTGCGCGCCGCCTCGAATGAACCGCCTCAGGCACCGATGCTTCGGTCGCGAGGTCTGGCGAGGCCCATGCAGCGAGCACGCGACGCGAGCGCGCGGATTCCGCGCAGGCCACGCGATGCGTGTGCCCCTGCCACGACGATGTCGCCGGCGGGCTTGCTCCGAGGGTCTGCGCCCGTCGCGCATCGACCTCCCCAGTCAGACCAGGCTCCATCAGAGCGGTGCGCTCCAGGCGACGCCTTGCGTTGCCTTTCCCGGAGCTCGCCGCGCACACGGCCTCGCACCCTGGCTTTGCGCCAGAGAAGCGAACGAGTCATGCAGATCGACAGCACGCAGAACGAAGACAACCAGAACCACAACACGCAGCACGAGGATGGAGACACCCGCGCGAACACCGGCGCGGAGGGGTACTCCTCGTCCGGCGAGTCCCATCACAGCCCGCTCGATGGCGCACACCAGGATGTGCCGATCGACCTCGACCCGCCCGCCGACGACCTGTCGACCGGGCTCGCGGCCGACGATGAGGCGCGCTCGCGCGTCGGCATTCTCGATGAACTCGCCGATGCACCCGAGCCCGATCTGAGCGACGAAGATCGCGCAGCGCTCGAACTCGAGGCGCAGGAAGCAGAAGCCGACGCCGACGAGGCAGCTGCCGCCTACGCACGCGCCTCGATGCGCGACTTCGACAAGCCCGCCGAGGAAGCGCCGATCGACGGCGATGAGCCCGTCATCGTGCAGCGCGAGAAGCCAAAGCAGCTCGTGGTGGTGAACGATGTTCCCGGCGACGAGATGCGCATCGCGATCCTCGAGCAGGGCAAGCTCGCGCAGTTCTACGGCGAACGCGCCTCGAACGCGACCAACGTCGGCTCGATCTACAAGGCGCGCGTCGTCAACATCGAGCCTGCGATCCAGGCCGCCTTCGTCGACTTCGGCGAGGGCGCGAACGGCTTCCTCCACATCTCCGACCTGCACCCCAAGTACTTCCCGGGCGGCAAGGGCGATTCGTCCGAGCGCACCGAGAAGGTCGGCCGCAAGATCCCGCGCCGCTCGCGTCCGCTGATGCAGGACGCGCTCAAGCGCGGCCAGGAAATCACGGTGCAGGTCCTCAAGGAGGGCCTTGGCTCGAAGGGTCCGACCGTCACGAGCTACCTGTCGATCCCGGGCCGCCTCCTTGTGATGATGCCCGACATGGACAATGTCGGCGTCTCCCGCAAGGTCGACGACGAGGAAGGCCGCCGCAAGATGCGGAAGATCCTCGACTCGCTCAACCTTCCCGAGGGCTTCGGCTTCATCCTCCGCACCGCCGGCTTCGACGCGACCCGCAGCGAACTGGCGCGCGACGCGCAGTACCTCACCCGCCTCTGGCAGGTGATGGAGAAGCGCATGAACGCGGTCGGCGCCCCCTGCCAGCTCTACACCGAGGGCGACATTCTCCTGCGCACCATCCGCGACTCGATCGACGCGTCGGTCGACGGCATCGTGGTCGACAGCGAGCCCGCCTTCCACCGCGCGAAGGCCTTCCTCGAGGTCGTTGCGCCGAAGACGGCGACCAAGGTCCACTTCTATGACCGTCGCGTGCCGGTCTTCCACGCGTTCGATGTCGAGCGCCAGGTCGACACGATTCATGCGCGCGAAGTGCCGCTGCCCTCGGGTGGTGCGCTGGTCATCGACCAGGCCGAGGCGCTGGTGGCGATCGATGTGAACTCGGGCCGCTCGCGCAGCGCCCGCGACAGCGAGACGAACGCCTACCAGACGAACCAGGAGGCCGTCGATGAGATCGCACGCCAGCTGCGCCTGCGCGACCTCGGCGGCGTCGTCATCTGCGACCTCATCGATATGCGCTCGGCGAAGCATCGCCGCGACATCGAGGAGCGCCTCAAGAAGAACCTCTCGCGCGACCGTGCCAAGACCACCGTCTCGCAGATCAGCGAGTTCGGCATCGTCGAGCTCACGCGCCAGCGCATGCGCCCGAGCATCCGCAAGGCGCACTACATCGACTGCCCGCACTGCTCCGGGCATGGCGAGATCCGCATGCCCGACTCGGTCGCGGCCGATGCGATGCGCCGCATCCAGCTCGTGCTCGACATGGACAAGGTCGCGCGACTCGAGATCGTGTGCTCGTCGAAGGTCGCCGCCGTGCTTCTCTCCACGAAGCGCCGCGCGATGGGCGACCTCGAGGACCTCTTCGGCAAGAAGATCGGCGTGCGCATCAGCGAGGCGATCGCCGTCGACCGCGTCGACATCTACGCCTACGACGAGCGCGACGCCGATGTCGAGCTCGATCGGCCGCAGAAGCCGCAGATTCCCGCGCTTTCGAGCCTTCCAACCGAGATCGAGGAAGAGGACGAAGGCGCGCAGCAGGTGCAGCGCGGAGAGTCGCGTGGCGAAGGCGGCGGACGCCGCGGACGCCGGCGTCGCCGTCGCAAGCCGGCGGCAGCCGACGCAACCTCGATCATCCTCTCGGGCGGCTTCGACGATCTGCCCGAGGTCGACGAGGACGAGCCGAGCATCTCCGAGACGCTCGCCGACTCGCGCGACGACGATGCGGACGATTCGAGCGAGAGCGAGTCCGAGGGCGGCGAGACCGCGCAGGGCGGTCGTCGCGAGGATGGCGAAGGCGGACGCCAGGGTCGTCGTCGGCGCCGTCGTCGCGGCCGCGGCCGTGATCGCGACCGTGATGGTGGCGAGCAAGGCGCCGAGCACGGCGGACAGCGACAGCCAGCCCCCGCGGCGAAGCCAGCCGCTCCCCCGCCGCCGCCGCGTGAGCCGAGCGAGCCGATCCGCGTGCATGCGCTCGCGAAGGAAATCGAGCTCACGAGCAAGGAAGTGCTTGCGAAGTGCGCCGAGCTCGGCATCGAGGTCAAGGGGCACCAGTCGCTCCTTGCCGGCGAGCAGGGCGACGAGATCCGCAAGGCCTACGGAAAGCCGCCGTTCGATGTGCCCGAACCCACGCCCGAGCCCGAGCCTGAAGCGCAGGGTGGCGGAGATGGCGCGCGCGAAGGCGAGCTCGGCGAAGGCGGACGCCGCAAGCGTCGGCGTCGCCGTCGTCGTGGTCGCGGCGGACGCGATCGCGATGGCCAGGATCGCGGAGAAAACGGCGGCGCGGACGGTTCATCGGCGCCTGAGGGCGAGTCCGACGACGGAGCAACCGACTCGGATGGGTCGGACGAGTCCGCTGGCGATGACTCCGGCGACAATGACCGTGACGATGATCGCGGCAACGATCGCGACAACGACGGCGACATGAGCGACGACGCCGGCGACGAGTCGGGAGCCGAGGGCTCCGACTCGGAGTCGGCAGACGGCTCTGGCGGCGACGACTCTTCGGAACCCCGCGAAGGCGGCGCTCGCCGCCGTCGACGGCGGCGGCGTGGAGGTCGCGGTCGAAACCGCGAGCGCGGTGAAGGCGAGAATCGCGGCGAAGGCGGCGGTCAGAACCGCGGCGAGAACCGCGGCGACAACCGTGGCCAGAACCGCAGCCAGAACCGTGGCGACAATCGTGGCCAGAACCGCGACAACAACCGACGCGACAACAGGGGCGACGGCAACCGCCGCAGCGAGGCCGCGCCTCAGGGCGGGGCTCCCGCTCCAGCGCCCGCGCCGACTCCAACCCCCGCTCCCGCACCGCGTCCGCGCTCGCTGTACGGCGGCCGTGTCCGCAAGCTCGCTCCAGGCGAAATGCCGAAGGGCGGCGGCGACGAGTGATCGTTTGAGAAGCGTGCCATCAACGGCCGATCGAGAAGCCTGCTGAACCGATCCATGCAACGCAGACGCGTCTTCATCCTCGGTTCGACGGGCTCGATCGGCACGAGCGCGCTCGATGTCGTGCGCGACTTCGCGCGAAGGTCGGGCGCGACGCGCGGGGTCGAGTTCGAGATCATCGGACTGGCCGCCGCACGCAACGGCGAGCTGCTCGGCGCGCAGGCGCACGAGTTCGCGGCGCAGGCGGTCGCGGTCGTCGATGACGGCGCCAAGCTCGATGTGCCCTCTGGAACGCGCGTCTTCCGCGGGCGCGATGCGGCGTGCGAGATGCTCGCGTCGTGTGCGCGTCGCGGAGACCTCGTCCTTGCCGCAATGGTCGGTGCCGCAGGCATTCGCCCGACGCTTGTCGCGATCGATCAAGGATGCGACATCGCCCTCGCCAACAAGGAGACGCTCGTCGCCGCCGGGGCGGTCGTCATGCCTGCCGTCGCGCGTGCCGGCGTGCGGCTCGTGCCGGTCGACAGCGAGCACAACGCGCTCTTCCAGTGCCTCAAGGCCTCGACCTCGATGGATGAGGTCCGACGGGTGGTGCTCACGGCCTCGGGCGGGCCCTTCCGGGCCAGGACCCGGGAGGAGATGGCGGTTGCGACCGTCGACGATGCGCTTGCGCACCCCACCTGGCGCATGGGCCCGAAGGTGACGATCGACAGCGCATCGCTCATGAACAAGGCGCTCGAGCTCATCGAGGCGCACTGGCTCTTCGGCCTCGGCAGCGACCGGATCGACGCCATCATCCACCCTCAGTCGATCGTGCACGGTTTCGTCGAGTACCTCGACGGCAGCGTGCTCGCGCAGCTCTCACCCCCCGACATGCGCACGCCGATCCAGCAGGCGATGTGCGATCCCGAGCGATTCGACGGCCCCTCGCGCAAGCTCGACTTCGCGGCGTTGCGGTCGCTCGACTTCCAGCCCGTCGACCTCGCCCGCTTTCCTGCGATCTCGCTGGCGCACCGCGTCATCGCGGCTGGAGGGTCGGCCGGCGCCGTACTCAACGCGGCCAACGAAGTTGCGGTCGCAGCGTTCCTCGATCGGAGGATCGGCTTCCTCGAGATCGCCGAACTGGTGCGGGATGCGCTCGACGCCATGCCTGTCACCGCGGTCGGCTCACTCGAGGATGTCCTTCGCGCCGATCGAGAGGCACGGGCTCGCACCGAGTCGATGGTGCGCGCGTAGCATGGCCTCACCGCCCCCCGTGGGCGCCAATCGAAAGGTCCGAGACTCTCGTGAGCGCTGTTTCCGGCTTCATCCTCATCCTGCTCGGCTTCGGGTTCCTGATCTTCATTCATGAACTCGGGCACTTCCTCGCCGCGAAGTGGGCGCGCATCCGCGCCGACGGCTTTGCGATCGGCATGGGCCCATGCCTTGTGAGCTATCGCGGCGGCGTTGGCCTCGTGCTCGGTTCGGCGGACGCCGTGGTGCAGCGCAAGCACGGCCGGCGGCCGATCGAGATGCGCGAGCACGAACTCGCCGCCCTCGGCCTCGGTGAGACGGAGTACTCGCTGCGCGCGCTGCCGATCGGCGGCTATGTGCGCATGCTCGGACAGGAAGACGGCAATCCGGCGGCCGTGAGCGACGACACGCGCAGCTTCACGAAGGCGAGCATCTTTCGCCGCGGCGTCGTGATCCTTGCGGGCATCGCGGCGAATCTCATGCTCGCGATCGTGCTGTTCCTCGTCGCATTCCTCGCGGGCGTCCGCTTCCCCGCGCCTGCGATCGGTGGCGTGGCGCCAAACTCGCCTGCATTCCTCGCAACCTCGCTCGACGAAGGTGTTCCGAACGGTCTTCGCGCCGGCGACCGCGTGGTGTCGATCGATGGCGACCGAACGGAGACCTTCCTCGACATCCGCCTCGCGGCCGCGATGGCGAAGCCAGACACCGCGCTTGAGATGACCGTCGAGCGCGGCGACGCCACGCATCGCTTCAGCGTGACGCCGCAACGCGACCCCATGGTGGGTCTGCTCGCGATCGGCGTCGATCCGGTGCGCAGCGCCGACATCACCGGTGTCCGCGCCTCGCGCGAGGCCGTGACGGCGACCATCGAGGAGAGCGCGCCGTCGCTCGCGAAGGCGGGTGTCGGACCAGGATCGACCGCGCTCCGCGTGAATGGCGCTGCGGTCAACAGCTTCGCGGATCTCGAGCGCGCCGCACGCGACTCCGATGGAAAGCCCCTGAACATCGCCTGGCAGCGCCCGGCGAGCGAGGACTCCCCCGCCTCCGAGTTCGAGACGACGATTGCGCCGCGCCCGCTGTTCGACCTGATGGTTACGCCTGCGGTGGATGGGCGGCCTGCATCGATGGAGGTTGGTCTCATCGGCTTCGCGCCGTTGCCGAAGGTTCGCCTCGTCGACAAGTCGAGCCTGAACCGCGATGTGCTCCGGCCCGGCGATGTGTTCCTCCGCGTGGGTTCGCTGCAGGCGCCACGCGAAGCGGAGTTGCGCAAGACGCTCAATGCCTCGCCGAACGCAACGATCCCCGTGCTCGTGCTGCGTGACGGTGAGGAAGTGACCGTGCAGGTCCGCACCGATTCGCAGGGCCGTGCGGGCGTCTATCTCGACTATGCGCTCGAGCTCCCGCGCCTCGCCAACAGCATCGCAACCGTCGCCGCGACGCCGTCGACCGACTCGAGCGCGGAGCCTGCTTCACGCGCCACGCCCGCAGCGGCGCTTGAGACGATGCCGTTGGGGTGGATCCAGTCGATCGAAGGGTCGCCCATCGCGGACTTCTTCGCGATGCGTGCAGCACTCGTCGCGGCTGCCAAGGCACACGCTGGCGACTCGCCGCTGACGCTCCGCGTCACCATGCGCGACCCGTCGCCCGACGCGACGCCCGCCGAGATGCAGCTCGTGCTCGCACCGGAGGATCTCGCCACGCTGCGCGGGCTCGGATACGACTTCCCGCTCCCGAGCGTGATCTTCGACCCGGAGTTCACCGTGCTCTCCGCCAACGGAGATCCGCTGAAGGCGATCATGATGGGCTTCCATCGAACCATCGTGATGGTCGAGCAGGTCTTCCTGACGCTCGACCGCGTCGGACGCGGTTCGGTCGGCGTCGAGCAGCTGCAAGGCCCGGTCGGCATCCTGCACACCGGAACACAGGTCGCCGACGAAGGCTTCATGTACATCCTGTTCTTCCTCGCGCTCATCAGCGTCAACTTGGCCGTCGTGAACGCGCTTCCGATTCCGATCGCCGACGGCGGACTCTTCATGTTCCTGATGTACGAGAAGATCCGAGGCAAGCCGCCGTCGATCGCGTTCCAGAACGCAGCGGCCCTCGCAGGCATCGCGCTGGTCGCGGGCGTCTTCCTCCTGACCTTCTACAACGATCTGATGCGGCTCTTCGCCTGAGTTCGCCAAGGCGCGAATCGGTCGGCGGCCCCTGCGCGAACGAGAGCCCATGAGCGATCATCCAGTCTCCATCGTCACCGGCGCCGGCAGCGGTATCGGCGCAGCCTGCGCCCGCTTGCTCGCGGCGCGCGGCCACGCCGTTGTTCTCGTGGGGCGCACCGAATCGAAGCTCGACGCCGTGCGCGCGACGCTCGCGGAGCCGACGCGGCATCTCGTGATGGCGGCGGATGTGGCCGACAGCGGGCTTGCGCATGAGGTCGTGGACAGGACGATCGAGGCGTTCGGGCGGCTCGACACGCTGGTGCTGGCGGCGGGCGTCGCCCCGCGGGCGCCGATCGACCAGACCACCGAGGCGATCCTCGAGGAAGCGTTCTTCATCAACGCATTCGGGCCAGCGCATCTCATCACGCGTGCGTGGCCACACTTCAAAGAGCGCCGTTCCGGACGCATCGCGATCGTGTCGACGCTCGGCACGACCGATCCGTTCCCTGGCTTCTTCGCCTACGCGGCGAGCAAGTCTGCGGTCGACAGCTTCGTGCGCTCGATCAAGGCCGAGGGCAAGGCGATCGGCGTGAAAGGCTTCGCGATCAACCCGGGTGCTGTGGAAACGCAGATGCTGCGGAAGAACTTCCCTGAGAATGTGATCCCGCGCTCGCGCGCGATGCCGCCAGAACAGGTCGCCGAAATCGTGGTCGCATGCGTCTGCGGCGAGCGCGATGAGGACAATGGCAAGGCGATTGTCGTGGCTTGAAGGCGGGTGGCTTGAAGGCGGGTGGCTTGAAGGCGGGTGGCTTGAACACACACCCCCGCCGCAACTCGCTTGGGGCCCATGAGGTCAGATGATCTCGCCTCACATGCGCTTGCGCATCGCACGATCCATGTCGCGCTTGTCCTCGCGCTTGGCGATCGACTCGCGCTTGTCATGCTGCTTCTTGCCGAGGCCGATGCCGATCAGCACCTTTGCGCGACCCTTGACCCAATAGATCTTGAGCGGCACCAGCGTCGCGCCCTTCGCCTTCGCCTCGGTCGCGAACTTCACGATCTCGCGTGCATGCGCGAGCAGCCGACGCTGTCGAATCGGGTCATGCTGGCGGCTCGCACCTGCCGGCGGATACTCCGCGATGGTCACATTCATCAGCGTGAGTTGCGGTGGATCGACTTGCGCAAGAACCCAGCCCTCCGCGAGGCTCGCCTGACCTTGACGAAGGCTCTTCACCTCGGTGCCGACAAGCTTGAGTCCGCACTCGAGCGTGTCGGTGACTGCGTAGTCAAAACGCGCCTTCCGGTTTTCGATCACCGGCTCGCGTGCCTCGCCTCCGTCAGACTGATGCTTCTTGCGGTCGCCCATGCGTGTGCGGTGCGCGGAACGCGCATCCGAAGTCCCGCAGGGTAGCGCTTCGACAGCGGGCACATGCTCGACGCCGCAGACATGGTTGTTCTCGGACGATACCGAGCCGACCCCCATCGCAGAAAGTCTCGATATCTCGCGAACTGGAGTGGATATCGCCCAGAAACCCGCCATTTCCTGCAAGATGGCTCAGAGTCACTGCGACCTGTTTGTGTGACGCGAGTTTGGAAGCGCATGCGCGACCCCAAACTCCGTTCCTGAGTGGGTTGAAGCGCATTTGGTTGGCAAATTTGAGAGGTACAGCATGCCTGCATTGAGAAGGATGGCTTTGCCGAAGGCACTCGCTTTTGCGTGCGTTCTCGCAGTGACTCAGGGTGCAATGGGCGCCGATCTCGCGACCATGCACGCGGACTCCCTCGCAGCGCGCAACGCATTTCTCGAGGCGAATCCGCGCGCAGCCGTGTACCAGGACGAGCCTGTGCGCGGCGGACGCGTGAGCCGCGTCTACGGCCCCGCCTTCTCGCACGGCGTCAACCCCGTCGACAGCGCCGAGCGCTTCCTCGTCGAGCACGCGGACATCTTCTCGAGCG
>JBEAUK010000142.1:0-2821 GCA_041161465.1 Planctomycetota bacterium | reverse complement strand
CGCTCGAGAAGATGTCCGCGTGCTCGACGAGGAAGCGCTCGGCGCTGTCGACGGGGTTGACGCCGTGCGAGAAGGCGGGGCCGTAGACGCGGCTCACGCGTCCGCCGCGCACAGGCTCGTCTTCGTAGATGCCAGCGCCCGGATTGGCGGTGAGGAACGCGGCGCGCGCAGCGGCAGGATCGATCCGCACCGCGGCTTCTTCGCTTCCCGGCTTCGATGAGCCGTGGTTCAGGATCTGCGCCGACGCGGCGCTCGAGAGGACGGCGCCGGCGAGGATCGTGGCGGCGATGGACATCGATCGGAGGACTGGGGTTCGCATCTACTGACCTTTCAACGGAAGAATGACACCACGGCCAGGGGCGGGTCGTGGTCTTGCGAGATTATCTCGCATCAATTCGCGAAATGCTCCGTCCTGATCCACCGACTTGTCACATTCCGTTCAATCGTGGTGGGATCAGGACCGGGGCTCGCGACTCCTCGCGCTCGCACCAAACGGGTGCGCAGTCGCGGGAGAGTTCTCGAACGACCGATACCCGCCGGCATTGCCCCGAGTTCGCACCTCTGTTCGAGAAGCCGCGGATCGGTTCCCCCGATCGGGTGGGTTCTCGGTCAATCGCGGTCTCGCTCGGGTTGGTTGCGACCGCTCAGTTCCAACCTGCCAGCAGGATCGAAAGGTCGGCCCCGTTCGTGGTGCCGTCCTGGTTGAAGTCGGTCGGTCCGCCAAGCCCCCAGCCGCCGAGGAAAGTCGACAGGTCGGCAGCGTTCGTGGCTCCATCGCCGTTGAGGTCGCGGGGATCGCGGCACGAGAGCGAGGTGAAGCGCACCTCGTCGACGCCTGCCTCGACCACGGACGCATCGCCGATGTCCTCCGCGATGAAGCGGATGCGCATGGTGGTGGTCGGCGCCACGAAGTCCGCGATGCGGAACTCGCGGTAGACCCAGCCACCGGAGCATTCGGGTCCGGCCGGACCAACCGTCTCGAGCGGCACCCATGAGAAGCCGTTGTTGTTCGAGATCTCGACGCGGAAGGTGTCGAGGTTGGGCGCCGTGCCGGCTGCGTTTGAGTACCAGCGGTGGTAGCTCACGCGTGCCTCGGGTGAAGGTGCGCTGATGCTGCCCGAGAGGAGCGTGGTGCGACCGCCATCAATGTCGGCCGCTCCGACGGCACCGCCAACGATTCCCTGGCCGGTGACGAAGCACTTGGTTCCCGGTGCCGGCGAGGCGTCGTCCTCGGGGGATGCTGCGACGCCGTTCGATCCGTAGGTCGCGACCGGGTCGACGCGCACCCAGCGACCGGCGGTCGCGGTGTCGTCGCCGGCGGCGAGGAACCAGCCGCGATCGATCTCGCAGTCGTCCGCGAAGGTTGCGTCGTAGCCGGTTGCGACTTGCGCCGTGTAGACCGATGCGGGCGCGCCAGCGGGGCTGGTGTTGATCACGCCCGTCAGGGTCTCGGCGCTGAAGTAGTACGACACGATCGATCCACAGGGTGCCGGCGGCAAAGAAGCGGTGTACCCGCTCGCGCCGCTCTCGGTCATGGGCACGGAGTCGAACGCGCCGGTCGAGCCCAACCGATAGTGGAGGAGCCCTGATCCGGGACGCGGCGCCGCCGATGAGAAGGCGATGGTCACGGGGAACGACGCGCCGACAAGCGGGCCTGTGAGTGTGGGGAGGCCCTGCGGGAAGTCGAAGCTCACGACCTGAGGCGCTGCCATGGCGTGCTCGGCGAAGGCGCCCGAGATCGCGCCGTAGTTCGGCGAGCCGTTCGTCGAATCGCTGTCGTTGTCGTCGAGTGTGATGAAGTCGATGGTGATCGCAGGCGTGATGGAGGTGCCAGTGTGCAGCAGCACCGAATCGAGCACCAGCTGCGAGAGCACCTGCCGGTAGTCCGACGGACGCGACTGAAGCAGGCGGTTCCGCAGGCTCCACACGCAGCCCGAGAAGAGGCGCCCGCAAGAGTGGACCGAGCTGCCGCAGCTCGAGCAGGCTGTCGCCGAGTACTGGCACTCGTTGCTCGCGTCCCGCAGGCCGGTGGCGCAGTTCTGGAAGCCGATCGCAAGCCGCGAGTCGTCGGTGATGAGGACAGCCAACGCATCGCTGAAACCCTCGCCGTACGGTCCCTGGCCCGACCCCGCGCGGTCGACGATGTGGTGACCGTACTCATGGTGCACGACGGTGCTGAACGCGGTGTTGTTGCATCCACCGCCGGCCGGGTAGAAGTTGATCGACGAGCCGTCGTAGTAGGCGTTGCAGGTGCCCGTGACCATCACATTGATCGGAAAGCCGAGCTGGTTCGCGATCGTGGGGAACGCCGGGTTGAAGGCGAGCAGGTGATCGCGCGCGATGTTCGCGTGCAGGTATGCGTTCACCTCGGCGCGCTGGTCCGCGGCGGAGTTCGCGGCGTTGTGGAGCAGACCGACGGCGCCGCCCGCGCTGGCCTGCGACACCGTGCTCACGCTGCCGGTTTGCGCGTCGTTCACGCTGAACCAGCGTCCTCCGATCGTGGAGGCGACGGTGATCGATCCATTGCCGGGGTTCGGGATCGTGACCACGCCGTTCGCGTCGGCGAAGTAGTTGCTCGCGCCCACCGTCACGCGCGCGTACGGAAGCGAGGTCGCGACTTCGTTGGCGCATGCATCGGCGCCGACGCCCTGCGTGGCGTTGCCGCGCACCGTCGCGGTGACATCCGCGTGCAGGATCTTGTCTTCCTGGAAGAGGATCTGGTTGGTCGCCGCGTCGACGACATAGAGCATGCGCTGCCTGAGGTTCCGGTCGAACACGCCCGTGCCCGACACGATGAACTTGAAGGCGAGGCGCGGCTCGG
>JBEAUK010000126.1:0-46210 GCA_041161465.1 Planctomycetota bacterium | reverse complement strand
TGACCTGCGAAGTGCCGCTGTCGGAGCTCTTCGGCTACACCACCTCGCTCCGCTCCATGACCCAGGGTCGTGCGACGAGCTCGATGGAGCCGCTGACCTACCGCGTCATGCCTGAGAAGCTCAAGGACGCCGTCCTCAAGAAGTGAGCGGCCCCGCGGGGCGCTGCCCCGAGCCCTGAACCCCACCGCTGCCGACGGCTTCCGTCGGCAGCGGTTCTTTTTGAAACCCGGCGCCCGCGGACGCCAATCCAAGAGCCGTCAAGGTCAAGGAATCGCTTGACTCATCGCTGGTGTCCGAGGATCCGTGCGACGGAGCCGAGACGGAGCCGTGACCTTTTCCACGCGCACGCCTACCATGGCGCCCCATGGCCGATACCGAAGGAGATCCAGAACTCGTTGCGGAGCGCGGACAATTCCGCGCCGAGTACGAGCGTGAACTCGGCCAGTGGCTGCGGCGGCGGCTCGGGTACCTCTGCATCGCGTACACCGTCTTCCAGATCCTGTCCGTGACGGCGCTGACGCTGAGCTCGACGGTCTTCAGCGCTCCGCCGGCGGAGCCAGCGCTTCCGCCGCGCGTGGAGCAGCGAGCCGAGGAGGCGGAGCGCCGCGCCGAGGCAGGGCTTCCACTCCGACCGGTGGACGCGCGGGCGCTCGCAGCGCTCGAGGCCGAGAAGCGGCGTCTCGAGCGCGAGCAGGGTGCGCAGGCGGTGGTCTCCACGCTCGATGCGTTCAGCATGATCGCACGCGACTTCGCGGAGGACCTCAGCGGTGCCCGCGAGAGGCCGAAGCGTGCGAGGCCTGCCCAGGAGCGGATGATCGACCGCTGGTGGCTCGATGACGCGCCTGGCGGCGGCGCTGCGGTCGCGCGACCCGACGACGCACCGATCGCCACGATGCGAGGCGCATCGACCCCACAGGACGCTGACCAAGCTGGTTCTGTCGAACGGATCCCCGCGCGAGGCTCGGATGAGCGCGACGCGGCGGACAGCTCGGCCGAGCCAGGCGTCGATGTCGAACGAGGCGATGATGAGGTTGAAGCCGCGACTGCGGAGATGGTGCTCCCATGGTGGCTCTGGGTGCTGACCTCGCTCCCGACATTCGCTGTGGTCGCCTGGTTCGGGCTCAGGGTGCGGCCACGGCTCTACACGCGAGCCGAGCTCGTCTCGGCGGCCTCGCGGATGATCCTTTCGCTCGGCCTTCTCAACTTCGGCTTCGAGTGCGGGATGCTGCTTGCGAATCCCGACGCGCCCATCCTGCCGCTCTTCACGATCTTCTACTGGCATCTCACGGCATCGCTCTTCCTGCCATGGAGTTGGCGCGAGTCGCTCAAGCCGATCGTCCCGCTGCTCGCATGCTGGCTGCTGCTGCGCCTTGGACTCGCGACAAGCGAGGGTGCATGGCTTGGCTTTGCCGGCGCGCTCATCGGCACGCCGTTCCTGTTCGCGCCGGCGCTCTTCCTGTGCTACGCACGGCTGCGTTGGCACCAGCGGCGCTTCAAGTCGGGCTTCGTCGGTCGCCGGTTCCTCGAGATGCGGCGCGAGTTCATCCAGGCGCGGGCGGTGCACGAATCGCTCTTTCCCAAGCCAGAAGACCACGGGTGGTTGCGCTTCGACTTCGGCTACCGTCCGGCTGCTGACATCGGCGGGGACTTCATCCACACCTGGACGGACGACAACGATCGGTTCCACCTGGCGCTGATCGATGTCACTGGTCACGGACTTGCAAGCGCGATGACCGTCGCGCGCATCCACGGCGAGATCGAGCGACTTCGTGACGAGCATCCCGACGACGGGCCGGCACGGATGCTCTCTCGGTTGAACCGCTACTTCCAGCGACTGCTGTCACGCTACCGGCTGTTTGCGACGGCGGTGCTCATCACGGTCGATCCACGCACCGGAGAGATGCGTTACGCGAGCGCCGGCCACCCACCTGTCTTCATCCGCTCGCGAAACGGAACGCGTGAACTCGAGTCGACGACATTCCTGCTCGGCGCGGTCGACAACGCGACCTTCGGCGAAGAAGAGATCTCGATCTACCTCGAGGAGGGCGACCGGGTCGTGCTCTTCACCGACGGCGCGTACGACGCGAAGAGTCCTCGCGGCGAGCGCTTCGGGCTCGATCGGCTGCGGGAGATCCTGCGGCGTCCGGCCGCACCCGCGAGCTGGACGCACTTCCTCATGAATCTCGTCGAGACCTTCGAGGCGGGCATGCCCGAGGACGATCTGCTCATCGCGGAGGTCTGCTTCCGCAGCCGGAAGTCGGTTTCCTCGAGCGTGACCGGCGATGACTTGCCCGTGCCGCGCGCGAACCTCGCCGGAGCCCGCAATTGAACGAAGCGCGTGTCCGCGCCCTGCTCGACCGTGCCGTGCGCCTCGCTGCGCGCGGACATGGCGGCGCGGAGCCGAATCCGATGGTCGGATGCGTCATCGTCGATGCGCACGGCGAAGTCATCGCCGAGGGGTTCCACCGCCGGTGTGGCGGCCCGCACGCCGAGGTCGACGCGCTCGCCGGCGCGGGTGCGCGGGCGCGTGGCGCGACCGCGATCGTGACGCTCGAGCCGTGCGCGCATCGCGGCCGCACCGGACCGTGCACCGAAGCCCTTCGCGATGCCGGTGTCGCGCGGGTTCTCTACGCCGTGGCGGATCCGAATCCGCTCGCAGCGGGCGGTGGCAGCCAGCTTGCCGCAGGCGGAGTCGCTGCGGAACTCGTGCCGCATGAGGGCGCCCGCGAGCTCGCACTTCCCTTCGTGAAGCGCGTGCAGACCGGACTTCCGTGGATCAGCGCGAAGTGGGCGCAGTCGATCGACGGCGCGATCGCGCTCTCGAATGGTGACAGCAAGTGGCTTTCGTGCGCACGCTCGCGACGCATGGTGCATCGCGAGCGTGGGCGCGTCGATGCGATCCTGACGGGAATCGGCACGGTCATCGCGGATGATCCGCAACTGACGGCGCGCGGCGTCCGCGTCCATCGGCAGGCGGTTCGGGTCGTGTTTGATCCCGCGGTGCGCACGCCAACGGACGCGAAGATCTGCGACGGCAGCGCACCGACGATCATCCTCGCAAGCGATTCGCTCGATGCGGCCGCGACGCAGCGTGCGGATCAGCTCATCGCGCGTGGCGTCCGCGTGCTTCGGCTTGGACAGGGCGACACCTTGCGAGCGCCGCTCGCAGCGCTCGCCAAGGAAGGCGTCGCGCGCGTCCTTGTGGAGGCAGGTGGCGGAGTCATCGGCCGCTTGCTTCGCGAGGAGATCCTCGACGAGGCGTGGGTGTTCGTCGCGCCGCTGGTGATTGGCGACGACCTGGCGAGACGAAGCGTCCGAGGACTGACGCCCGCCGTTCTGGCCGCCGTTGCACGCGCGCGCCTGATGTCGGTGCGTCGCCGTGGCGCGGATGCGCTCCTCCACTACCGTTGGACAAACTGACTCGCACACGGAAACCTCGCGTGCCAATCATCGTCAGCGCTACTGAGCCGTGCGGTTGACGGCGAAGCCGAGGTCTTGACGCGAAAGCGGCAGGTCGATGGCGCCGTGAATCCGAAGCACGCCATCGCCATTCTCGAGAGCGAATCCGCCGTTCGTGGCCGCGGCGACACGCACGGTGTCGAGCGCCTCCCCCGCGAATCCTCGCAGCGTGATCGTCGCGACGGCGCGATCGGCCGGGAACGCCACGATCTGCACGCTGCCCGCGCGCGTCTCGGTCAGGGCTGCGAGGAGGCGACTCACGGAACTCGCATCGACCGATCCCTTCGCCTCGGATGTATCCGAGTCGATCGCCGTCGCCTGCCATCCGTCGGTTTCGCGCCGAAGCGCGAGCCGAGATGCGCCCTCGACGATCTCGATGGCGCCGACATCTGCGGCGCGGACGCCTGTCGCGAGCGTATCGATCAAGCGGTCGGCACGAGGAGCGATCCCTGCGAGCACGGCGGCCGGAATCCGCACCACGGTGCTCGTTCCCTCGAGGAGCCCGAAGCGATCCTGCGCCCCGATCGAGACAGGATCACCGATTCGGAGCCGGATCTCACGCGCCCCGCTGCGCACGACCAGCGACGCTGCGGGCGGCTGAAGCCCGTAGACGGAAAGCTCGACAGGATTGTCGACGATGAAGCCCTCGCTTCGTGCGCGACGAATCGCGTCGAACAGTTCCTCGCACTGCTGCCTGTCGGCGCGCGTGCGGATCGGGCCGTCGATGCGGTAGCTGCGGCCGCTGCGCACGATCGCGGTGGTCGATTCGCCCGCGGAAAGCTCGACTCGATCGATCTCCCCGACATCGATGAAGAGATCGCGACGGCGGAATTCGCGAGGGTCGCGCTCGAGTGCAAACTCATGCAGCGTGCCATCGATCACCTCGTACTCCGGCTGTGAACCCGCGGGTTCGACCACGCGCGCATAGGCGCGTCCGGCGAGGCTGCGCCGCCCGAGTTCCACCACGACGCGGCGCGGACTGCCCCCGCCTGCGGCCTCCTCCAACAGTTCAATCCGTCCTTGCGCCGGCAGTAGTCCAGCTGACTCAAGCGCGGTTGACGGGTCCTCTGCCAAGCCGACCGACCGCACGCTCTCGGCCTTCATCACTCGAGCCGCGAACTGTCGCACCGACCATCCGTCGACGGCGTGCTCGACAGGCTTGGTCTGCCACCACGATCCTCCGCGGCGCACGAATCGGTAGTTGACGCCATCACGATCGATCGCGACCTCCGCCAGATTCTCGGGGTCGAACGCCTCGCGCGCGACCAATGGCTGCCTCGCGCTCGTTGCGACCTGCTCGACCGAACCGAGTCGATGGGCCGCGACTGCAGCGCCCAGGGCGACCAGAAGCACCAGTGGTGTTCGCACGAGCCTCATGCGCGCCTCCTGCGTCGAGCGAGGACGAACGCGCCGGCCACGATGGGACCGAGGACAAGTGCTCCGCCGTAGCCGAACATCCATACTCTTCGCGGCGCTTCATCGAGCCCCTCGATGCGCGGAACCTCGCGGCCGCTGATGCCGCCATCGAGCAGGTCCTTTCGATCCGCGAGCCACGCGACGGTGGCGAGGAGCAGCTCGCGGTTGCCTGGGTTGACGAGCGCCGTGCGGCCGCCGCCGAGGCTATCGGAGAGATCCGCAAGGCTCGACAGCAGCCATCCACCGCTCGCCACGACCGCCACCCTCTGCGTACCGGCCGCTCCGCTACGCTCTGCAAGAACGCAGACAGGCAGCGCCTCCTTGAGCCGCTTCGATTCTGGTACCTCGCGCACGCCATCGCCGTCTCCACGCCAGTCGTCGGCGATCCAGCGCTCGCGGCCTGGCTCGATCTCGACGGCGACCGAGGCGGACACCCCTGTCGGCAATGGATCGGCGAGTCGGATCGCCATCGGCTGATTCAAAAGGATCGCCCGGCCACTGAGTCGGCTCGCAAGGGGCGAATCCGCACGAATGCGCTCGATCAGCTGCCAAGTGCGCACTTCCGGCGTGCCATCGTCCTTCGCGACGAGTTCGAGCACGACGCGTGCGGCATCGACCTCCACGCCGAAGGTCGCGAGGAGATTCTCCCACGGGTCGGGCTGGCCGAGCACGGCGAGCATGCTTCGCCCTGCAGTCAGGAGCACCGGCTGCCCGTCGCGCACGAGCGCCTCCGCCTCCGAGACGAGAAGGCGTTCCTCACGCGAAAGTTCGAGCTGCGTGCGCCGAAGCGCCGGAAGCACGACGAAGACCTGCGACCGACCGCTCGGCACCGTTGGTCGCTCGCCGCGTCCAGGCGTCCACTCGGCGATCCCGTAGCCTGCGCTGCGGAGTGCATCGACGACCGCGACGAGATCGTTGTTGTCCTGCTTCGATCGGAAGAGCGACTCGCGCTCGCAGTGCATGAACACGACCTGCGGCATGGAGTCGGAGGCGATACTTCGAATGGCGCCCGACAGGACTTCCTCGCCACGGAATCCCCAGCTGTAACTGATGCGTTCCGTGCCCTGCGAGCCGACGGTGCGCGGGAAGATGCGCCAAGCGGGAATGACCGCGAGACGCCCTCGACCGACGACAACCGCCGCCTCGCCCGTCAGCAACTCGCGTCCGAGCGCGTCGATCTCGACCGAGGGCAGCGCCTCGAGCTCCTGGCGCGCGCCCTGCATGCGCGAGGCGAGTTCCTCGAACGGCTCGATCCTTGAGGCGACGACGCCGCGTACCGAGGCTGGAAGCGCGGGCTGGCTCCGCCATTGACCGAACAGTGCAGCTGCAGACGCAAGCTGATCGCCCCAGACGCGGAATCCCTGCGCGAGCGCGCTGCGCGCACCCTCGATGTCCGGCAGCGGACGCGTCGGGCTGGTCTTGGTCATCTCGACGACACGGCTACGGAACTGCTCGCCGTCGGTCGAGACCTGCGCGAAGAGTCCGGCGAACTGCTCCAGCGCCCGCCGCACCTGACTGTCCGCGGGGAGCTGCTGCGCCGCCGCCCGCAAACCGGCAGGTTGACCCGCGCTTGCGGCGCGGAATGCATCGTAGACCTCGAGCGCAGACGCGATCGACTTCTCCGCCCGTGCAATCTCGCCTTCGCGGCTCGCGACGAGCTCGGAGAGCGCCTTCTCGAACTCGCCGGCCGATTCGGCGTCAACGGGATCGATGCGGCGTGCGTCGATGCTCGAGTTCGCGTCGCGGAAGCGCTGGAGCACCTCATCGATCTGGCGTAGCACGGCCGGATCGGCATCGGCCGCGTCGACGAAGAGCAGGACCTTCCACGGCCCCTCGAGATCCTTCAGCAGATCCACGGTTGGCGGCGCGAGGCTGTAAGAACGGGTCTTCGTTGCGTCGACCTCGACTCGAAGCGGCGGCGTCGCGCACAACGCGACGACGGCACCGGCGAGCGCAATGCAGGCGATCACGAAGACGCCGGCCTCGACGCGGCTCGCGATACGCGCGCCCACCCGATGCGACCCTCGGTCGCGAATGCGTTCGAGCGATACCGTGGCCGCCGCAAGTCCGACGCCGACGATCGCGGCGAAGTACACGACGCCGCCACTGTCGAACAGACCGAGGGTGAAGCCCTCGAGCCGTCGCAGCGGGTCCGCACCTGCGGCAATCGGTGCCCATTCGATCGGCAGGACTCCGACAAGCAGACGCGAACCCGCGATGAGCCCGAGCCAGAGGAAGAACGCACCGAGGAAGGCGACCGTCTGGCTCGATGTGGTCGTCGATACCGCTATTCCAATCGACGCCGCCGCACAGCCGGCGAGAAGGAGTCCCAGCAGACCGCAGCCGATCTCGCCATAGTCGGGAGAGGCGTAGGTCTCGAGCGGAATCGCGAGTAGCGCAACCGGGACGACACTCATGCCGACGAGCACCGCGCATGCAATCGCCTTGCCGAGCACGATCTCGACGGGCGACAGCGGACTCGCGAACAGCGTCTCCCATGTCTTGAGCCGCAGTTCCTCGCTCATGACGCGCATCGAAAGCGCCGGAGCCGTCGCAAGCAGCGCCCATCCAGCCGCAAGCAGCGCCGACCGCAGCCCGGCGGGACGCGCATCCTGGAAGTCGATCGCGAAGAACGCCACGGCGGCCACGAGACCTGCGATACCGAGCACGATCCACGCGGCGGGCGTGACGAACGCACTGCGCACCTCGCGCGCCGCAACCGCGGAGATCCGACGAAGACGCGCGCTCATGCCGCGCCCTCCGAGGCGGAACGCTTCACCAGTTCGACGAAGACACTCTCGAGGCTGGCGCTTGCAGCGCCGAGCGCACGCATCTGCATGCCACGCGCAGCAAGCTTGGCCGCGATCGCCGGACGCAGGTCGTCGCCGGCGGACTCGAACTCGATCCGATACCAGCCGTCGCCAAGCGCTCGCTCGGACAGCCCGCTGCAAAGCGCGCGCAACTCGGCATCCCCCGAGATCGGGCCGTTGGTCTCCGCGTAGAGCCGCGCACCGGCGCTCGCACGCGCGCGAAATCGATCGATCGACTCGTGTGCCACGACGGAACCACCGGCGATGACCGCGAGTTCCGTGCAGACGCTCTCGACTTCGCTCAGCAAATGGCTCGACAGGATCACCAGCCGCGTCGAACCGAGTTCCCGCACCAGTTCGCGGAAAGCGAGCGTCTGTCCCGGATCAAGACCGACCGATGGCTCGTCGAGGATCACGATCCTGGGGTCCGCAAGCAGCGTCGCGGCCACGCCGACGCGTTGCTGCATGCCCTTGGAAAGCGCGCCACAGCAGCGCTGCGCAAAGCGGGCCACGTCACAGCGCACCGACATCTCGTCGATCGCGCGGCGGGCGGCCGTCCGCGAGAGCCCCGCGATTCCCGCCCGAAACTGCAGGTACTCCTCGACCGTCAACTCCGGATAGAGCGGCGCCGACTCCGGGAGGTAGCCGACCAGCGCGCGCGCCTTCGCTCCTTCGCGTCGCGCATCGATGCCGAGCACCGTCAGTTCGCCCTCGTCCGGCGGAAGCACTCCCGCGATCATCCGAATCGTCGTCGTCTTGCCAGCTCCGTTCGGACCGAGCAGTCCGCAGACGCCGACGGCCGGGAGCCGAAGATCGGTCGAACGCACGGCGCAGAGCCCGCCGAACCACTTGGTCAGGCCACGCGCGTGGACACCGTCCGTCAGAACTCCCTTAGGAGCCACGGTCAACGCCTCCGACCGGGCACATGGCACCGAGTCTGCTCGACATCACGGGACGAAGTGTATCGGCGCGGCGGCGGCGCTGCGCACGGCAAAGGGGTGCGCCCTACAATGCGCCAACGCACGGACGCCCGCCATGTCGATGGACGACAACCCGCCCGATCAGGATCAATCAACTCCCCAAGGCGACGGAGGAGACCATCTGTCCCCGAGCCGGCAGGCGGACGGTGGGTATGTCTATGAACTTCGAGGCTCCTCGCCGCTGAGCCCGGAGTTGCGAGATTCGCTGGGTCGCTATGTCGTCACGCAGAAGGACGGCGACGCGACCATGGCCGATCGCTCGCTGTACGCGCTCGGACTCCTCGGCGAAGGCGCGGGCGTGGTCGAGCCAACCGGCGAAATCACATGGATGAACGAAGGGCTCGCCGCCCAGACGCCGGAAGTGTTGAGGCGATTCGCCGATGCGTGCGCGGACACCATGTCCGCCTGGCGTCGAACGACGGGAGCGATCTCCACCTGCCGCGCGAACTTCCGGTCAGGCGGCAAGTGGTTCGAGGTCGTGATGACGCCCGTCGACCGCTCCGCCTCTGCACGGCGTCGCGAAGGCGTGGTCGCCCTCCTCGTCGATGCATCGGCAGCTCGGCGCATCCAAGACCGCCTCGAGGCGATCGATCAGGCCGGTGCCGCGCTCCTTCAGTTCGACGCCGACACGCTGCGCACGCAGAACGCGCCCGAACGGCTCAAGCTCCTCGAGGGCAAGGTGATCGCCGCCACGCGGTCACTGCTCGGATTCGATCACTTCGAGTACCGACTCACCAACCGCAAGACCCAGCAGCTCGAGTTGGTCTTCTGCTCCGGACTCGTTCCACTCGGGATCGGCGAGCGGATCTTCGCGCGTACCGAAGGAAACGGGCTGAGCGGCATCGTCGCCGTGACAGGCCAGTCCATCGTCTGCGCCGATGTGAGCGCCGAGCCTCGGTACATCGGAGGTCTTCCCGGAGCCTGCAGCACGCTGACGGTCCCGCTTCGACTCCACGACCGCATCATCGGCGTCCTCAACGCCGAGAGCACGGAAGTGCAGCGCTTCGACGATGAGGACCGCCTCTGTGCGGAACTGCTTGGCCGTTACGTCGCGCTCGCGCTCAACATTCTCGACATGCTCGTGGCAGAACGGTGCGAGACGATCAAGCTGACGCTCACGAACCTTTCCGACGAGGCCGCCGGTCCGATCGCGGAGATCGCGGAAGACGTGCTTGCGCTGACCTCTCGAAACGACCCCACGCTTGCGTCGGTCTCAGAGCGGCTCCGTGCGAACGCCGCGCGGATCGAGGAACTGCTCAAGAATGCGGCGGCCGGCCCGAGCGGGATCCTCGGCGCCGACGAATTCATGCGCGAGGGATACCGTGACCCGGTCTTCGCAGGGCGTCGGGTGCTGGTCGCGGACGATGAGCCGGCGATCCGCAAGACCGTTCGCGCGGTACTGGAGCAACAGGGTTGCACCGTGAGCGAGCACGCCGACGGCGCCGGCGCGATCACCGCGATCCGCGAGGCCGTCGCCGCGGGTCAACCGTTCGATCTCGTGATCTCAGATGTCCGCATGCCCGACGCCAATGGCTACGAGGTCTTCCGCGCAACGAAAGACGCGCACCCTTCGACGCCTGTCATCCTCATGACCGCCTTCGGATACGACCCGAATCACTCGATCGTGCGGTCAAGCCAAGAGGGGCTCCACTGCTTCCTCTTCAAGCCTTTCCAGGTCGCGCAGCTCCTCGAGGAAGGGCGCAAGGCGCTCCTTTCCTGAGAAGTCTCCCGGCCGGACAGCGGGACGCCCTCCCCCGTCCCTCCGATCATCCAGCGCCCCGTCGCGCGATGAGAATCCGATCGATCCCGTCGCCGTCCTTCAGGACCGCTGCGTCGCGCCACCCTCGTCCCGAGACGAGCGCGAGCGCCCCGTCGCGGTGCTTCCATCCGATCTCGACGGCGAGCAGGCCCGCTTGATTCAGGTGCCGCTCCGCGCCTCCGACAACCTTCCGAACGAGGTCAAGGCCATCGCGACCGCCGCGCAGCGCAGAGGCGGGCTCGTACTCCTTCACATTGCGGTCGAGCGACGCGTACTCCTCGTCGGTCACATACGGCGGATTCGACACGATCAGGTCGAATCTCTCGCCCTGATCAAGCGCGGACCACAGATCACCGCAGCGGAAGTCGATGGAAACCCCGTGCCGGCGCGCGTTCCGTCGCGCGAGTTCAACGGCCTCCGGCACAATGTCGGTCGCCGTGATCTCGATGGACGCAACGGCGGGCGGTGGCGCACCTGGATCGGAACCGGGCGCGGCCTCTCCGGTTTCAGCAACTCCAGCATCAACCTCGAACCGAGACTCGCGCGCTGCATTTTGCTGCCACTTGTGCGCGCCGTCATCCTCGCGCTGCGCGGAAATCGGCCGACAGCCAGCGCCCTCGGGCCGCAGGATCGCCCGCATCCCAAGCGCAAGGCTCACTGCGATGCACCCGGTGCCCGTGCACAGGTCGAGGACGCGTACCCCGCCCGCACCCCGCTCGCGATACCAATCGAGCGCGGATTCGACCAATCCTTCGGTGCATGGTCGCGGAATGAGCGTGCATGGCGCGACCTCGAAGTCGCGGCCAAGGAACGGCCAGATCCCGACGAGGAACTGGACAGGCTCATGTCGGCCGGCTCGCGCGACCAGCCCGCGCAACGAGGCGAGCTCCTCGGCCGCGAGCTCGCGATCAGGCTCCATGTAGAGCCGAAGGCGCTCAACCTTCAGGACCTCCGCGAGAAGGATCTCCGAGATCGCGCGCGGGTTGTCGACCTCCCGCTCCTTCAGGAACGGCACCATCCACGCGAGAAGCGTGCGCACGGTCCACCGCTGCGGAGCCGGGGCTGCCTGCGATCCGCCGGAGCGCGTGTGGTCTGGAGTGGTCTCGTGAGCCATGGAATCGTTCCCTCTTCTTCGCAAACGGGCGTGCATGCCGGCAAATGACGCCTCCAGCACGGCTGCCATCGCCTGTGCCAGCCTCGCCAGCCGACCGCATCCTAAGCCCGAATTCGGCCGCCAACCGAAACATGACGCATTCCTCCTGAATCTCCCGCACCGCTGAGGGCAGGCGTCCCACAAGGGAAATGGGGAGAAAGCGGGTGACGCGAGAAGGGCATCCCCCGCTACCATGGCTGCCCTTCGGAAAATGCGCCATGCGTGAACTTCTCAACACCGTCAACAGTCGGGTTTCGTCGAGCGGCGTCTTCAGCCAGATCGAGACGCTGTCCGATCGCCTCCGCTGCCATGCGAAGGGATGTCCCGAGCCCGCGTGGTACGAACTCGCGGAAGTCGATGGACGCCTTGTCGTCCGCTTCGCGACCCCGGACCGGTGGCTCAGCGAATCGATCGAGTCCGATCTCATGCACTACGGCGATCCGATCGAGGAACTGGTCGAGGAGGAACTCGCCGAGCTCGGTTGGCGCGGCAAGGTCCCGTCGATCAAGCACTTCCGAGACGACGACAAGCTCTACACCTTCGAGAACGCCGTCCCGGTCGCAGATTCGGAAACAGCTTCGAAGTTTCTCCTCGCGTACGAGGCCGCGTTCCGCGCCCTCGGCGATGTCGGTGGCGAAAAGGACGACGAGTAACCCAAGGGTCGATGGGCCAGCCGTGCCACGCGGGCGCGGCGAGAACCATCGAGAGGCAGCGGAAAACAGGAATGGCACTACGAGTCCTCATGCTCGGCTGGGAGTTCCCCCCGTTCATCACGGGCGGTCTCGGCACGGCGTGCTACGGCCTCACGAAGGCGCTCGACCGCCAAGGCGTCGATGTCACCTTCGTCCTGCCGAAGACGATTCCTCCGGATGGCGCATCCCATGTCCGCCTGGTGACACCGGGCGCGACGGTTGAGCGCACGACCGGCCGCCTTCCCAAGCCGGTGGGCGCCTCAAGTCCGGTCGTCGTGCGCGAGCCCGCGCGCGTGCCTGAGCCCCCCGTCGCCCCGAACGGCGCGATGACCGTGACGGAGCAGGAGTCCTGGAGCAAGATCGTCTCGGAGTTCCAGTCGACCCGTTTCATCGAGATTCCCGGCGAGTATCCCTCGGTCTACGCGGAATCGAGCGGCAGTTCCCCGGCGCGCATCGCGGAGGCCGTGCGCCTCATGCGCGAGGCGGGCTGGAGCATCGATCGGATCCGCACGCTCGCCAAGGCTGGCGCCTTTCCGGAGCTCACCCGCGACCCCGTCGA
The DNA here is from genome assembly GCA_041161465.1 of Planctomycetota bacterium. GTDB lineage: Bacteria > Planctomycetota > Phycisphaerae > Phycisphaerales > SM1A02 > QWPT01. The sequence goes on along the minus strand of JBEAUK010000126.1, from coordinate 33,382 downwards.
GCACGCGATCGCGACCGCGCTGCCGGAGACGGCCGACCGCCCGAAAGAGGCCGTCGGATCGCGCGGCGCGGATGCAGCGGACTACTCCGGCGACCTCCTCGGCATGGCGGACCGCTATGCGCGCTTCGTGGTGGACGCGACGCGGAACCTCGAGTTCGATGTGATCCACGCGCACGACTGGCTGACCTATCCGGCCGGACTCGCCGTCGCGAAGCTCTCGGGCAAGCCGCTGCTCGTGCATGTGCACTCGACCGAGTTCGACCGGTCGGGCGAGCATCCGCACCAGCAGATCTACAACATCGAGCGCCGTGGCATGCATGGCGCGACCCGTGCGATCGCAGTCAGCATGCTGACGAAGAACGTCTGCATCAACCGCTACGGCGTGAACGGCTCGAAGATCGATGTGGTCTACAACGGCGTCGATCTCGATCCCACGGCCGCGGGCATCGAGCGGATCGAGTCGAAGGACAAGATCGTCCTCTACTTCGGCCGCATCACCATGCAGAAGGGCCCCGAGTACTTCATTCAGGCCGCGAAGAAGGTGCTCGAGTACATGGACAACGTGAAGTTCGTGGTCGCGGGCTCGGGCGATCAGGCGCAGCGCATGATCGAGATGGCGGCGACGCTCGGAATCGGCAACAAGGTGTTGTTCACGGGATTCCTGCGCGGTCGCGACATCGCCCGTGTCTTCTCGATGGCGGATCTCTATGTGATGCCGAGCGTCAGCGAACCCTTCGGCATCGCTCCGCTCGAGGCCATGAGCCACAATGTGCCGGTCCTCATCTCGAAGTCCTCGGGCGTGAGCGAGGTCCTCATGCACGCCCTGAAGGTCGACTTCTGGGATATCGAGGACATGGCCGACAAGATCATCGCGGTCCTGCGTCACCCCCCGCTCTCTCGCCAGCTCGTCGAGCACGGCAACTTCGAGATCCGCGGCATCAACTGGGACGGTGCAGCGACTCGCACGATCCGCTGCTACGACCGCGCGATCGCCGCGGCGACGGCGCGCAGCGGCTTCTGATCGCGCCGCGACCGCCCTGCGCGCTGGCACCATGGATTCCGCGGCTTTCACGGGGTTTCTTGCGTCCGCCTGAGGTCTCGGTCGATCTATACTGCGCGGCTTCCCATGTTCTTCACGCGCAAGAAGCCCGCCGCCCAGCCCGCACCCGCAGCTCCGACGACCCCTGCCGGGCGAGCCGTCACGCCCGTCGACCCCGCGCTTGAGGCGCGGACGCTCGACATCGGCGCGGACTTCCTCCACCGCGCGCGTAACGCGAAGACCAATGTCCTCGCGGTCTGGTCCGAGGGACTGATGGACTGGGCGATGCAGGACGAGGCCTTCAAGGTCCAGATCTTCCGCTTCGTCGACTGCTTCCCGACGCTCAAGGACAACGACTCCGTCTACGAGCACCTCACCGACTACCTCGCGCAGCCCGGCGTCACCCCGCCGCCGTTCGTCGCGACCGCGCTGAAGGCCGGCGGCCTCATGAAGGGCGTCGTCACCAAGACGATGTCGACCCAGATCACCTCGATGGCCTCGAAGTTCATCTGCGGCACCGACGCGGCGAGCTCGCTGCCCTCCCTTCGGAAGATCTGGGATTCGGGGCTCTGCTTCTCGGTCGATCTGCTGGGCGAGGCGTGCGTGAGCGACGAGGAGGCGGAGGCCTACCGCCGCAAGTACCTCGACCTCATCGAGAACCTTCCGTCGACCGTCGCGACCTGGGGCGCGAACCCGCGTCTCGAGACGGATCACCTTGGCGCGATCCCGCGCACGAATGTGTCGATCAAGATCAGCTCGCTCTCCGCGCGCGTCGACCCGATCGACACCGAAGGCTCGATCCGCGGCCTGCTCGAGAATCTCGGCCCGATCCTCGAGGCCGCGAAGCGCAAGGGCGTCTTCGTGAACTTCGACATGGAGCAGTTCGCGCTCAAGGACCTGACGCTCGAGCTCTTCATGCGGGCGTGCGAGAAGCACGACTTCCACGCGGGTCTCGCCATGCAGGCGTATCTGCGCTCCGGCGACGACGACGCGCGCCGCATCATCGAGTGGTCGAAGCGCACGGGCCGTCAGGTCACGGTGCGCCTCGTGAAGGGCGCGTACTGGGACTACGAGACGATCAACGCCGAGCAGCAAGGCTGGCCCGTCCCCGTGTGGAGCCGCAAGGTCGACACCGATGCGAGCTTCGAGCGCATGGCGCACGCGTTCGTGGCCTCGACGCCTGCACGCGCGGGCGAGGGCGGCGTCAAGCTTGCGCTTGGAAGCCACAACGCGCGCTCGATCGCCGCGACTCTTGCCGCGCTGGAGAAGCGCGGGCTGCCGAAGTCGGCGCTCGAGCTTCAGATGCTCTACGGCATGGGCGACCAGCTCAAGGCCGCCGCGGTCGAGCTTGACCTGCGGCTCCGTGAGTACGCGCCGATCGGCGAGCTGATCCCAGGCATGGCGTATCTCGTGCGCCGACTGCTCGAGAACAGCTCGAACGAGTCGTGGCTCAAGGCGGGCTTCAAGGACAACGCGTCGAACGACCGCCTGCTTGCGAGCCCCCACCGCGCGTTTGACTCCGATCCAGGCGTCGAGCGGATCGCGAAGGCGCCCGAGCGGCACCGACTGAGCGCATCCCCGGCAGGGATCTCGAATGGACGCCCGTTCTACACCGAGCCCATGAGGAACTTCGCGCTGGCCGAGGCGCGCGGCCAGTTCGCTGCGGCGGTCGCGCGCACGAGCGTGCCTGCGGTCGCCAACTCAGGCGGCGCCGACGATGCGAAGCGCGCGGTCGCGACCGCGCACGGCGCGTTCGAGTCGTGGCGCGACACCCCGTATGCGACGCGCGCGGCCGTGCTCGTCGCCGCTGCAGCGGAGATGCGCGCGCGGCGCGACGAACTCAGCGCCGCCATCGTGAAGGAGTCGGGCAAGGTCTGGCGCGAGGCCGACGCCGATGTCTGCGAGGCGATCGACTTCTGCGAGTACTACGCGCGCGAGGGCGCGAAGCTGTTCGAGCCCGAGCGGCTCGGGCAGTTCGTCGGCGAACTCGACGAGCAGTGGTATCAGCCGCGCGGCGTTGCGGCGGTCATCGCTCCATGGAACTTCCCGCTGGCGATCTGCTGCGGAATGACGGTCGCGGCGCTCGTGACCGGCAACACCGTCGTCGTCAAGCCCGCCGAGCAGACTCCGTCGATCGCGAAGACGATGTGCGAGATCCTGTGGCGCGCGGGCGCCCCGCGCGAAGCCTTGCAGTTCGTCGCAGGCCCCGGCGAGACGGTCGGTGCGACCCTCGTCCGCGATCCCCGCGTCGCGTTGATCGCATTCACGGGCTCGAAGGCGGTCGGCCTCGACATCGTGCAGGCTTCGGGAGTCGTCGCGCCGGGGCAGGAGTTCGTCAAGAAAGTCGTCTGCGAGATGGGCGGCAAGAACGCCGTCATCATCGACACCTCGGCCGACCTCGACGAAGCCGTGCTTGCGGTGCGGCAGAGCGCGTTCGGCTTCTGCGGGCAGAAGTGCTCCGCAGCGAGCCGCGCGATCGTCGTTGGCAGCGCCTACGAGGCGTTCCTGCATCGTCTGGTGGGTGCGACGCGCGCGCTCGTCGTTGGCGATCCGACGAATCCGGGCACGGACATCGGCCCCGTGATCGACGAGGAAGCGGCGCGGAAGATCCGCTCGTACATCGAGATCGGAAAGACAGAGGGCAAGCATGAGCTGACCCTTGATGTCCCCGCGGGACTCGAGCAGAAGGTCGGCAAGCCGTTCGTCGGCCCGTCGATCTTCAGCGGCATCAAGCCCGAGCATCGGCTCGCCCGCGAAGAGATCTTCGGACCAGTGCTTGCTGTCATGCCCGCGAGGGACTTCGACGAGGCGCTCGCGATCGCGAACGCGCCTGAGTACAAGTTGACCGGCGGCGTCTTCAGCCGCAAGCCTGCGAACCTCGCTCGCGCACGCCGCGAGTTCCGCGTCGGAAACCTGTATCTCAACCGCGGCATCACGGGCGCGCTCGTCGGTCGCCAGCCCTTCGGCGGGTTCGGCATGTCGGGCATCGGCTCGAAGGCCGGTGGGCGCGACTATCTGCTGCAGTTCGTCGAGCCGCGCGCGGTCTGCGAGAACACGATGCGCCGCGGCTTCGCGCCGGGGCTCGAGTGATCGGGTGACAATCTCTCCTGCAAAAGTGTAGGAAAATCGAGGATGCGTCCAAACCCCGTGTAGAACGGGGTCCATGCAACGCATTCAGAGTTTCGCACTCAGGGGTATCGACGCCCTTCCCGTCGAGATCGAAAGCGACGAGCGCTTCACGCCCGAGCGTGAAGGCGAGTCCGCGGACAAGGCGCAGCCCCGCATGGTGGTGGTCGGGCTTCCCGACGCATCCGTGCGCGAGTCATGCCAGCGCGTCCGCGCGGCGCTCGCGGCTTGTCGGTTTCCGACGCCACGCGGGTTGTGCACGATCAACCTCGCCCCAGCCGACCTCCGCAAGGAGGGACCGGTGTACGACCTTCCCATGGCGCTCTCGGTGCTCCGGCTTCAGGGGATCATCGGGGAGGATGCCGACGAGAGGCTCGCGCGCTTCGCGGTCGCCGGAGAGCTGGCGCTCGATGGTCTCGTGCGTCCGATTCGCGGCGCCACGAGTTTCGCGGCCTTCGCCCGCGAGAACAGACTGCGCGGCGTGTTGGTGCCCGCAGCCAATGCCCCCGAGGCTGCAGCGGTCGAGGGCATCGAGGTGTACGGCGTCCAGTCGCTGCACGAGGCCGTCGGCTTCTTCAATGGACTCTACGACATCCCGCGCGAGCGCCCGCCGACCGAGTGCCCGCCTCCGTTCGGAGCGGCGCTCGACTTCGCGGAAGTGCGCGGGCAGGAAGCCGCAAAGCGCGCGATCGCCCTCGCCGCCGCGGGCGGGCACAACGTGCTGCTCATCGGTCCGGCCGGAAGCGGAAAGACCATGATGGCGAGGGCCATGCCGGGAATCCTGCCACCGCTCACGCAGGATGAGGCGCTCGAGGTAACACGCATCTACTCCTCGATCGGAGCGGTGCCGCGCGGGGCGGGGCTGATACGCGAACGGCCCTTCCGCGCGCCGCACCACTCCGCGAGCTCCGCGGCGATCGTCGGTGGCGGCAGCGTGCCGAGACCTGGAGAGGTCAGCCTCGCGCACCATGGCGTCCTGTTCCTCGACGAGCTTCCCGAGTTCCCAAGGGTGGCCCTTGAGTGCCTCCGGGAGCCGCTCGAGGATGGGTTTGTCACGATCGCGCGTGCGAACGGGTCGCTGAGGTTTCCCGCACGCACGATGCTCGTTGCAGCGATGAACCCAACGCACGCGGGTGGATTCGCGCAGAGTGCGACCGAGCGCCGCGCGCAAGAGAAGTACATCGGTCGACTGTCAGGTCCGCTCCTTGATCGCATCGACATGCATGTCGAGGTTCGTGCCGTCGCGTTCGCGTCGCTGCAGTCAACCAAGGCGGGCGCATCGAGCGCAGACCTGCGCGGAAAGGTGCTGGAGGCGCGCGGCCGCATGGAGTCGCGCCAAGGCCCGGGGCGTCCGAACGCCCGACTCGGAGGCAGAGAGCTCGACCGCTCCTGCGTGCTCGAGGGACCTGCACAGCGAATGCTCGAGAGCGCGATGCGAGACCTCGGGCTTTCCGCACGCGCATACGACCGAATCCGACGGGTCGCCCGCACGATCGCCGACTTCGATGGAAGCGCAGCCGTCACGGAGTCGCATATCGCGGAGGCGATCCACTACCGGATCCTGGACCGCATGCGGATCGGGGACGCCGCATGAGCATCTCACGCCCAGCTGATGCGACGGCGAAGCCCACGACGGCGCTGGAACCATGGGCCGCGTGGCGGGCAGCGCTGCTTCGGCTCCTCCGTGGAATCCGAGAGCTGTCCGTGGCGCTTGCGCTCGGCGTTGCGCTTTCGATTCTGCTCGTTGTCGGGCGGCTCGTGCCGAACCTACTTCGTCGGGCGGCGGAGGCGCTTGAAGCCGTTGGGAAGACCGTCCGCATACTCCCAGACCGTGACCTCAAGGTCGCGAACCCCCCACTGCATGGCGACCTCGTGCGTCGGGTACAGCACATCGAGACGATTGCCCTTGATGGCTCCCCCGACATCGAGAACGGGGACAACGGACCCGCCGTCATACCCCGGAATGCTCACCAGAGAACCAAGCGGCAGCACACGAGGATCAGCCGCCACCAAGGCACCGCCGTTCGTAAAGACCGAGTATCCGCTGGCGGTGATCCCGTCGGCGCTCGCCCCGCAACTGCGCTCGTCCGGGCTGTAGGCGGTGACCCGCATGCGGATCGTGTACGCAGCCCGAACCGGTCGGCCGTTGAACTCGCGCAGTCCGACGAGCGCGGCTCGGATCCGATCACCGTCGGCCTCCGTCGATCGCGACGTCCCCGCGAAGAGCCAGAAGCCCCCCAGGGAACCCGTGGCAACCGGCGACGAGGGCGCCAACGCAGCGGTCGAAGCGTCGACCATCGCGGGAGTGGTCGCCGAGCTCAGCGCGGTTCGACCTGTCGAGATCCCAAGCGACACAAGGCTCGCCGAGAGGAGAAACGCGCTCGCTGCGACAGCCCTCGACCGTCGCCGGCGCGCCGCAGCAGCCGACGCAGACGCGTTGAGGTGCGCGTCACCATCGAGGTTGTTGTCGACGGGGTGCATCGAACGATTCGCTCCATCCAGAACCGAGTGCAGGGCCTTGGGACACCATCACGACAAGGCGTAGGCGGGGCAAATCGTAGCCCCGCACCCGTGAAATCCAACCAAGCAGACGCTGCTTTCACGATCTTCATTCGGATCGGGTTCGGAGATCCACCAGGAGCAGGCATTTCCTGCGGAGTAATCTCGCCACGCAGCGGTTCACCGCGTGCGGCAAGGAAGCGCTCCGGGGAAAGTGGACAACCGATCGACCGACGAACCTCGCTCGGGAGGCGGCTGCCACGCTGGAAGCCCTCCGGTTCCTCACGATGGCGTCCCTTGGTTCTTCCTCGGGCAGGTGCTCGAGCGAACGCGCAGGGCTCGGCGTGGTCACCCATAGGATCCGCGAGCGATCCCGAGCCACCTGACAAAGACATCGACACCTCTTGAGGTGATCCGCCCGTGGCGAACCGGGCTCCCTCGGTCGCTTGCGCTCGACCATGACGGTCTCGTAGCGCCGCCGAAAGCTGCCGCCACCGCAAGGCTTCGACGCGAATGAGATAAGGACCCGAAGACATCCGCTTCGAGGACGACTCGTACGCCGCAGTTGCTGCTAGGGTGCACGGGATGTCCTGGTCCGGCGCAGACATGATCGTCATCGCGGCAATCGCGCTGATTGGTGGTTGCCTCGGCGGGTTGCTCGGGCTCGGCGGCTCGGTCTTCATCATTCCAGCCCTGACGCTCTCGTTTGGACCGAATCAGCATCTCTACCAAGCAGCTGCCCTTGTCGCGAACGTCTTTGTCGCGGCCGCCGCGAGCATGCGACATCGGGGAAGAGGAACGATTCGTCGTGACATCGTGCCCGTCATGGCGCTTTCGGCAGGATCGGCTGCGCTCCTCGGGGTGCTGGTCAGCAACGCCATTCCCGCCAAGCCGCTCATGGCGATGTTCGGTGTCTTCCTCTGCTACTGCGCCCTCGCGGAGGGGATTTCGCTCCTACGTCGGAAGCCCGACCAGGAAGAACCTGAGATAAGAAACTCACCTCGCTCGCTCTCTGCGCTGATCGGTGCAGTGGGCGGCTTCGCATCCGGGCTGCTCGGTATCGGCGGAGGAGCGATCATGGTGCCGCTGCTCCGTAAGTCGGCCAAACTGCCCATGCGCCAGGCCGTCGCAAGCTCCGCAGTCGCAATGATCGCCGCGTGCGTGATCGGCGCATTCGCGAAGAATGCATCCATCGGTTCGCTGCAGTCTGTATCCGGCGAGCCGCTCTCAGCGAAGTCGTCCCTTCTCCTTGCGGCCCTCCTCGCGCCTGCAGCAATGCTCGGCGGGAACATCGGCGCGACCCTCGTGTATCGATTCCCAGTCGACCTCACACGGGGCGTACTCGCTCTTCTGCTCGGCTTTGCCGGGACACGGATGGTGCTCACTGGCCTTGGTTGATACGACAGCCGGCCCCCGAGGCGGGAGCCGGCTGCGATTGAACAAAGTTGATGCGTTCACTCAAAGACGTTGAAGCCTTCGAGTCTTAGCCAGATTCTTGATCAACGGCTGAAGCAGCCGGTTGTGCCCTTCGGCACGATCTGACCCCAGACCGTGAGTTCCTGCTGGCGCTTGTTTGAGTAGACCGTGAACGGCACATAGACAAGCCCGACCACGCCCGGATTCGGAGTGACACGCAGATTGATCTTGGTGTTGGTCCCCTCTGTCTCGACGCCGAGGAAATCAACCTTGGCGTTGCTCGAGCCAGTCGCCACAGTGGCGATGCGCTCGCCGGGGCCGAGCTCGGAGATCTCAACAAAGAAGTCGTGCGACGACCCCTCTTCCATTCGTCCGAAGGTGTGGCGGTACTCCGTGAACTTGAACGCCACCTTCGGGAAGGTCGATGTGTGGCGAACGAAGATGTCGATCAGCGGCGCATCGGCACGGTCGGTCTCGATGAGCCAGTATCGCGGCGCCTTCCCATCTGGGAAGTCGCGCTTGAAGTCCCAGTCGAGCAGATACTGATTCCGCGGCTCATCCTTGCTGGGATCGAATCCAACGAGATTTGGAGCCTTTCCTCCAACGGCGCAGATGCGGAAGGGCTGCTTGTCGATCGATTCGACGACAAGTCGACCGCTCTCAGGCTGCCCTGGCACCACATTGAGATAGGCGGGCGTCACGCGGACGGGGAGAGAGACTTCGTTCCGCAGGATTACGTTCACGACCTGGGTGTAGCCATCGATGAGGATCTTGACCTCGGCCTTCTTGCTGCCCGGAGAGGACTGCGCCTTCATCTCGGCCTTGAGCTCAACAAAACCACCGACGGGGATCTTCTTGCCAGCGAGATCCTCAAGAGTCGTGCACTTGCAACTTGGCTGAACGGTGAGGATCTCCAGCTCACGTGTTCCGGTGTTCACGATCTTGACCACCCCGGAGCGCGTCTCCGAAGGCGGGACGATGCCGAAGTCGAGCACCGCCGGATCGAGCGTGATCGGGGGCGCCTCGTCCTTTGGCTCCTCCGCTTCCTCCGTCGCCTGAGCGGGCGTGTCGCTCACTGCGGCTGGCGGCGCATCCACCCGAGCGGCCACAGCAGCAGGCGCCGGAGCAGACTCGGCGCTGCTCGCAGTTTCAGGCTTCGCAGCGGTCACGGACCCAGCGCCCACGGGGTTCTCCCCACGCTCGCATCCGAAAAGCACGGCAACCCCAAGGAGGAAAGCCAGAGTGGGAAGCACATTGGCAGAAGAGAGGGAGAGGCCGCGGCAGCGTGGAAGCGTCATGAGGGGTCCTGAAGGCGTGTACGGAGAGGCAGTAGCGGGCGCAGAGTCTAACGGCGGTTCGAGGATCTCCTCGCCGCGTGATGGCCTGCTACCTTCGGCCAACCGTCTGGGTTGCGTTGCGAACAGACGCAGCGGAATCCCATTCCTCGGGGATCGAGGGAGAATCGTTGACCAAGCAGCACGGTTATTGGACAACTTCGGTTCCTTCTGTAGGAGCCGTGCGGGTTATGAGGAAAATGACGAAAAACTCGGCTGCATCGTTTGGAGGGGCCGGAATCCGTGGCATGTTGTTGTTGAGTTGAGTCGCAAGACTCCTCCTAAAGAGCCCTTTTCCCTCCCTCCGCCCCCGACCTCGGTCGGGGGTCTTTCTTTTTGCACATTTGTTGACGAGATGCGATCGGCGGGAGTCTTGCTTCCCGCGTTCGGCCGCCGATCGCGCGCACCCTCATCCGTTGGACACCCTCGAATCAAACGCCGCGGTTCCTACGCCAGTCAGAATCTCCCTAGCGGCATCGGATTCTGCTAGCCTGTTCGATCTAACTCCGCGAGGACACCGTGAATAGCACCGACCTGAGCCCTGGCATGGCCATCAAGATGGATGGCAAGTTGTTTTTGATCACCGAGGTTGAGCACCGCACCCCGGGCAACCTCCGCGCCTTTGTCCAGGTGAAGCTCCGTGACCTGAAGTCCGGATCGCTCATCGACAAGCGCCTCCGCTCCGGCGAGGACGTGGAGCAGGTTGACCTCGACCGCCGGCAGATGGAATACCTCTATCAGCAGGGCAGCATGGCTGTCTTCATGGACCTCGAGAGCTACGAGCAGGTCGAGTTGCCGAAGGAAGTCGTCGGCGATCTCACCCTCTACGTGCTCCCAAACTCGCAGATCATCGTGCTCTGGTGCGATGGCAAGCCGATCTCGGTCGAACTCCCCCTCGTCGTGACCCTCACGATCACTGACACGCCTCCGGGCATCAAGGGAGCAACCGCGACGAACCAGCTGAAGGAAGCGACTTGCGAAACAGGGCTCAAGACTCGCGTCCCGCCGTTCATCACGACTGGCGAGAAGGTGATCATCAGCACCTCGGACGGCTCGTACCGAAGCCGCGCCTGATACGCGAATCGCGTTGTTCTTCGCGCGTTCTCACCTAGACCCGTGGCGCCTCGCCGCGGGTCTTTCATTCGGCCCAAGCGCAAGCAAGCCTGTGCCCCGGTGCACTGAGGCTGCAACCAAGGCTCACGACTTCATCCACTCGTGGCGCCGGCATCGGTGCCCTCTGATACCGGCCGTTCGTGCTTTGCGAGTTTCGCAAGCGCCTTGTTTGCCAGCTGCCCCATGATCGCGATCGCTGCGATCGAACTGCCAATGGCGAACACCAATGCCCAAAGCGGCTTGTCTTCAACCGCTTCCTTGATGTTCTGGGCTCCCTCGGAGACCGCAGCCGCCGCGAGGAAGCAGACGATCGCCGTTCGTGGCAGCATCCCGATCGGGGTCGCGGTCATCGCGAGCCAGAATGGAACCCTTGTCGCGCTCAGCGCATAGTTCGTCATCGCGAACGGGGAGTTTGGCGGCAAGCGCAGGAGCGTCACGATGAGGAATGTGCGGCCGGTCGAGCCGCGTGCAAGCGCATCGCGAATGACCCGTCCACGCGGATGGCGATCGATCCAGCGATCAACGCTGTCGCCAGTCACGAGCCGCGCAAAGAGGTAGCCGATCGCCGCACCGCCGGTGAAACCCACGATGGCTCCCAGCAGCCCCCACTGCATCCCGAACACCCATCCACCAAGGAAAGACTGGGAGTAGGTCGGAAGTAGCCCGAGCCCAGCCGTGATCGCAAACACCGCCACATAGGCCCAGAACCCGTGAGAGAGATCCTGCTGAAGGAATCGGGCGATGTCCTGCAGGTCGAGGAGAATGTAGATCCCCGCGAGAGGAGGCAGACTGATCCAGAGCAGTCCCAGGATCCCGCTTGCAAGCAACCGACGATCCCGAGGCTGGGGTGAAGCCGCAGTGTCCTCCGCCGTCTGGCTAGTCGGCTGCGATGCGCCGAGGGGCCGCTGCTGGGAAGGATCGGTCCCTGACGAATGATCGGGTTCGGACATTCGGGAAAGGTACCGAGAATCCCCGCCGCCGCCTTCGAGAGAATCTGCCCATTTGCGTCGGATACTCAGGCTTCTGCACCGCCCCATCCCAAATTGCCGATGAACGCGCACCCAAGGCCCCTCGGCCCGAGCTCTCCAATGCGAATCACCACCTCGTTCGCCACGGTTTCTGTCGCCGCCCTGATCGTCTCGATGTCGGGCTGCACCACTCGGTCTGCCACATTTGAAGGCTACGGTGACGACCAAGTCTGGAGTGCAATGGTCGCCGCCGCGCGAACTCCTGAATACGACGACTGGAAGGTTCAGGACAACCAGGTCATGGTCGACGAGACCGGCAAGCGGCTGGAGGTCTACCGCTACCTGAAGCGTCTCTACGTGACCCCCTTCTCCGATCCGCGTAAGGAACAGGAGGAATGGAGGATTCAGGTCGTGCTCTCGCGTGACGAGTCACTCGACGCACCGATCGTGGAGTTCACAGCGCGCCAGGTGTCTGTCCCAGCTCACGTTTGGCGCGAGGCAGACCGCTACTTCGCGCAGCTTCGAACTCTCCTCGGTCCACCGACGGCAAGCGCAACAACCCCGCCCGCTACCGCAGGCGAGGAAACGCCGGTTCCGCCACCACTCCCGACCGAATCGGAGGAAAGCGGCTCCTCTGCGCCTTCCGCAGCTGACTCCGCTCCAGCCGAAGACCCCATGGCTGCGCCAGCCGAGACGCCCGCCGCGCAGCCTCCCGAACCGCTCCCCGAGCGGTGATTGTCCCGTCGGACGACGCGGACCGCGTCACGAGAAACCACCACGCCTTGACCATAGCGGGCGACTGAACCGCGCGAACTGTTCGATACTCGCGATCAGGCGAGGTTGGTGTACACCCGCTGCACGTCGTCGAGGTCTTCGAGCGCGTCGATCAAGCGCTCGACATCGGCGAGTGTCGCCGCCTGAACCTCGACGGTCTGAAGGGGAACCCAGACGATTTCAGCGCTCTCCACCGTCATGCCGGCGGACTCGATCGCGCTTCGAATCGCGATGAGATCGGCGGGCGCACCAAGAACCTGATACGCGCCATCCTCGCCCTGGATGTCCTCCGCGCCCGCGTCGAGCGCATGCTCCATCAGCTTCTCCTCCGTGGCGCCATCAGACACGATCACCTGCGCCTTCTGTCCAAATCCGAACGCGACCGAACCCGGCACGCCGAGCTTGCCGCCGTTCTTGTCGAAAATCACGCGGATATCGGCAGCAGCCTTGTTCGCATTCGCGATGAGGCACTCGACGATCATCGCGACGCCGCCTGGACCGTAGCCCTCGTAGCGGACAGCGTCATAACGCTCCTCGGATCCTTCGCCCGTGCCCTTCTTGATCGCTTTCTCGATGGTGTCCCGAGGCATGTTCGCGGCGCGCGCAGCGTCGACCGCGATGCGAAGCGAGGGATTGAACTGCACATCGCCGCCGCCCTTCTGGGCCGCGACCATGATCGCCCGCGAGCACTTGCTCCAGACCTTGCCGCGCTTCTTGTCGACCGCGGCCTTCCGATGCTTGATGTTCTTCCACGCGCTATGGCCTGCCATGACTGCTTCCTATTCGTGCCACCGAGCCGATCTCGACTCGTCTCGACCGATGAACTCCAAGTCAAACACCGACGCGCTCAGGGTACCGCACGGCACTCCGCGATCGAAGGGGGAACGCCTCGCGCGACCTCTTGCAGCTTCTGCTCGGCGCGATCCACGATGCGTCCGTACTCCTTCTGCACGAACTCCACGGGCGACACGAGCTGGAAGCCGAACTCCCGGCGCTGGAATTCGGCCAATCCACGAGCGATCGCGTCCGGGGGGTAGCGCAGTTTCGCCACCTGCGAGACCTGCTGCCAGCAGCGGATCGCGCCGGCCTGGTCGCCATCGCGCCATAAGGTGTCGCCAAGGTGATCAAGCGTCGCAAGCGATGGGTCATCCGGGTCCACGCGCAACGCCTGACGGAACAGCGTGATGGCGCCGGGGCCCGCAGCGTCGTCGCGGAACCGCCCCTGGTGGTACCTGACGACACCGAGAGTGTCGAGAATAGATGGATCATCGGGGACCAATCGCGCTGCGCGTTCCGCGAGCGAAACCACCTCGGCGTCCACCTTTCCCGACTCGATCATCGAGAAGGCGAGGTTGTTCAATGCAGGCGCCAACGACGAATCCGCGGAGATCGCCGCCCGCAGAAGTTCGTCGCTTCCACCGATCTCGCCCACGAGGGAGTACGCGCTTGCCGCCCTGAGCAACGACTCGCCGAGTGTTGTCGCTTCATCGCCCGGCCGCACGAAGGCCGGCGCCCCCTGCTCGAAGAGCGCGCGCACAAGCGACTGAGAGCGTGATGCCGGCCCACCGGCCGAGGCCTGAAGCGCGACCGCCGCATTGCCGAGGAAGCCTCGAAGCGCAGGATCGAGGCGTTTCTCTCGTGCGAGCGCATCTGCAAGGAGTGCGAGAGGGAACGGATCCTCCTCGACCTTCAGCAGCGAGCCAAACATGCTGCCAAAGCGCTCACGAGGTTCCGCAATCTCCGCGCGACATGCGCTCGCAAGCATCGCCGAGATCGTCTCGAGCTCACGCTCGCTCACCCGCGCGGCGATCGCCAGCCGCATCACCGCCGCCATCTCTTCGGGTCCGACGCCTGCGAGCCGCACCGCAACCTGCGTCGCGACCTGCTGCATCGACTGGACACTCGCCGAGTCGCGAACCGCCACCGCCGTCGCCGCTTTCAACAGCCTTCGCGCTGCTCGTGGTGGAAGTGGTCCCGAGGTCGATGCCGAGATCGACTCCAGCGCCTTGGCCGCGCCGGCCGAATCACCCGCCGCAACCAGCGCCTCTGCCAAGGCGGCCGTCGCAGCGGCTGTTCGCGGCCTCAGTGCCGTTCGCTCCGCACGATCCCGAGACCGGACAACATCGCTCGTGAGCTGAAGCGCATCGAAACGCGCCACGATCGAACCCTTGGGGAGCTCGGTAGCCACGACCGGCTCGCGCAGCGCCGCCTGAACCCGTCGACGCGACGGCAGGCCGGGAGCGTCCGCCATCATGGCCTGGGTCCACGCCGAGAGCGCCTTCGGCGCGTCGGGTCGGCTCGCACGCGCCGCCAATCTTCGTGCCGCTTCAAGCGACGGGTCGGCCTCCTCCGCCAGCGCCAAGCATTCAGCGGCCAGCGGGTGACGAATGCGATCGAGTTCGGTCGCGGCGGCAAGCAGGGCTTGCGCAGTTTCTCGTGGCTTCGGCAGGTTCGTCGCCCGAATCTCGGCATCCTCACCGACCTCGCCCGGGCCCTCCTCGCCGAGAGTCATTGCCGTCTCCAGCGACTCGTCGACGGACTCCCGAGCATCTCGGCGCACACCGCGGTTGAGTTCGGAGAGCAACGCGAAGGCATCGGCGGCGACCGAGTCACGCCCTGCCGCAATCGCCCGAATCTCGCGCAACGCCTGCTCCCGATCCGCACCGAGCTCGATCGCCGCGAGCAACTCGAGAAGACGCGCGCGCGTGTCGGTCGGATCCTGCGCGATCGCACGCATCGCACGCTCTCGCGCCCGTGGATAGTCGCTCAGCCGAAACGCGCATGCCGCGAGCGTGCGCGCGATCGCGTTGCCGGCACCGACAGCATCGTCATCGACCTCAGCGAGCAGCGTCTCGTCCTCAAGCTCTGCAGCGGCGAACGCGCAGGCCGCCAGCGCGACCGATGAGGCACGATCACGCGTGCGCGCGGCGTCCGCGATCGCGAACGCCTCCTCCGAGAACCCGTACTGGCCGTGGATTCTGCTCCGCAGCGCGTCACCCGCAGCCCCGCTTCCATCGCGATCGAGCGCCGCCAGGATCACCTCGACCTCTGCGCCGCAGCCAAGAAGGGCTCTCGCGACCGCATCGAGCTCATTCGGCTGCGCCAACACGGTGTCGCAGGCAGCCGAGACTGCGCGATCGACACCGCGCGCCGCAAGGAGGCGCATCGTCAGCCGAAGCGCAGGGCGATCGCGTGCATCTTCGACGAGCCGCCGCACCAACTGATCGGAGCCCCCATCTCGGAGCAACAGCGATCGTGCCGCCGCGAAACGGAGCCCGCGGGTCGGTTCCGCGACCGAGGCAAGCCGGGCCGCGAGTCGCTCGCGCGCCTGCGCGCTCGACGCCGGTGCGATGCGCTCGACTCGGACCAGCGCAACCGAATCCGCCTCGTCGCGAAGCACCGCCTCGACGGCATCCTCGAGCGCTTCATCGACCTTACCGATCGCACATCGCAACGCATCAAGCCTGATCGAGGCAAGAAGTGCAACCCCGCGTGCCATCGCGGCCGCGTTGGCGTCACCTCGCTGCGCTGCGCCCATGGCAAGGTCGATGGCTGCCTCGAGCGCCTCGATCGCATCGGCGTCGCTGCCAGCCGCCCTTCGCACATCCGCGCGCAAGAGCGAGAGCCTCGCCTGTATCGCCGGCTCGTCAGCGGACAGACGCGAAGCGGCGTCGAGAGCCGTGAGTGCGGCTGCTGGCTGCCCGAGCCGAAGTGCACTCAACGCGCATTGCTCCTCGAGCTCGCCAACCGCGGTTGGCAGTGGAACGACCGATCCGCGACGCGCCAGCGCATCTGCACCGACGAACCACGCCAGCGCGGAAACCGCTGCCCGGTCGTCGCCGTTCTGGATCCCCTCGAGACCGGCGAACGCGATCGCGATCGAGTTGCGTGGATCGAGCTCCCCGAGGCGAGCGATCGCAGCCCTGACATCGGAGGGCCGTCCCGCGCCCAGCGCCACCAGGAACTCAACCTCGACAGGCTCCGGACGATCCGGTGCAACCTGGGCAGCCTCCCTCGCCGCAGCGGCAGCCATCTCAAGATCGTTGCGCGCGAGCGCCTCGGCCGCCTTCGACATGAGGCGCGAGGTCTCCTCGGAAAGCGGCGGCAGCGGACGCACGACTGGAAGCTCGCGTCGAAGCTCCTCGACCGAGCGCGCCGGCATGGACGCCCGCGACTGCGCTGTTCCGAGCGACAGCATCGGGAACGACGGGATGACCTTGGAAGACGGGCTTGCCGTTGACGGCACATCCATCGTCGGCGCCGAAGGCGTGCCGCCTGCTTCGGAACGAGCCACCGAATCCGGCGACTGTGCCGATGTCGGCTCCGAAGGCCGCGACGCGCAGCCCGAGAGGCCTGCACAGAGCACAAGAACCGCGCCTGTCGCGGAAGCCGAAAGCGTCGCTGCCATCCGCTGCATCGTCACGAACCTCGCCTGAGCAAACATCAATCGAACCGATGCCGCCGGCGGATCCGGGCCGCCTGAAGCGGCGACACTACCGCCGACGCTTGCGAGCCCCGGACGACGACTTGCGCCCGCGCGCCTTCTTGGTCGCGGCCAGCCGCTTCTTCGCAGCCGGCTTCGAGGCGCCCGACTTTCTCGACTTCGCCTTCTTCGCGAGCGCGAGCTTCTTCTTCGCAGCGAGCTTCTGGGCGATTTCCTGACGGCGTGCGATCGCGGCGCGCTTCGCCAGCATGATCTTCTTCTTGAGGGCGGCCTTCTTCGCGAGGGCGGCCTTCTTCGCAAGCGCGAGCTTCCGCTGCAGCGCCTGCTTCTTCGCGAGCGCGAGCTTTCGCGCCTTCTCGATCCGCGCCTTCTCGGCAGCCTTGCGCGCGAGGATCTGCTCGCGCGCCTTGCGCCGCGCCTCTTCCTTGGCACGGCGCGCAGCCTCACGCTCCGCAGCGATACGCTTGACTTCCGCCTGCCGCGCACGCTCCGCCTCGCGGCGCAGACGCTCGGCCTCACGCTCGACGCGCGCCTTCTCGCGCGCGGTCGCAGCCGCGATGCGCGCAGCCTCGCGCTCGGCGCGGGCGCGGATCCGCGCCTCCTCCTCCTCGCGCTTCATGCGCACCCGCTCCTCCTCGCGCGCGATCTCGGCAAGCCGCTTCTCCTCGGCCGCCCTCTCGAGAGCCGCCGCCTTCTCGCGCTTCTCGTCCTCGACGCGCTGCCGCGCAGCCTCCTCGACCGCGCGGAACTGCGCGTGCCGCGCGAGGTATGCAGCGCGGATCTTGGTGGGATTGCGGCCGGCGGCATCCCAGCCCTCGCGATTGAGCGCGCTGAGCGCCGCATTGACCTTGCCCATCTCCTCGAGGCGGTGGTGCTTCGCGATCCACTGGCTGACTTCCAGCGTCGTCGCGGCGGGCTCCACCACGCCCTGCTGATGCAGGAGCTCGACGGTCGTGTCATCGATGAAGGGCGAGGGCAGATCAAACGCCACCGACAGCGTCCGCCCTGCGACAAACGGCGGGATCTCCGCCAAGCCCTCGATGTAGGCGCGCTGATCCTTGCGCGACGCGTTCCGCAGATGATCGAGCGATGTTCGATGCTGCCGACGGAACACATCGTTGAGCGTCGCGCGGAGGCGACGCGAGCGCTCCTCGACGAAGGGATACTTCTCGCCGATCGCCTCCGTGACCTCGCCCTCGAGCATCACGCGAAGTTCGTTGACATCGACCACGACGCGCGAAAGACGCGCAAGCGCCTCCTCGGCGAGCGCAGGGCTGCTCTCCCACAAGAGATAGTTCGTGAGCAGGATCGCGAGCGGGTCGTTTGGCTCATGCCCGGCAAGCACCGCGACGACCGGAAGCGGAGTGCCTCCGTGTCGACGCACGAGCGCTGCGAACTTTGGTCCACGAACAGGCTCAACCTTCATCGCGTGGGTTCTCCAGATTCTTCTCTCCAGCGGGCTTCGCCGCCGCCCCTGCCTCATCCGCAACCCCCGGGCCGCGGATGGCCTCATCAAGCGCCGCTTGACGCTTGATGCGATCGTCCAGTTCGAACTCGAGCCTCGGCACGCGGGAAATGCGCGTCTCGTCCATGACCCTGCGCCGGAGGAATCCAGCGCCTGCGCGCAAGCCCGACAGCGTGAGGGACGCACGGTCATCGGGCATCACCGAGATGCGCACCCGTGCGACCGAAAGGTCGGGCGAGAGCACGACCTCCGTGATCGAGACCATTCCCCGCACCCGCGGGTCGTTCAAGCCGCGCGAAAGCTCCGATTGGATCGCGCGACGGATCTCGCCCGCGATCTGGGCGGGACGATCCGACGGCGCCCGCGCGGGGCCGAGCGGACCCGAGCCGCGACGCTCGGGGCGCCGTGGCTTGGGGCTCTTCTTCTCTGGCTCGTCGCGGTTCATGCGTCCCGGGACTCCTTCGCTGACTCTGTTCAATGCCTCGAACTGTGATCGCAACCGAACGCCTCACTGCGTGGGTCAGGTCCGCTGCACCGTCACCGTCTTGTAGCACTCGAGCACATCGCCGACCTTGATGTCGTCGTAGCCGACGATCTTCATGCCGCACTCGTTGCCCGCGCGCACTTCCTTCGCATCGTCCTTGAACCGCTTGAGCTGCTCGAGCCGGCGGTCCTTCTCGACGACGATGCCGTCGCGCGTGACGCGGATCTGCGCATTGCGCTCCACCACGCCGTCGGTGACATAGCAACCGGCGATCGCGCCGACCTTCGAGATCTTGAACACCTGACGGACCTCGGCGTGACCGAGCACCTCGAGCTTGAGCTCGGGAGCCAGGAGACCGCGCGCAGCCTTGGTGACATCGTCGATGAGGTCGTAGATGACTTCGTAGAGTCGGATCTCGATGCCCTTCGACTCGGCGAGCTGACGCGCCTTGCCGCTGGAGGTGACATTGAAGCCGACGATGATCGCCTTCGTCGCCTCTGCGAGCGAGACATCGCTCTCGTTGATGCCGCCGGCGGACGCGCTCTTGACCGACACCACGACCTCTTCGGTCGGGAGCTTCGCGAGCATGCCCTTGAGCGCCTCGACCGAGCCCTGCACATCGCCCTTGACGACGAGCGCGAGTTCCTTGCGGCCCTGCTTCTCGAGGTGCTTGAAGATGTTGTCGAGGGTGATCTTCGGCGCCGCGAGCTCGCGCTCGCGGTCGATGCGACGACGCTCCTCGGCAGCCTCTTCCGCGGCGCGGATCGACTCGACCACGAAGGCCTTGTCGCCCGCATCGGGAAGCTCGTCGATGCCGGAGATCGCCACCGGAGTCGACGGGAACGCCTCGGTGATGCGCTCGCCCTTGTCGTTGATGATGTCGCGCACACGGCCGTAGCCGCGGCCGATCACGATGAAGTCGCCCTTCTTCAGGCGGCCTTCCTGCACCATGACGCGCGCGACGGGACCGCGGCCTTCCTCGATGGAGGCCTCGAGGACCGTGCCTCGCGCCATGCCGCCGAAGTCTGCCTTGAGCTCGAGGAGCTCGGCCTGGTAGTCGAGCATCTCGAGGAGTTCCTGGATGCCGTCGCCACGGGTGGCGCTCGTCTTGATGACTTCGGTGGTGCCGCCCCACTCGACCGGGTTCAGCTCGTGCTCGGCAAGCTGGCCGAGCACGCGGCGGATGGTCGCCTCGGTCGCATCGGGACGGTCGATCTTGTTCATCGCGACGACGATCGGGACTCCGGCCGCCTTCGCGTGGTTGATCGACTCGACCGTCTGCGGCATGACGCCGTCGACCGCGGAGACGACGAGGACCACGATGTCGGTGACCTTCGCGCCACGCGCTCGCATCGAGGTGAATGCCTCGTGACCCGGCGTATCGATGAAGGTGACGACGCGATCGACCGCGCCGGCCTTGACCGGCACGCTGAACGCACGCGTCGACTGGGTGATGCCGCCGGCCTCGCCCGCGGCGATGTTGGTGCTGCGGATCCGGTCGAGCAGGCTCGTCTTGCCGTGGTCGACATGGCCGAGGATCGTGACGATCGGCGCACGGCGACGCTCGTCGACGCGCTCGCGGTCCTTGAAGCGCTCCTCGATGATCTCGGCGGCAGACTTCGCCTCCTCGACGATGAGGTCGATGTCGAAGTCCATCATGATCTCGATCGCCTTCTCGCGATCGATCGCGCTGTTCAGCGTGGCCATGGTGCCGCCGAGGAACAGCTTCTTGATGATGTCGCTCGTCTTGATGCCCGTCGCGGCCGACAGTTCCTTGATCGTCAGCGGCTCGGCGACATGCACCTGCTGGACCTCGCCCGGCTTTCGCTCGGCGCGACCCTGCGATCCGCCGCCCATGCCCGACGAACGCGACCCGGTGCTGCGATGCGAGGACATGAAGCCCTTGGCCGCATCGAGCCGGCTCTGACGCTCACGGAGATCCTGCGAGCCGTACTGCTGGCGCGCGCTGTCACCGGCGCGACCAGAACGAGAGGAACCGATGCCGCCTCGGCCGCGGACCTCTGGGCGTCCCGTGCCGGTGCCGGTACGGCCACCGCGCATGCCACCTGTTCCCGCAGGACCACCCGCGGTTCCGGGGCGACGCATCGGCGGCGGGGCCGGCAGATTGTCGGCCTGCTCGACGCGCACGACCTGAGGCCCGCTGAGCTTCGTCTTCTGCAGTGAACCAAGCTGCGGTCCGACGGGTCCGATGTTCGTCGGACGCTTCGGGACATTCATCACGGGCGCAGCACCCGATGCATCGACGAGCGATGCAGGCGGTGGCGGAGGCGCGGTGATGACGCGGCGAGATGGAGCCGCGGGAGGCTCGGGCGGCTTGGTCGGCGCGGCCGGCGAGACAGCGTCTGGGCGAGCCGTC
Organism: Planctomycetota bacterium; assembly: GCA_041161465.1. Taxonomy (GTDB): domain Bacteria; phylum Planctomycetota; class Phycisphaerae; order Phycisphaerales; family SM1A02; genus QWPT01. The sequence continues at coordinate 12,343 of JBEAUK010000126.1, read as the reverse complement.
GGGCGCGAAGTGAGGCCTGCAGGAACGCGGAGCGTCGGGCGCACCGGCGCCGCCGGAACGACGGGAGCCGCCGGTGCCGCAGGGGCGACGACGGATTCTGTCACCGCCGCGGGCGCGGCCGGCGTCACCGCCTGAGCGGCGGGCACAGCCACCGTTGCCTCGACCTCTGCGGTCGGTGCAGCGGAGACTTCCGAAGCGGGCGCCGCTGGCGCCGGGCTTGCCTTCTTCGTCGCACGCTTGGCAACCGCGCGGGGCGCAGCTTCGGCGTCCGTGGGCGGCGTCGCGACGGCAGTCGCAGCACCGTCACCACCCGCATCCTCGTCAGCGGCGGCTGCCTTCTTCGAGGGCTTCTTGGTCTTGGTCGTTGTCGCCGTTGCGCCCTGCTCTCCCGCGTCTGCGGTCGCCTCGGCTTCGGCCGACTGCGCTGCGGGTGCGGCGTCCTTGAAGGCGGCGCGGAGAGTCTCCGCGAGACCCGCGCTCACATTCGAGAGGTGATTCACGATGTCAGGGATCTCTTCCTTCTGACACCAGGCGACGATGTCCTTGGAACTCACACCGAGTTCCTTGGCGAGTGCATGCACCTTCTGCGACGCGGGCTTCTTCGACAAGCGGTCCTCCTGATCACTTCACCCGGCAAACCCGACCATCGGGCACACCGAGTCACACAACCAATCCATCCATTCCCCTCCGGATCCGTTCCCCCTCCGCCCGCGCGTCCGGACGCGCGCGGGCGGGACAATCACATCGCTCAGTCGTTCACACGGCCTGAGCGTCCAAATCCAAGAATCGAGTCCGCCGCGCTCTCTGCGTCGGCGTCCGGGGTCACTGCACCAGCCGCCGACTCGCCACCAAGGATCGCGTCCGTGGCGGCAGCCTCCTCGGCCGCGCGCTCGGCGGCCTTCGCGGCCTCGACCGCGCGCTCTTCCTCGACGATGCGGGCGCGCGCGGACGCCGCGGCGCAGATCTCGTCGGACAGCTCCTCGGTCAGGCCGAGCTCTTCGACGAGCATCGGCGGACCGAGCTCCTCGACATCGAACACGCTGATCATGCCGAGCGCGCCGATCTTGTCGAGCAGCTCGTCGGTCACGCCAGCGATCGGACGCAGCGTCTCGCCCAGGATCTCGAGGCCCTTCGCGAACTCGGTCGGCGTGAGGATGTCGATGTCCCAGCCCGTCAGCTTGGCGGCGAGGCGCACATTCTGTCCGCGCTTTCCGATCGCGAGCGACAGCTGATCCTCTCGCACGATGATGGTGGCGCGGCCGAGTTCGAAGCAGAGGCTGACCTCCTCGACGGCGGCCGGACGGACCGCGTTCGAGATGAGCACCTGGCTCGACTCGTTCCACAGCACGATGTCGATCTTCTCGCCGTTGACCTCGTCGACGATGTTGCGGATGCGGCTGCCGCGCACACCGATGCACGCGCCCTTCGCATCGACCTTCGAGTCGACGCTCGCGACCGCGACCTTGCAACGCTGGCCGGGCTCGCGGGCAAGCGCCTTGATCTCGATCACGCGCTCAGCCACCTCGGGCACCTCGGCCTCGAAGAGGCGACGGATGAAGTCAGGGCGGGCACGCGAAAGGATGATCTTGACCTGGCTGCCTGCGTCGCGCACCTCGTGGACGAGGCAGCGGATGCGGTCTCCCGGCTTGAAGAGCTCGCCTGGAATCTGCTCCGACTTCGGCATGAACGCCTCGGCGCGGTCGACCTGCACGATGAGCGCCGGGCCTTCCTGACGCACGACGGTGCCGGTGACGATCTCGCCCTGGCGCTTGGCAAACTCCTCGAGGAGGGCGTTGCGCTCGTCCTCGCGGAACTTCTGAATCATGACCTGCTTGGCCGTCTGCGCGGGGATGCGGCCGAGCTTCTCGATCGGAATCATCTCGCGGCCGCCGTCGGGCAGGTTGCGCCAGATGGACAGCGCGCCGCTCAGACGATCCATCTCGCAGCCGAACTCCTCGGTGTCGAGCGAATCGAAGTGCTTGCGTGCAGCGCTGACCATGGCCATCTCCAGGTCGCGAATGAGATGCTCCCGATCGATGTTGCGATCGCGAGCGATGGAATCGAGAAGACGAAGCGTTTCAGAAGTCATGACGGGCCCCTTGATGAGTTGTCCGAGGCGATCCACTGTCGGCGCCTCGGTTGAGTTGTCGCCGCGACCTGCGCGGCAGCTGGGATGTTGCGGTCAGGATCACCTGACCACGAAAGAGACACTCGCACACACGGCGACCGCACCGCGCGACCACCAAACACACGACCACGGACACCCAAAGGCGCCCGTGGCCGGACGAGGCTCGCTTCTCTGCTCGCGCGCATGCGCGCGGCTTCGTTGCGGAAACTGTCGCGCCTCAGTTGTTCAGAGGCGCCTCCAGAATCGAACCACATCCGGTGAAACACAACTTCCACTGACGCGCGTCAACACACACGCGCGTCTCAACACACCCGAGCTGCACAGCCCGATTGCCCGCCGCCTGGCCAAACAGCCAACGCGGACGAACCATCGCCTGCACAGCGCCCGAGGCGGACTGAAGATGAGACCCACACGGCCTCATCGCCAGAGCCCGACCCGAACGGTCTTGCCAATCGATTGATCGAAGGGCTGTGACATAACTGACACACCTCAATCGGGTTGTGCACACGCCATCTGGACTGCGGAGCGGGTCGCACACGCGAACCACCGCAACACAAACGACGGGGACCCAACCTCTCGGTTGCAGACCACAAACAAACTCCTCGGCGGCACGTATCCGCTTGGGAGAACATGGAAGATATCGACCCTGCGGGGCAGAGTCAAACATCTTCTCTCTCAGCGACTTGCGACGAGCATCGCGTGCGACTCGCGCTTAGGGACTCTCCCGGGCGCATGTTCGGATGAAATCGCACGATATCTCTATAGGATCGGCGCTTTTAGGCGCTAATGGATGCCTGTTCCACTTAGATCGATCCGCTCGTGCGGCTTGATCGGCCGCTCAATCTTGAGGGCGCGACCCCCACGGTACTGACCGATCTGCGCCATGAACTTCGGCCGACCCTCGACGCCGAGGATCGCGGGAGAGTTGGCCGGTCGATGCGTGACGATCATGTCCCCGACCTCAAGCGACTTGAGTTCGGCAAGCGAGATGGTGGTCGTGGCGAGGGTTGCCTCGAGCTCGACCGTCGCCGAAGAGAGCCCGCCTGCGATCCGCTCGGCGGTGTCGGTTCCGGTCTTGCTCTTGCCGGTCACGAACCAACTTTGCGCCGAGAGGTCCTCGATCAGCGGCTCGATGACGTTGTACGGGATGCAGAGGCTCATCGGTCCGGTTCGGCTGGTCATCTTGACCTCGAAGCCGATGACGACCACGACTTCGTTCGGAGGAACGATCTGGACGAGCTGAGGGTTCGACTCCATCTCACCGAGCGCGAACTCGATTTTGCGGATGCCCGCCCACGCCTCCTGAAGCCCGACGGTCGCGCGCTGAAGGATCTTTTGGATCAGGCGCGTCTCGATGAGCGTCATCGGCCGCTGCGGGATGAACAGTTCCTTGTTCGAGCCGCCGAGGAGGCGGTCGATGATCGGATAGTTCACGAGCGGCGAGATCTCAAGGCAAATCTGGCCTTCGAGCGGCGGACACCGCACGAGGTTGAAGCTGGTCGGATTCGGCAGGCTGGAGATGAACTCGGAGTAGGTCATCTGCGCCGCCTCGACGACCTTCACCTCGACGATCGTGCGGAGGAAGCCGGACAGCGACGCGCCGAAGTTTCGGGCGAAGGTCTCGTGCAGCATCTCAAGCGCCCGCATCTGGTCCTTCGAGATTCGCTCGGGACGCTTGAAGTCGTACGGCTGGATATCGATCTGGTCGCTGTCGCGACGGGCACGCGAGAAAATCTGCGTCGGAACTGATTCCGGCGCGGCCTCGCCTGACTCGGTCGCGCTCATCAGCGCGTCGACTTCGGATTGGTTCAGGACCTCGGTTCCCATGACTTCCTTACGCGGATTCCTTCCGCGGAACTGTGGGCAGAGGGGACGCGGATCCGCGACCTCTGTTCGGCGACCGCGTCGGCTCCGCCGCAGCACGCGCCACCTCTCATCGATCATCGGCGTCCGAGGCCGCCCGCCTTGAACGACGGAGGGCGGCCAGCGGGTCCCGAGAGACCGAAAACTCGGGCGCAGGCGCACCACGCCGCCTGACCCACCGCGCGCATGGCAACGGAACCGATCCGCGCCCGTAGGATGCGCGTCATGAGAACCACCGAGCGCGCGGCTGCCTTTCCGACCGATCGCCTGTTCCAACGCCATTGGCTGCGGATTCGGCTCGGGATCTGGGCATTGGCGACCGCCGCCTTCGTGGCGCTTCTCCCGCTGCTGACCCCCGCCGCGAGCGCCCAGTTCGCGCCTGGGAAGCCCGGGATCCCGGGACTCACCCCCCCGAGGAACTCGATCACCGCAGCCGAGCCTGATGCGGTCCTCGAGATCACCGCCCTCCCCTCCGCGCCCAAGGCCGCCCCGGGCGCGGATCTCCCGATCGCCATCGAGTTCAGGTTTGCCCCGGGCTGGCATATGTGGCCTCAGAAGGGCGCCTCACTCGACGGCATGAACGCGTTCAGCGGCGCGATCCCAACGGTGCTGGCGGTGGCGGACGGCCCCGATGGCAAGCCTCTCGAGATCCCCGGAGTCGATCTGAACCTCGCGTTCGCGCAGTGGCCGAAGCTCCACGCGGTCGAGATGAACCTTGGCGATGGCCCGATGAAGTACGCGGTCCACGAAGGATCGTTCAGCGTGTTCGTCCCCGTCTCGATCAAGGCCGACGCGAAGCCCGGCGCGGTCGAGATCCCGTTTCAGGTTCGATTTCAAGCGTGCAACGACGAGCGCTGCGATCCGCCGACCACGCTCGACGCCGTCGCACGCTTCACGATCGAGCCGGGCGCATCGGGCGGTGCCCCCGGGGCGGCGTTCACCGCGTTCGACCCCTCGATCTATGGCAAGATCCGATCGGGCGAGACGCCGAGCGAACTCCTCGAGTTCAATCTCTTCACGCTCAAGTTCTCGATCGATCCGAACGGCGCCGGCTTCCTGCTTCTGCTGCTGATCGCGGCCGCTGGCGGCGTGCTCCTCAACTTCACGCCCTGCGTGCTGCCTGTGATTCCGCTGAAGATCATCGGTCTCTCGCAGGCGGCGCAGGGAAGCCGCGCGAAGTGCTTCGCGCTCGGCTTCGTGATGTCGCTCGGCGTCGTCGCGTTCTGGATGGCGCTCGGCGTACTGATGGCGACGGTGCAGGGCTTCACGAGCGCGAACCAGCTCTTCCAGGAGCCGCTCTTCACGATCGGCGTCGGCGTCGTGATCGGCGTGATGGCGATCGGCATGGCGGGCTTCTTCGCGATGCGCCTGCCCGACTGGGTCTACATGATCGAGGCGAAGCACGACTCGTACCTCGGGTCGTTCGGCTTCGGCATCATGACGGCGGTGCTCTCGACTCCGTGCACGGCGCCGCTCATGGGCACCGCGGTCGCCTGGGCGACGACGCAGAGTCCCGCCACGATCCTCACCGTGTTCGCCGCGGTCGGAACAGGCATGGCGGTGCCCTACCTGATCCTGTCCGCGTTCCCGAAGCTCGTCGACAAGATGCCCCGCACAGGACCGGCGAGCGACCTCATCAAGCAGGTGATGGGGCTGCTCCTGCTTGCCGCAGCCGCGTACTTCATCGGCGCCGGCACGGCCGGTCTCCTCGTCACCCCGCCCGAGCCGCCAAGCCACCTCTACTGGTGGTTCGTCGCCTTGCTCGGCGCATCGGCGGGCGGATGGCTCGCCTGGCGAACCATCGCGATCACGCCGAAGACCGGCAACCGCATCCTGTTCGGGGGCCTCGGCGTCTTCATCCTCGCGGTGAGCCTGCTCATCGGACTCTCGCAGACCGCGAAGGGACCGATCGACTGGACCTACTACACGCCCGATCGGCTCGCCTCCGCACAGAAGGACGGGAAAGTCGTCGTCATCGACTTCACGGCAGAGTGGTGCGCGAACTGCAAGACGCTCGAGGCGCTCGTGCTCAATCAACCGAGCGTCTCGCGCGAGCTCAATGCAGACGATGTCGCTGCCATCAAGGTCGACCTCACCGGCAACAACGAGGCGGGCAACGCGCTGCTGAAGGCATCGAATCGCGTCACCATTCCCCTGCTGCTCGTCTATGGACGCGATGGCAGCGTGGTGCTGAACGCGAGCGACTACACCCCGCAGCAGGTGATCGACGCGATCAACGCCGCCCGTGGCACGAAGTCGGGTGGCGGCGAGGAGCCCTCCCGTGGCGAGTGAACCGCGCTTCCTCTACGCCGTGCGCTCGCGCTTCACCAACCGCGAGGTGCGCGCGGATTTCATCGCATGGCTTGCGGGCGGGCACCTTGCCGATGTCGTGAGGGCCGGAGCCATCGACGCGGAACTCGTCGAGTTCGAGCCGGAGACCGCCGATGCGATCGGAGATGTCGAGAGCCGCTATCACTTCGCATCGCGCGAGGCATACGAGGCGTACGCGTCGGGACCCGCCGTCGCGCTGCGCGCCGAGGGCATGGCGAAGTTTCCGCCGGACCGGGGCATCGTGATGACGCGTGTCTTTGCGCGCTCGGTCGTTCGCGTGCCGTGACCGTCACGGCGCGGGCGCGGGCGTCGCCGCTGCCGCACGCGCCCGCTCGAGCGAAGTCTGGACGCGCGTTCGCTCGCGGGTCGACAGCTGCATCAGCGGATCGAGCGCGGTGAGATCGTCCTGCCGAAGCGCCTGCTCGTAGGCCTCGGCCGCGCCGCGCGCATCGCCCGATGCGAGCAGTGCGTCGCCGAGATCGATGCGACGCCGTGCATTGAACGGCTGCGCCTCGACGGCAAGCCGCACCCAGCGAATCGACTCTTCCGCGGCCCCCCGCACATCTGATTCGTCTCGCGACGCGATGGCGCGCTGCAGGTTCTCGATGGCGAGGTCGGCGCGCATGGCATACGCGCGGAATCCCGGGCGCTCGACCGCCTGCTTCTCGGCGAGGGCGATCGCCTTCGCGAACGCGTCGCGATCGATGATCTGCGCGCTGCGCACGCCGGTGGTGCGCCGCCCGCTCGCGGCGAGCTGCTTGATCGCGGCCTCCATCGGGACGCGGCTCGCCGGGTTCTTCTGCGCGGCGGCGACCAGGATGTCGGCAGCCTCGCGACGAAGGACGCCGTCGACCGCGACGAGCGCGTCGACGAGTTCGTTCGCCTTGTCGCCGCCGATCGCGGCGACGACCGGGGCCGCACGGTCTGGTCCGACCGCGAGCCCGACAGCCTCGATGAGCGGACTCGGATCGGTCGACTCGTTGCGCGCACGCGCCGTCGCGAATGCCGTGAAGGTGTCTCGGATCTCCGCGAGCGGCTGCACGCGTTCCGCGGCGAGGACAAGCTGGCGGTCGAGCTCGCGCTCGCGCAGCACCGACATCGCGGGCACGACGATCGCGAGCATCGGGAGCGCGACGGAGAGCCATGCGGATCGCCGCGACGAACCGCCGGCCGGAAGCGCGGTTCCCACCGCGACGAGCGCGAGCACGAGGACGGCCGAACCCGCAAGCCATGCGGTGAGCTCGATCTGGGCGTGCACGAGGACGAGCGTCGTGACCGCAAGCGCGACGGCCGCGATGAGTCGGCCCTCGAGTTCCTCCGCGATGCGCGCGGCGCATGCTGCGCCGAGCACAAGTCCGGCGAGCCCGAGCGCGCGAATCATGAGCGCGGTCTGATCGAGCGCCGGCGCATCCACGCGCGACTGGAGAATGAGCGCGGCGACCGCGATGACGCCGCCGATGCGAAGCGCAAGCACCGACGCGCTCGCGTCAAGCCCGACCGCCTCCTTCGTCGGCGCCTCGGTTCGATCCTCGACGCGAATCACGCCGCGCAGGCCGAGCGCCACCATCGCGGCCCACGCGACGCCGAACACACCGAGCGCGACGATCCAGTCGACGAAGATCGAGTGAACGCTTGTGACATCCTCGGGACAGTTCGGCGGCTTGAGCCGCATGAACTCGCTCTGCACGAGCTCCGCACCGACTCCGAGGATCGGATGCTGCGCGACGATGCGCACGGCGGTCTCGAGGTAGAACGAGCGGAACAGCACGCTGAGTTCGCCGAGCGAAGGGCCGATGAATCCACGCGCAGCGACGAGCGCGACCGCGAGCACGGAGAGGACGATGGCGAGGCTCGCGCGCGGCTTCAGCCTCTCGCGGGCGAGAAGCACGGCGAGCAACGCGGCAAGTGCCGTGGCCGCGATGGCACCCTTGCCGCCGTTCACGAAGAGGAGCGCCCCGCAGCCGAGCGCGCCGGCACCGATCGCGGCGGCGGGGCCCGCGAGACCTCGGCGGAAACCGAGGATCGCGAGCGCCCCGAGTCCGACGAGGCCGACGCCCATCATCGAGGAGTACGGATTCGACAGGCCGAACCAACCGGTGGCCTCGGGTTGCCGCAGGCGACGCTCGTAGGTGCGCGCGGCGCTCGAATCCGGATCCCATCCGCGCTCCGCGAGGAACGCGGCGCGGTTCGAGTCGTACATCGCGACGGTGTCCTCGTGCTCGCGCGTCACCTGCACCGCGCCGCGCACGGCGAGAGGCACCGAGACCGCCACGAGCACGGCGAGCGCCGCGATGCGCAGGCGCCGCTCGCGCACGAGATGCGCGAGCGCGACGAACGCAAACGCCGCCGCGATCCAGGTTCCGCCGCGGAACGCGTCGATCGAGCTTCCGATCGCGTGGAGCCCGGCGCACGCCGATCCGACCGCCGCAAGCGCCAGCGGAAGGCGGCGGATGCCGTTGCCCGCGAGCAGTTCGCCGAGAAGCGCCAGCGCCGCCGAAACGAGCAGGACAAGGTCGAGGATGCCCGAGCCAACCGGACCGATCGCGAGCATCGGCGCGGCGTCGCGCGCCGGATCGACATCGAAGAGCACCTGCGGCTGGACCGAGACGAGCGCGCGCAGCGCGGCGACCGAGAGTATGCCGGTGAATCCCGTCAGCCGCAGCACTTGCGCGTTCACCGCTTCGTCTCCCCGCCATCAGGCGATTGCGGACCCGGCTTCACGGGCGGCTGTGCGGGCGAATCCTCGATGCGAGCGACGCTCGTCTCGAGGATGAGCATGACGAGGAAGATCCCGAGGAGTTGCGCTCCCACGAGCGCGGCCTGCCATGGCTTCATCAATCCGAGCCCGATGCCGCTCATCGCGGTCACCGCCGTCAGGAGCCACAGCACGAACACCGCGCGGCGCTTCGAAAGCCCGAGCTGGACGAGCCGGTGCGAGATGTGCTCATGGCCGCCGACGAACGGGCTCTTGCCGCGGCGCACGCGCCAGACGGTCACATAGACGCCGTCGTAGAGCGGGATCGCGAGCACCAGAAGCGGCATGAAGATGCCGTACCACGCCGTTCCGAGCGCGTAGTCCGGATGCGCGGTGTCGACGAAGGTCGTGCGCGCAGCGAGGCAGGCGAGGATGTAGCCGATGAAGAGCGAGCCGCCGTCACCCATGAAGATGCGTGCGGGCGGGATGTTCCAGACGAGGAATCCGCCGAGCGATCCGGCGAGGAGCGCGAGCGCCGACGCGATGAACCACTGGCCGTTCAGGATCGTCGCGACCATGAAGCAGAGCGCCGCGATCGCCCCGATGCCGGCGGCGAGGCCGTCCATGTTGTCGATGAAGTTGACGGCGTTCACGATCACGATGATCCACGCGACGGTGATGACGATGCTCAAGACCTCGCCGCCGGGATAGTTCCCGAGGAAGGCATGCAGCAGCCGCACATCGCTGAGGAGCGTGGTGCCGAGGGCAACTCCGAGCTGCAGGAACAGCTTGGGCCATGCGGAGAGCGCCCGGCGGTCGTCGTAGAGCCCCATGATGTGAAGCGCGAGCGCGCCGATCAGGAGGACCGCCCAGTCGCCCTGCGTCGCCTTGGCGCGCGCGAGGTACGGCTCGATCGCCGGCGCCCACTCGATCACACGCTCCGGCATCGCGTAGAGCGTGAGAAGCCCGACCGCGAGCGGAAGGACGGTCGACCAGAAGATCGCGATGCCGCCGATGTTGGGAACCTTGCGGAGCTCCTTCACATGCCCCTTCGCGCCGGGGGTGTCGAGGGCGCCCACGCGCATGCCGAGCCGCGTGAGGAGGCCCGTGAGCGGCGCCGAGAGCGCGAAGCCGAGGAGGAGGAGTCCGAGGACGATGCCGAGCATGGCGGTGCGGTAAGGTACACGCGATGAAGGCGCTCCGATCCGTGACCCTGTACTGCTCGAGCTCACGCAGCCTCGATCCCCACTTCGCGGTCGCGGCGCGCGCGGCGGGCGAGCTCCTCGCCCAGCGCGGCATCACGCTCGTGTACGGCGGCGGCGGGCTTGGCCTGATGGGCGAGGCCGCGCGCGCCTGCAAGGCCGCAGGCGGGCGCGTCGAAGGCATCATCACGCGCAAGTTCCTCGATCTCGAGCAAGGCTGGGACGGCTGCGACGAGCTGGTGGTCGTCGAGACCATGCGCGAGCGCAAGAGGCTCCTCGTCGAACGCGCCGACGGGTTCCTCGTGCTGCCGGGCGGCCTCGGAACCTACGAGGAGTTCTTCGAGACGCTCGTCGGGCGGCAGATCGGCGATCACGCGAAGCCGATCGCGGTGCTCGACGACCACAGCTACTACCTGCCGCTCAAGGCGCTGATCGACCATGCGGTGAAGGAGAAGTTCGTGCGCGAGGCCGTGTGGGAGATCCTGCACTTCGGCACCGACCTTGCGCCGCTCGTCGACTGGCTCGAGCAGCACGCCGCCGCGCCCGTGCACGCCGACCCGGACCGCTTCCTGCCGATGGGACCGAAGACGAACCGATGACATCGCCAGCGCCGCACGCCACTCGCGCCGACGCCGCTCCGATCGGGCTGATCGCGGGCCAAGGCCAGCTGCCCGTGATCGTGGCGAAGGGAATCCGCGCGTCCGGCCGCCGTGTTTCGTGCATAGGGCTGCGCGACCAGTTCGTACCCGAGCTGCCTGCGCTGTGCGATGACTTCGCGGAGGCCGGCGTCGTGCAGCTCGGGCGCTGGCTTCGTCTCGCGCGCCGGTTCGGAATCACCGAGGCGGTCATGGTCGGACGCGTCGCCAAGGCGCGGATGCACGACCCGTTCCGCCTCTTCCGCCAGTTGCCCGACTGGCGCGCCATCAACCTCTGGTACCGCAAGCTGCGCCACGACCGCCGCAGCGCCACGCTTCTCACCGTGCTCGCCGACGACCTCGCGAAGGAGGGCCTCGTCTTGATCGACTCGACCACCTACATCCCCGACCACATGGCCTCGGAAGGCGTCATGACCAAGCGCCAGCCGACCGACGAGCAGCGCGGCGACATCGACTTCGGCTGGCCGCTCCTCAAGCAGGTCGGCTCGCTCGACATCGGTCAGGCGATCGCCGTGCGCGAGAAGGATGTCATCGCGGTCGAGGCGGTCGAGGGCACCGACCGCATGATCGCGCGCGCGGGCGAGCTCTGCCGGCGCAAGGGCTGGACGCTGCTCAAGACCGCGCGCCCCGGCCACGACATGCGCGCCGATGTACCGACGATCGGCGTCTCGACGATCGAGTCGATGCACAAGGCCGGCGGCGGCTGCATCGCCGTCGGCGTCGGGCGCGTGATCCTCGTCGACCGCCCTGCGGTGCTCGCCGCGGCCGACCGGCTCGGCATCGCGGTGGTCGGCGTGCGGGATGCGTAAAAACCCCTAGAAAACAAGGCATCTTCGCGCACCCCGCGCCCGACGGCGCGGGGCGGTTTCGGCTATACTTTCGGCTCTCCTCCGAGGAGGTCTGAAAGGACCGTTTTTCCGATGGCCGAAGGCGCAAACACTCCATCCAACACTCCGGCTGGCGGCGGTGACGGACAGGCTCCGCAGCACGACAACATCATCGATCTCGACATCGATCGCGAGCTGCACGAGAGCTACCTCACCTACGCGATGAGCACGATCATGGATCGTGCGCTCCCCGATGTGCGCGACGGACTCAAGCCCTCGCAGCGCCGCGTGCTCGTGGCGATGAACGACCTCAAGCTGTCGCCCGGCAAGAAGCAGATCAAGTGCGCCAAGATCTGCGGCGACACCAGCGGCAACTACCACCCGCACGGCGAGGCCGTCATCTATCCGACGCTCGTGAACCTCGGGCAGGACTGGAAGACGCGCTACATGCTCGTCGACAAGCAGGGCAACTTCGGCTCGATCGAAGGCGATCCGCCGGCCGCGATGCGTTACACCGAGGCGCGCATGACCGCCGCGGCGATGACGCTGATGGAGGACCTCGACAAGGAGACCGTCGACTTCAAGCCGAACTACGACGAGCGGCTCATGGAGCCGTGCGTGCTGCCGGCGAAGTTCCCGAA
>JBEAUK010000075.1:0-11000 GCA_041161465.1 Planctomycetota bacterium | reverse complement strand
GCGCCGTTCCCGGTGAACTGGCCGCTCGGCGACGGCCCGGGCTTCCGCGGCGTGTACGACCGGCTCGCGCGCCAGGTGCACGTCTTCGAGCGCACGCGCCTCAACGCGAAGGTGGCGCCGGTGCAGGTGCTGGGGATCGACGACCCGTCGCTCGCCGAGCGCCTGGGCCCGGAAGTCCACGCCAAGGCACGCGAGGAGGTGGACCTCCTCGGCGGCCTCGGCGACGCGTTCGATCCCGCGCGCGTCCACGCCGGCGAGCTGACGCCCGTCTACTTCGGCAGCGCGATGAACAACTTCGGCGTGCAGCTCCTGCTCGACGGGTTCCTGTCGAACTCGCTCGGCCCCGGGCCGCGGCACTCCGGCGACCGCATGGTGCAGCCGGGCGACGCCGCCTTCAGCGGCTTCGTCTTCAAGATCCAGGCGAACATGGACCCGAAGCACCGCGACCGCATCGCGTTCGTGCGCGTCGTGAGCGGCCGCTTCGAGCGCGAGATGACGGTCGTGCATGTCCAGAGCGGCAAGAGGATCCGCCTGTCGAGCGCGCAGAAGCTGTTCGGCCAGGAGCGCGAGACCGTCGAGGAAGGCGAGGCGGGCGATGTCATCGGCATCATCGGCCACGACATCCTGCAGATCGGCGACACGCTCGCCGAGGACCGCACGATCAAGTTCAGCGAGATCCCGCAGTTCGCGCCCGAGGTGTTCGCGTACCTCACGAACCCGCAGCCGGGCAATTCGAAGAAGTACCGCCTCGGCGTCGATCAATTGCTGAAGGAAGGCGTCGTGCAGCAGATGGAGATCGGCATCGGACAGGTGAAGACGCCGATCCTCGCCGCCGTCGGCCCCCTGCAGTTCGAGGTCGTGCAGTACCGCCTGAAGAGCGAGTACGGCGCCGAGTCGCGGCTCGAGAAGGCGCGCTGGCAGCATGTGCGCTGGTGGCGCAAGGACGGCGCGCCCGAAGGCTGGATGCCCGACCTGCTGTCCGACTCGACGCACGGCATCGACAGCTCGGGACGCGCCGTGATCTTCTTCAGCGACGAATGGGCGATCCGCAACTTCCAGAAGCGCATGCCTGAAGTCGAGCTCTCGACGCTGCCGTTCGACGCGAACGCGGGCTGAGCCGACGGATCGACCGATCGAAGGATTGACGGAGCAATCATGACGCCTCTCGAACTTCTCGATGCGATCCGCGACCTCCGCGAGCAAGCCTCCGCGCAGGAGTCCGCGCGCGCGGATGCGATCGACGCACTTCCGATCGCGTGGCGCCGCAGCGCCGCGAACCTCGCGCACTACCTCGCGCTGCGCTCGACCGGACATGTCGCGCTGCAGGGCGAGCTCGTGCGCAACGGCCTCAGCTCGCTCGCGCGGCGCGAGGCGCATGTGATGCCGACGCTCGATGCGGTCGAGCGCGCGCTGTCGGCGATCGCGGGCGTCGAGAGCGCGCCTGCGCGCGCCGCGATCTCGATCGATGACGGCGTGCAGCTCCTCGCGCGGCACGCGACCGAGCTCCTCGAGACGCCGATGCCGCACATGACGCGCATCGTCGTGACGATCCCACCCTGGGGCGCGGGCAATGTGCCGTTCCTCCACTCGCTCATCGACGCCGGCATGGATGTCGCGCGCATCAACGCATCGCACGGCGACCCCGCGCAGTGGAAGGCGTCGATCGACGCGCTGCGCACCGCGGCAGCGGCCGCTGGCCGTCGCATCCCCGTGTGCATCGACCTTGCGGGCCCGAAGGTGCGCACGGGCGCGTGCGCCTCGGGGCCGATCGCGCTGGTCGCAGGCGACCGCATCGTGCTCCACGCAGCGTCGAACGAGTCGCTCGACGGGCCGCGCGACGCCGAGGGCCGGCTGACCGCGCCCCCGCGCGTCGCCGTGCGCCCACGCGAGGTCGTCGAGCATGTCGCGCCGGGCCACCGCGTGATGTTCGATGATGGCAACATCCGCGCGACCTGCGTCATGGTCGACCGCGCGAAGGGCGAGATCACCGTCGAGGTCGACGCCGTGCGCACGGGCGCGTGGGGCCTCAAGGACCGCAAGGGCGTGAATGTGCCCGACACCGACATGCCGATCGCGGCGCTGACCGACGAGGACCTGACGACGCTCGATTTCGTCGTCGAGCATGTCGACATCGTGGCGATGAGCTTCGTGCGCACGCCCGGCGACATCGCGGATCTCCACCGCGCGATTGAGGCGCGCACGCACCGCACGATCGGCGTCGTCGCCAAGATCGAGACGCCGCAGGCGTGCCGCGCGCTGCCGGAGATCCTGCTCGAGCTGATGAAGGAGCCGCCGTGCGGCGTGATGCTCGCGCGCGGCGACCTCGGCGTCGAGATCGGCTTCGAGCACCTGCCCGAGGCGCAGGACGAGATCCTGTCGCTCTGCGAGGCGGCGCATGTGCCGGTGATCTGGGCGACGCAGGTGCTCGGTCATCGACTCGAGCACGGCTTCCCGACGCGCGGCGAGGTGACCGACGCGGCCGACGCCGCGCGCGCCGACGCGATCATGCTCGGGATCGGGCCTTTCATGGTCGACACCGTGGCGTTCGTCGAGGACCTCCTCGCGCGCACGCAGATCCGCCGCGCCCGCAGCCGCGCGCTCCTCGGCAAGTGGCAGCCGCTCGGCGACGAGTGACGGCAAGCCGGCCCGAGAAACCGCGGGCGGCCCCTGCCGAATGAGCGGCTTCGTCACGGAGATACAATCGCCACCATGTTCGGAATTCCGACCATCCTCGCCGAGCCCAGCGGCACCGAGCTTCTCGTCCTGATCGTCCTCGGCGGAGCTCTCCTCGGCGCCGGCATCTGGCTCATCGCGACCTACAACGGCCTGCGCCGCGCGCAGGTGCGCGCGCAGAACGCCTTCAGCCAGATCGATGTGCAGCTCAAGCGCCGCTACGACCTCATCCCGAACCTCGTGGAGACGGTGAAGGGCTACATGGCGCACGAGCGCGAGACGCTCGAGGCCGTGATCCGCGCGCGTTCGCAGGCCGCGAGCGCGCTCGGCGTGGTCGAAGGCGGCGCGATGGGCATCGCCTCGATGGCGGCGCTCGCGAACGCCTCCGGCGCGCTCGACGGCGCGCTCAACCGCCTCATCGGCCTCGTCGAGGCGTACCCCGAGCTGAAGGCCAACCAGAACGCTCTCCAGCTGCAGGAAGAACTCGCGAGCACCGAGAACCGCATCGCATTCGCGCGGCAGGCGTTCAACGACAGCGTGATGCGGCTCAACGAGTCGATCGTGGTGTTCCCGTCGAACCTTGTCGCCAACATGTTCGGTATCCGCGAGATGGGACTCTTCGAGGCGACGGCCGACGAGCGCGCCAGTGTCTCGGTCAGGTTCTGACCGCACCGTCTCGAGGAAAAACGCGAGGGATTCGATGTCGACCGACTTCTTCACAAGTCAGGATCACGCGCGCAAGCAGACGGGACGGCTCGTCTTCCTGTTCATCGCGGGCGTGGTCGCGACCATGGCGTCGCTGTGGGCGGTGCTGGCGTTCGCGATCTCGACCCAGCGTGGACCCGAGGCGTGGACCGATCCGCGGATCGCGGGCGGCGTGCTCCTCGGCGTGGGCGGCATCGTGGTGATCGCCACGCTCTTCAAGCTTTCGCAGCTCTCGCAGGGCGGCGAGAAGATCGCGCAGATGCTCGGCGGAACGCGCATCTCGCCCACGACCTACGACTCGAGCGAGCGGCAGCTCCTCAACATCGTCGAGGAGATGTCGATCGCAAGCGGCGTGCCCGTGCCGCCCGTCTATGTGATGGAGGACCGGTCGATCAACGCGTTCGCGGCGGGCCCTGACCCGAGCCGATCGGTGATCGGCGTGACGCGCGGCCTGATGGACAAACTGAGCCGCGACGAGATCCAGGGCGTCATCGCGCACGAGTACAGCCACATCTTCCACGGCGATACGCGCATCAACGCGCGCACCACGGCCGTGATCGCGGGAATCATGGCGGTCGGCGTCATCGGCTGGGTGATGTTCCGCCACATCGGCCCCGCGCTCGCGCGGTCGAGCGGCCGCGGGAAGAACAACCCGGGTCCCGCGATCGGTGCAGGCATCATGGTGCTCGGTCTCGTCGTCTGGGGCGTCGGCTCGCTCGGCATGCTGTTCGGACGGCTGATCCAGGCGGCGATCAGCCGGCAGCGCGAGTTCCTCGCGGACGCAGCCGCCGTGCAGTACACGCGCAATCCGGACGGCATCGCGGGAGCGCTCGCGAAGATCCGCGACCACTACTCGGCGCGGCTCGAGAGCCCGGCCGCCAGCGAGCTCAACCACTTTCTCTTCGCCACCTCGCTCAACACGCTGTTCGCCACGCATCCTCCGATCGACGAGCGCATCAAGCGTCTCGCGGCGATGGGTGCCGTGAAGACGGCCGCCGGCACCGAGGCGGCGCGACAGACTCCGCGCCCCTCACCGACGGCGCGCGGCGCAACGCCCCCGCCGCTGCCACCGCGTGCAGCCGTGAATGCGATCGGATTCGCAGGCACGCTTGAGCCAGACGCGCTTGCCCGCGCGCACGACTGGATCGAGAGCCTTCCGAGGGAACTCACCGAAGCGACCCGTCGCAGCGACGGCGCACGCGCGATCTGCTACCTGATCGCCCGCCACGAATCGGCTCGCGCCGAGGCCGACGCGCTCGTCGCCAGCAAGGATCCGGAGGCTGCGCCGCTCTACCGCGCGCTGGCCGCGTCGATCGACCGTCAGTCAACCGTGCAGCAGCTGGCGCTCGCGGATCTGGCGGCGCCTGCCCTCACGGCGCTCGGCCGTCAGGGCTACGCGCGCTTCCGAGCCGCGCTGGCAGAGGTCATGCGCAGCGACGCGAAGGTCGATCTGCGCGAATGGGCGCTCGCGAAGAGCCTCGAGCGGCATGTGGAGCGACGGTTTCTCGAAGGGCCGGCGAGCGCCAATCGGGCGATCGCGGACATGCAGCGCGAGGCGAGCACAGTGCTCGCGATCATCGCCGTCAGCCAGCACGGCGCCTCGGAACGGACGATCGCCTTCGAGCGGGGCGGCGCACATCTCGGCATTGCGCGCGCCGCGATGCCTGATGCGTCGCGGCTGACGCTCGATGCGCTGAACGAGGCCGTGCGCAAGCTTGCAAACTGCCGCTTCACCGAGCGCGAGCGGCTGCTCGAGGCCTGCGCGATCACGGCGATGTCCGACGGAAGTGCAAGCGAGACGGAGATCGTCGTGGTGCGCGCGGTGGCCGACGCGCTCGATGTGCCCGTGCCAGCGCTCGCGGTCGCGTGACATTCATGAAAGTCGCCCGAAATCGCTTGTGCGCGCGCGCGATCGCGCAGTAGCATGGTCGCATGTCCGACCTGTCGCATCTGCTCGACAACAACCTCGCGTGGGCAGCGCGGATGGAGAAGGCGCAGCCCGACTTCTTCAAGCGCCTCGCGTCGCAGCAGAAGCCCCGCTACCTCTGGATCGGATGCGCCGACAGCCGCGTCCCCGCGAACGAGATCATCGGTCTGCCGCCGGGCGAGGTGTTCGTCCACCGCAATGTCGCGAACCTCGTCGTGCACAGCGACCTCAACTGCCTCTCGGTGCTCGACTTCGCGGTGAACGCGCTGCAGATCACCGACATCATCGTGTGCGGGCACTACAACTGCGGCGGCGTGAATGCGGCGCTCCGCGCGAGCGAGGGACGGGTCTTCGACCACTGGATCCGACATGTGCGCGACATCGCGAAGCACTACAAGGACGATCTCGAGCGCTTCGCGACCCCTGCCGAGCAAAGCCATCGCCTGTGCGAACTCAATGTCGCGGTGCAGGTGGTGCATGTCCGCGAATCGCCTGTGCTGCAGGCCGCGCGGCACGAGGTGCATGTCCACGGCTGGATCTACGATGTCGGAGACGGGCGCCTGAAGGACCTCACGCCGATGGTCGAGGAAGTGCGCGCGCTGGAGCCGTCGGTGCGCGTGTGAGCGGTCGCGGCTGCGGCCGCTCCCTCTGGTGCTAGGACGGGACCGCCGCTGCGCCAGCGAGAGCTGTCGCGGCTGCAAGCGCTACGACAAATGAAACACTTCCGCCAGCGGCACGATCGAGGTGTCGGCGCGGCCGCCCGGCAGTTCCTCGAAGAACTGCACCATCGACTTCTGCCAGCGCGCGTTGACTTCCTCGCCCTGCATGCCCGCGACCGCCTTCGCGAAGTCGGGCGTCTCGAGATAGCCGATCAGGAGCCCGTCGTCGCGCAGGAAGATCGAGTAGTTCGTCCAGCCGTGGCGCGACAGCGCGGCGAGCATCTCGGGCCACACGGCCTTGTGGCTCTCGCGGTATTCGGCGAGGCGGTCGGGCTTGACGCGCAGCGTGAAGCAGACTCGTTGCATCGTGGTCTCCATCTCACCGCACGAACGCGTCGGCGAGACCGCCGTCGACATGCAGCACCTGGCCCGTCGTGCGCGAGCTCTCGGGGCCTGCGAGGAAGCGGATCGCGGCGGCCTGGTCGCGCGGCGTGATCGTCGTCTTCAACAGCGTGCGCTCGGCGTAGAAGCGCCCGAGGCACTCGACGAGCTGCGCGTCGGTCATCGATTCCTCGAACGGAATCGCGTACTTCTTCAGGCTCGCGATCACGCGCGGCCGCGGGAACATCGTGCTGCCCTCGATCACGGTCGCAGGCGCAACCGCGTTCACGCGCACGAACGGCGCGA
Organism: Planctomycetota bacterium; assembly: GCA_041161465.1. Lineage (GTDB taxonomy): Bacteria > Planctomycetota > Phycisphaerae > Phycisphaerales > SM1A02 > QWPT01. The sequence continues at coordinate 4,349 of JBEAUK010000075.1, read as the reverse complement.
AGGTGACCGCGAGCGAGCGCACGAGATGATTGGCCGCCGCCTTCGACGCGTCGTAGGCGCTCGAGCCCTTCTTGGCGACGACGGCGTTGACGCTCGTCGTCACAACCGCGCTGCACGCGAGCTTCTGCGCGCACATCGTCGCGGCCGCCTCCTCGACGAGCACGGCGGGCGCGAGCACATTGACCTGCATCGCGCGCATGAAGTCGGTGTCGCTCGTCTTGCCGTCGGCGCCCGGCGTGGGGAAGAGCCCCGCCGTCACCACGAGTTCGTCGATGCCGCCGTAGGCGATCACGACCTCGTCGAGCATGCGGCGCACGGCCGCGCGATCGGTGGCGTCGCACTGGAGCGCGATCGCGGGGCCGCACGCGCTGATGCCGCTGCCGGCCACGCCGATTCCCGTGCCGACCGACTTCTCGAGGTCCTTCGCGGCCGACTCCGCCGCCTTCGCGTCGAGATCGACGCACGCGACGCACGCATCGTCGGTGGTGAAGTTCGACGCGGTCACGCGGCCGATGCCGCTGCCCGCGCCGACGATCACGCTGACATGCCCCGCGAGCGGCTTCGGCTTCGGCATGCGCTGGAGCTTCGCCTCCTCGAGGCGCCAATACTCGATGTCGAACGCCTCCTGCCGCGGCAGCGCGCGATAGCCGCCGATCGACTCGGCGCCCTTCATCACCTCGACCGCGCAGCGGTAGAACTCGGCCGTGGTGCGCGACTCCGACTTCGACGAACCCCACGCGACCATGCCGACGCCGGGGATCAGGATCACCGTCGGCTCGGGTGCGCGCATCGCGGGGCTATCGGCATGCTTGCACGCGTCGTAGTACGCGGTGTAGTCCTTCACATACTGCGCGAGGCCGGCTTCCGTCTTCTGGCAGAGCGCGTCGAACGACTCGCGGTTCGGATCGAAATCGACGAGGAGCGGCTTGATCTTCGTGCGCAGGAAGTGGTCGGGGCACGAGGTGCCGAGCTCGGCGAGTCGCGCGGCGTCGACGCTCGAGACGAACGACAGCATCGCGTCGTCGTGCTGCACGGTGCCGACCATGCGGCGCCGCGACGAGACCTTGCCGCGCAGGAACGGCAGGAACTTCACGAGCAGCGCGCGACGCGCATCGTCGGCGACGGGCGCGACCTTCTGCCCGCCGAAGGTGTTCGCGCCCTTGTCGTGCGCCGCGAGGTATTCGGCCGCGCGCGAGATGAGCGACAGCGTGAGGTCGTAGCAGGCGCGCGGGTCGTCGGACCAGTTGATGAGGCCGTGCTGGCCCATGATCGCGCCGTCGGCGTCGGGGAAGTCCTTGCAGAGCTTCTCGAGCGCCAGGCCGAGCTCGAAGCCCGGGCGCATCCACGGCAGCCAGCGGAGCTGCGTGCCGTAGACCTCGCGCATCACTTCCTCGCCGCGCACGCACGCCGCGATCGCGATGAGCGCGTTCGGGTGCGTGTGGTCGACATGCGCGCGCGGCACGAACGCGTGGAGCGGCGTGTCGATCGAGGTCGCGCGCGGATTGAGGTTCCAGGTGCAGTGCCGGTAGAGGTCGACCATGTCGTCCTCTGCCTGCGTCTTGATGCCCTTCGGCGTGCGCGCGGCGTAGACGGCCTTCAGCTGCTCGAGTTTCTCGAGCGACAGCGACGAAAAGAACTCGCGGCCCGCGGTACGCAGGTCGCCGCCCGAACCCTTCACCCACAGGACGCGCTCGCTCTTGCCGGTGAGCGCATCCTTCTCGGTGATCTTGCTCGAGGTGTTGCCGCCGCCCGTGTTCGTGACGCGCTGGTCGTCGCCGAGGCGGTTCGAGCGGTAGACGAGGAGCCCGACCGGGTCGAGCTGCGCCGCGTCGGCGTCGTTCCAGGTGCGGCGGACGAAGGACGGATTGGGCGAAAGGGTGGCGCTCGACATGGTGAAACCGCTGGGAAACCAAAGACTACCGCGCGAGCCGCTCGGCTGCGTCTCGCATGCGCGCGCTCTGCGCGAAATCGGGCTCGAATCGTCGAATCGACGCGCTTGCGCGCACCAGCGCGCGCAACTCGGACGCACGCTCGACCCGTTCGAGCGCGGCATGCTGCATGAGCGCGTTGCCGATCGCGGTGCACTCGGCGGGCCCCGCCTCGACCGCAAGCCCCGAGGCGTCGGCGATCAGCTGGTTGAGAAGATCGTTCGCGCTGCCGCCGCCGACCACCGAGATCTGCCTGATCTCGCGGCGCGCGAGGGCTGCGGCCTGCCGTGCCGCGTGCGCGGTCGCGAGCGCGATCGAATCGAGCGCGCAGCGGACGACCTCGGCGTCGGTGCCGGGCACAGGCTCGCCGCGCGCCGCGCACGAGGCGCGGATACGCGCGGGCATGTCGCCCGGCTCGAAGAACGCAGGGTCGTTCGGATCGACCACGCTGCGGAGCGGTTCGGCCGCACGCGCGAGCGCCGCAAGTTCGTCCCACGAGCGCGCGCGCCCCTCGGCCGCGAACGCGGCCTCGCACTGCTGCACGAGCCAGAGGCCCGCGACATTCTTGAGGAAGCGCACCGAGCCGAACGCACCGAGCTCGTTCGTCATGTTCGCCTCGCGCGCGGCGTCGCTCGTCACCGCCTGCGGCAGCTCGAGCCCGACGAGCGACCAAGTGCCGCTCGAGACATAGAGGTCGCGCGCGGGGTCGATCGGCGCGGCCACGACCGCGGAAGCGGTGTCGTGCGTCGCGCTCGCGAGCACGGGCGTCGCGGTCGACAGGCCCGTCTCGTCGGCGACATCGGCGGAAATCATGCCGAGCGGCTGCTCGCTGCCCGCGTCGACGAGCTCCGGCAGGATCCGCTCGGGTGCGCCGCTCGCGCGCACGAGCCCGCGGTTCCACTCGCGCGTCGCGGCATCGAGCATCTGCGTGCTGCTCGCGTTCGTCCGCTCGCACGCGATCGATCCGCACAGGCGATAGGCGATGTAGTCGGGCAGCATCAGCATGCGCTGCGCGCGCTCGAGCGGACGGATCGGGTCCTCGGCGTCGGCGGCGAGCTGGTACAGCGTGTTGAACGGCTGGAACGCGATGCCGGTCGCGCCGTAGATCGTCTCGTTGCCGAGTTCGGCCCGCAGGCGCCAGAACGCCTGCTTCGTGCGGGGATCGCGATAGGCGGCGATCGGCCGCACCAGCTCGCCATCCTCGTCGAGGAGCGCGTAGTCGACCGCCCATGAGTCGACGCCGATCGAGTCGACTTCGCCATCCGCCGCTGCGATGCGAAGTCCCTCGAGGATCGACTCCCAGATCCGCTCCATCGGCCAGCAGAGCGTCACGCCGCCCGCATGGCGCGCGGTCACCGGCGCGTTTGCGAAGCGATGGAGCTCGCGCACCGACAGCTCGCCGTCGCCGATCACGACCTCCATCACGCGTCCGCTGGAGGCGCCAAGATCGATCGCGATGTGCCGTCGCGAGCTCACGCGTAGCTTCCTCCGCTGGCCTTCTTGCGTGGAAGCCGCGCGGCGGCGGCGCGCGCCTCGTACCCCGACGCGCGGTGCGCGGCGAGCGGATCGGCCGGCAGCCCGCGCGACACGCGCCACGCCGCGAGCGCGTCGCGCACATCGGTCGCGAACGCCTGCTTCAGGCACTCCTCGGCCGCGACGATGTCGTTCTTCGCGCGCGCCGCATCGAGCGCGTCGAGATCGACGAGCAGCGCCTTCGCGAAGAGTTCCTGCGCGGTCACGACCGTCTGCACCATCGCCTCGACCTTGGGCTTGAGGTTGTGCGACTGGTCGACCATGAACTCGATCGGAAGATCGCGGCCGAGCGCGCGTTCGGCCTCGCGGATCGCGAGGTAGATGCGGAAGATCCGGTACGGATCGATCGACCCCATCGTGAGGTCGTCGTCGGCGTAGTGGCGGTCGTTGAAGTGAAATCCGCCGAGCATCGACTCGTCGGCGAGGAACGACACGATGTGCTCGATGTTCTGCCCGGGCAGATGGTGGCCCGTGTCGACGAGGACGCGCGCGCGGTCGCCCGCAGCCTTCGCGAGCACATACGCCATGCCCCAGTCAGCGATGTCGGTGTGGTAGAACGCGGGCTCGAAGGGCTTGTATTCGACGAGCATCTGCATCGACGCTGGCATCGCGGCGTGCACCTCGCGCAGCGCGTCGGCGAACCAGCGCTTGCGCCGCGCGATGCTCCCCTGCCCCGGATAGTTGGTGCCGTCGGCAAACCAGAGCGCGAGCGTGTTCGACCCGCAGGCGCGGCCGAGCTCGACCGACTCGAGGAGGTGCGCGACGGCGCGGCGGCGCACCGCGGCATCCTCGTTCGCGACCGATCCGTGCTTGTAGCACTGGTCCTGGAAGACATTCGGATTGATCGAGCCGATGCGGAGGCCGCGCGCGCGCGCGAGCGCGGCGAGC
>JBEAUK010000161.1:0-15859 GCA_041161465.1 Planctomycetota bacterium | reverse complement strand
GCACGAGGCCGAGCGCCTGGATGCTGCGCTCGCCGATCGCGACGCCCATGCCGACGACGACGAGCGTGGTGGCCGCGCCGATGAGGCGGGCGCTGCCCGACGCGAGGTTGCGGGTCGAGAGCTCGCTCATCGCGGTGGCGAGCGCAAGCCCCGGAAGCAGCGTGACGAGACCGGCGAGCGAGACGATCGGAAGCGATGCGCCCCAGCCGACGCGCGCGAGCACGAGCGTCACGAGCGCCGCCACCATCGACGCGATGATCGCGCCGCCGAACTCCGACAGAAGCTCACGCTCGCGGCGTCCGCGCGCGAATCCGATGGCAAGGCCGACCGCGAGGCCGACGGGGATCGCAGCGACCATCTCGGCCGCGCCTCCGCCGAGGAACCGCGCGGCGCCGCAGGAGAAGAGCGCGTAGCCAAGTGCGGCGGCGGCGAGGCTCGGACGCCACAGCTGCGCGCGCACGCGTTCAAGCTCGGCGAGCGCGGCGGAGGCGTCGAGCTCTCCCGAGATGAACCGGTCGGCGACGCGGTGCGTCTCCTCGAGGAGCGCGAGCTTCGGCGCGCCCGGGTCGACGCGGAAGTTCACGCTGCGCTGCACGCCTCCGGCCTCGGCGCGCGGGTCGTCGACGGAGATGTTGATCCAGGTCGGGAGCGAGAAGATCGACACCGTGACGCCGAGGCGTTCGGCGCATGCGGAGACGAGCCCCTCGAGCCGCTGCGCGGGCGTGCCCGCCTCGTGCAGCATGCGCGCGAGCTGCGCGAGGAACCGGTCGCCCACGGGATTGCCCGGGCCCGGAATCGGCGCCGTCGCGGATGTGGTTCGGAGGTCGACTGCACCCTTCGACTCGGACGGAGAAGCCATCGCGGGAATGTAGCGGCGACCGGCCGCACGCGCCCGATCGCGCAGATGGTCGGAAAACATGCGCCCCGTGCCGCGGCTTCCCACCGAGGCGGCGCGATCTCGCGGCCCATGGCTGCGGCCTGCTTGGAACCGCGGCTTCGTGGGCTATCTTGTCCTGTCGGTCCCCGCCTCATGAGAAAGGTCGTCGCCAGCGTCGTCGCGCTCCTGATCGTCCCGGCGCCTTGCGCCATGGCCGAGGAATTCGTCCATTTCGAGAGCCCGCATGTGCACCCACTCGAGCTGATGCCCGGGGGCGCGCGGGTTGTCGCCGTCAACACCGCCGACTCGCGGATCGAGGTGTTCGATGTGCTCGCGGGCGCGCCCTACCTGCGCCACGCTGGCTCGATCTCGGTCGGGCTCGAGCCGGTGTCGGTGCGCGCGCGCACCTCGACCGAGGCGTGGGTGGTCAACAATGTCTCCGACTCGATCAGCGTGGTCGACCTCGCCGCCATGCGCGTGGTGACCACGATCGACACCGGTGATGAGCCATGCGATGTGGTCTTCGCAGGCTCGCCGCAGCGCGCGTTCGTGTCGGCGAGCGGGCGCGACCGGATCGAGGTGTTCGATCCCTCCGCGCCGCACGCGCCGCCAACGCCCGTCCCCCTCGCCGGAAAGATGCCGCGCGCGCTTGCAACCGACGGCGCGCGCGTGCACGCCGCGTTCTTCGGCGCCAGCAACGAGACGACCATCCTCTCCGAGTCGGTGGTGTCGTCTGCGCTGAGCCCGTATCCGGGCTCGCCGAATCCGCCGCCGAACGACGGGCTCGCGTTCTCGCCCGAACTGAATCCATCGATCCCTGCGCCTCCACCGGGCTCGCTCATCGTGAGACGCGACTCGGATGGCGCATGGCGCGATGACAACGGCTTCGACTGGTCGCCCGCCGTCGACTGGGACCTGCTCGCCAACGACCTCGCCTCCATCGACGCGGCGACGCTCGCCGTCACCTACGCGCACGGGCTGATGACGACGCCGCTCGGAATGACGGTGGCGCCCGACGGCCGCGTGATCGTGGTCGGCATCGAGAGCCACAACGAGATCCGCTTCGAGGCGAACCTGCGCGGCGTGTTCGTGCGCACCGAGGCCGCGGTGCTTGCGCCCGGCGGTGCGAGCCCGCTCGTGCGCGGCGACCTCAACCCGCACCTCGGCTACGCGGTGCCGCAGGTACCGTTCCTCGAGCGGCTCGCGTCGATCGGCGACCCGCGCATGGTGGTGGCCCACCCCGATGGGACGCGCGCCTATGCGGCCGGCATGGGCTCGTCGAACATCGTCGCGTTCGCCCCCTCGACGCTTGCACGGCTCGGCCGCTGCGAGGTCGGCGAAGGACCGACCGGGATCGCGCTCCACGCGGCGCAAGGCCGTCTGTTCGTCCTCAACCGCTTCGCATCGAGCGTGTCGGTGGTCGACGAATCCGCGATGGTCGAGCTCGCCGAGATCGAGTTCTTCGATCCGATTCCGTTCCAGCTGACGCGCGGCCGCAAGTTCCTCTACGACACCCACCTCACATCGGGGCTTGGGCAGGCCTCGTGTGCGTCGTGCCACATCGATGGCCGACTCGACGGGCTCGTGTGGGACATGGGAAGCCCTGACGGCGCGATGGGCGAGTTCAACCAGGTCTGCAACCTCGAGCTCGGCGTTCCCGATGACTGCACGCCGTGGCACCCGATGAAGGGACCGATGGCGACGCAGACCCTGCTTGGGCTCGCGGGCAACGAGCCCTTCCATTGGCGCGGCGACCGCGCCTACATCGCGAACTTCGGGCACCTCGCGCGCACGCTGCAGGGCATGGAGCGCGACTACACCGAGACCGAACTCAAGCACCTCGACGACTATCTCACGGCGATCTCGATGGCGCCCAATCCGAACCGCAACCGCGATGGATCGCTGCTTGCCTCGGTCGCCGACGGCGATCCCGTGCGCGGCGAGTCGCTGTTCCGCAAGGGTTCCGCGTCGTTCATCGCCTGCGCGCAGTGCCATGCGTCGCCCTCGGGCGGCGGCGCAGGCGTGTTCAGCGTGGGCGTGCTCGACGAGACCCAGCAGCTCGCGATCCCCGACCTGCGGCAGGCTTTCCTGAAAGCCAGCTTCGATCGCTCCATTGCGTCGCCCGGGCATGGCTTTGGCTTCGGGCACGACGGCAGCGGCGGGTCGCTCGTCGAGTTCCTCGGCGGCCACATCTCTGGCCCCATCGGTGCTGGCGCGAGCGAGGCCGACCGCCGTGATCTCGCGGCGTTCGTGCTCTCGTGGAACACGGGCACGCATCCCGCCGTCGGGGCGCAGGTGACGGTCGATGGAAGCGCCTCTTCGCGCGAACGCCGCGACGCGCTCGTCGACCTTGCGGACGCCGGCCATGCGACGCTGACCGCGAAGTGCGTGGTCGACGGCGTCGAGCGTGGATACCTCTACGACGCTGGCGCGCTGCGTACCGATGCCGACGGGGCCAGCACCAGCCTCAAGGCGCTCGACGCGCTCGCGGCCGGCGGCGTGCGCGTCACCTACACGCTCGTGCCGAACGGCATGGGTCTCCGCGCGATCGACCGCGATGGCGATGGATTCATGGACGGCGACGAGCGCGCGGCGTGCTCGGATCCGAGCGACCCAAGCAGCGTGCCGAACGCCTGCCGCGCCGACATCGCCGGCGGCGACGGCGTGATCGACGCGGGTGATCTTGCCTTGGTGCTTGCCTCGTGGAGCGGTTCGGGCGGACCAGCCGACATCGACTGCGATGGATCGGTCGGCGCCTCCGATCTCGCGGTCGTCCTCGCAGAATGGGGTTCCTGCGGAGGCGGGTGAGGGATTTCGATGCCCTCCATCACATCGGCCGAGGCGTTAGACTCAGGCCGTGATTCTCCGCCGGATCTACGACGCAACCCTCGCGCAGGCTTCCTACCTCGTCGGCTGTCCGACGACGCGTGAGGCGATCGTCATCGATCCCGCCTGCGACATCGATCGCTATCTCTCGGCCGCCGCGCAGGAAGGCCTCCGCATCGTCGCCGTCGCCGAGACGCATGTGCACGCCGACTTCGTGAGCGGCGTGCCCGCGTTCGTGGCGCACCACGCGGTGACGGCGTATCTCTCGGCGGAAGGCCCGGCGCAGGCGTGGATGGAAAGCGCGAGGCTCGCCCCCGGCGCGAGGATCGCGACGCTCTCGGCGGGCAACGCCTTCAAGGTCGGCTCGCTCGAGTTCCACACGCGCCATACCCCGGGCCACACGCGCGAAAGCCTCTGCTTCGAGCTCTCGCGGGCAGGCTGCACGACTCGGCTTCTGTTCTCGGGCGACTTCCTCTTCGCAGGCGATGTCGGACGCCCCGACCTCGGCGCCTTCGCGACCGAAGGCATGACGCTCGCGGAGGCCGTGCGGCACCTCGAGGCGTCGCTTGCGTCGATCACCGATCTCCCGTCCGACACGCAGGTGCTTCCGGGCCATGGCGCGGGCAGCGAGTGCGGCAAGTCGATCTGCAACATTCCCGCGACGACGATCGGGATCGAGCGCGTCATCAACCGCGCGATGCGCGCGCAGGCGCAGGGCCGTGACTTCGAGCGCGCCGTGCTCGATGGCGCGAGCGAGCCGCCGCCGTACTTCGCGCGCGTAAAGCGCCTGAACGAGCAAGGCGGCCGCGGGTTCGATTCGCTTCCCGAGGTGCGTGCCCTGCCACCGGCTGAGTTCGCGGAGATCTGCCAGAAGCCGGAGTTCACGGTGATCGACACGCGGCCATGGAACGACTACCTCGACACGCGCCTGCCGTACGCGATCAGCGCGCCGTTCGAAAGGTCCTTCGGTCCGACGGTCGCGAACTACCTCGAGGAAGACGACCGCATCGCGCTGATCGCGGAGGCCGAGAAGGTCGTCGAGATCACGCGCGTGCTGCTGCGCGTCGGCGTCGCGCCCGAGGCGATCGTCGGGTTCGTCGAGCCGCGCGCCGTCTCGTCGCTTGCCGTCGGCACCTTTGCCACGCTCGGCGTCGACGACATCTCCCCTGTCCGCGCGCATGAACTCGTCGAGCAAGGCGCCGTGACGGTGCTCGATGTACGAACCTGCAGCGAGTTTGCGGCCGGACACCTTCCCGGCGCAAGGCACATCCCGTACACGCACCTGCGCGCGCGGGCGGGCGAGCTCGACCGTTCGCGGCCGATCGTCTGCTATTGCCGCAGCGGCAACCGAAGCGCGCGCGCGGCGGCGTTCCTCGCGCGCGCGGGATTCAACGCGTTCAACATGCGCGGTGGATACTGGCCGTACGCGGGCCGTGGCTATCGTGTCGAGGCCTGAGCGACACGCGTCTGCATCGGCACCGAGTCGAGCAGCGTGATCTTTCCCTTGCCGTCGAGCACGAGGAGCGCGCGACCGTCATCGACCCACTCGAGGGTGCGGATCGATTCATCGCAGATCATGGCCGTCACCAGAAGTTCGCCACGCGCGAGATCCCAGAAGCGGATGCGGGTATCGGCGCCTGCGGTCGCGAGGATCCGGCCATCGGGCGTGACAGCCGCTGCAAAGGCGACATCCGTATGACCGACGAGATCCAGCTCGAAGTCCTCGATGCTCTCCTCGATCTGGCTCGCGCCTCCAGGATGCGAGATGCGCACCCGACCCCCGAGCATCGGGAAGACCCAGCGCGAGCCGAGGCGAATCAGACGCGAGCAGGAAGGAAGCTTGCCCGCGATCGCCTTCAGACCTTGCTGCCCATCTGGGACGATCGTGGCAAACCTGCCGTAGCGCACGAATGCGATGGGCTGCCGCGTGGCGGCGTACACGATGTCGTGACCGCCGGGCGAATCGTCGACCGTGGTGCGTCCGACGACCGCACCGTCATCGCGAAGAACCGTCACCTCGCGAAGGCAGACGACCGCAAGCTGGTCTCCTGCTGGATCCCACGCGATCTCGCGCCGTCCGCGTGGCACGAGTTCGACGAGGGTGCGAGCGCCTCCATCGAGCGGCACGATCTCGATGCCCGAGTCGCCCCAGGCGGCAAGCCGGGATCCACTTGGGTCAAAGCACGCCGGGCCGGCGGCGACGGGCGCGTCGAGCGGAAGCTGGCGCCACGAGCCGCGCGCGATGTCGAGGTCCCACACGCTGCCGTCGAGCGCGGCCGCGCGGAGGATGGGCGCGCTGCCATCGCGGTCCAGAACCGTCGTCGCGCGAGGCGAGCCTCGCGGGAACCTCGGAGGGTGCAGAGTCCATCCGCCGCCGCTCGAGAAGCGGGTGACCGTGAGTCCGACATTCGCAAAGAGCATCCCGTCGGACGCGTACGCGGCCGACCACGCGGGTTCCGGTGAACCGGCGATATGGCGCGCGACCAGCGCTCCGTCGGCCACGGCGAACTCGCTGACGCGGCCGCCGCGGTCTCCCACCGCGAACCGCGTGCCGTCATGCGAGAAATCGATGGACCAAACATCGTGCGAGACCCGCAGCGTGAAGCGGCGCGCTCCAGTGACGGCGTCGACCATCTCGAGATCACCCAGCGTGTCGCCGATCGCAAGGAGCGCACCGTCGCGGGAGAGCGCGATCGCTCCAGGGTTCGCGACCACGTTGCGGAGCCACGGCACATCCACGCGCATCGGCGTGCCGTCGGCTGACAACTCGAAGGCCGCTGTGTTTCCGCCCATTCCGACGGCGAATGCACGACCCTCGCCTCGCCAGGCGAGCGCGCGCGCCATGCCCTGCTGTGCCGCGCTCGAGTCGACGCGGACGGTACCCGTCGAAAGCTCGATCGTCGATGCGACCAGCGGCGACGACAGGACGAGAAGCCGCGTGCCGTCGCGCGAGGGAACGATGCCACGAACGAGGCCCGACACGGTGGCGATCTGTCTCGTCGGAAGTTGCACGGGCTTCCCGGTCACCGCCCCCGCCAGCGGCGCAAGATCGATCTCGAAGACCTCTCCCTGCCAGTTGCCCGCGTAGACCCGCGAGCCATCGATCGAGAACGCCAGCCCCCAGTAGCTGCCATCGCCCATCTTCGCGCGACCAAGCTCGCGGCACTTGGCGTCGAGGATGAGGACGGTGCCAGCATCTCCGCCTGCCGCCCAGCGTGATCCATCGGGCGAGATCGCGCCGCCGATGAGATGCCCGATCGCCGGCGCGAACGGCTCGACCAGCGAACCATCGAGCATGCGGCCGATCATTCCGCCGATCAGAGGGTTGGTGGGCGTTTCGATCCGCTCGAGCGCCGTGATCGCCTCGCGCGAGTTGCCCTCGGTTGCCGCGACCATCGCGATCACGAGCTCTGCAGCCGCCGACCGACGCTCTGCGACGCCAAGCGCGCCCGTCGAAAGCACGACAGCGACGACCAGTGATGCGATCGCGACGACCAGCGCGACCGATGGCACTGGATTCCTTCGGAGCAGCCGCGCGAACTGCTCGAGACGATTCTCGGCGCGCGCGCTCACGGCGCGCCCCTCCGCGAACGCGCGCAGATCGGCGGCGAGCGCGCTCATGCTCGGGTAGCGACGATCGCGATCCTTCGCCATCGCCTTCATCACGATGGCCGAGAGATCCGCAGGAATGTGCGAGTCGACGCGGTGTGGCACGGGCGGCTCGGTCTCGCGCAGGATGCGCCGCGCGTCGAAGGCGCGTTCGCGCGTCACCTCGTACGCCCGGCGACCGAGGATCGACTCGTAGAGCATGAGTCCGATCGCGTGGATGTCGACACGCGCATCGATCTCACTGCCCGGCAGGTCGAACTGCTCGGGCGCCATGTACGCGGGGGTGCCAAGCAGCGCCCCGACGATCGTCTCCTGCGCGGATTCGCCATCGCCGGTCACGAGGCGTGCGACGCCGAAGTCGATGACGCGCGGGCGACCGCCGCCGTCGACAAGGATGTTCGAGGGCTTGAGGTCGCGGTGAATCACGCCGCGGTTATGGCCTTGCTGCATGCCGTCGCAGACGGCTGCGAACGCGAGGGCGATCTCGGCGAACGACCGCCCCGACGCGCGCGCCCATTCCACGATGCTCCGCGCGTCGGGGATGAGTTCCATCACGATGTACGGAAGCGGAACCTCTCCGCGGAACTCGATGCCTGACGCGTAGATGCGTGCGATCGCCGGGTGCTCGAGGCGCGCGAGCGCGTTTGCCTCACGGCGGAATCGCTCGATGTCACGCGGCCGGGTCCGCGCGACAGGCAGGATCTTGATCGCGATGGGTCGCGGTGGCTCGAGTTGCCGTGCCGCGAAGACGGTTCCGACGCCGCCGCGGCCAAGGATCGACTCGAGGACGCATCCCCCAAGCGTGTCGCCGACCAGAGGTTCACCCGCAAACCGATCGTCGTCCGTCGCATCGGGTGAGGCAGCGCGCGTGCCCGTCGTCAGCTGCTCGGGATCGGGCAGGGCCGCGAGCAGCTCGGTCAGCTCGCGCGCCTGCGCAGGATCGCGCGAGGCGATCTCGGACAGGATCCGCCGCCTCTCAGCATCCTCCGCCTGGACCAGTCGGTCGAGGAGATCGGCAAGCTCCTGCTCGCGCGAAGCGCGGCCAGCCTGATCTGGGGACTCGCTCATTCGGGTCCCCAAGTCGAGAGGTCGCGACGGAGCCACGCGCGGCCGAGGTTCCAGTGCTTCGACACCGTGCGGGGCGCGATTCCGAGGATCTCCGAGGTCTGTTCGAGCGTCAGGCCGAGCATGTACCGAAGCCATACGACGCTTGCAGTCTGGGGCGCATCCCTTTCGAGCGCCTCCATGGCTGCAGCCAGCCGCGGCGTCCACTCGGCCCGCGCGCGTTCCGGGTCGGAAAGCGGCTGAAACGAGGGCAACTGCTCCGCCGTATCGCCGAGGGAAATGGTCTGCCGCTCGCCACCGCGCTTCTGCCGCGTGGAGGTTCGGCGCCAGTCGATGAGGAACTGGCCCATGGCCCTCGCCGCCGACCCGAAGAAGTGGGCACGGCTTTCCCACGCGGGCGGCTCATCGCCGCTGTCGCACTTCATGAACGCCTCGTGCACGATGGTGGTGGCGCTGGGAACGCCCGCGCGAAGGCCGACGAATCGTCCGCGACGGAGCGCGCGGGCCATCACATGAAGTTCGTTGTAGGTGCGATCCCAGATCTCGGCGCGGGCACTGTCGTCGCCTTGGGAGGCACGCTCGAGCACCTCCGTCAGTTCTCGTCGATCAACGCTGCGCATCTCGACAATGTAGCGACCCTTGACCGCCGCTCCATGACTTCATCGCGCGACGGACGAATTGAACGCCTCGATCGGGTCGATTTCGGCCGCGAATCCGCACGCCCTCACGCCGCTCACGCGCGTGGCGGTCCGTCGGCAGCTCGCACGGGGCGTCACCTCATCCCCGTACGGTCTTGACGACGATCGCCGTCGCGACGAAAGCAAGCACCACGGCGAAGGTCTTGCGCAGCATCGGGGCCGGCAGCCGCGTCGACAGCCGAGTCCCGACGAGGCTTCCCGCGATACCGAAGCCAGCCACGATCGCGACCGCGCTCCACGCGATGCCCTCGACCGACTCCGGCGAACTCCACGCGTTCGAGGCGTAGGCGACGCCGGAGTTCACGGCGATCACCACGAGGCTTGTGCCGACCGCCAGCTTGATCGGTATGCGCGCGACAAGCACGAGCGCGGGCACCAACAGGAACCCACCGCCAACCCCGAGCACCGCCGTGAGGACGCCGATCGCAAATCCGGTCGCAAGCGCGGTCGCAAGCGCGCGACCACGCAGGGGCTTCGCGCCATCGGCCGACGGGTCGTCGGGCTGCGGGCGAAGCAGTCGCCACGCTGCGAACAAGGCAAGCGCGGCGAACAACGCGGCCTGCGTTCGGTCGTCGAGCGACTTTCCGAGCGGGCCCCCGAGCCAGGCGCCGACGAGTCCAGGTCCGGCGAAGGCCGCGGCGCGGGCGTAGTCGACCGACTTGGCGAGCGCGTTGCGCGTGGCGCTGAACGCAGCGATCACACCTGTGACGAGAAGCGCCTCGAGGATCGCCACCTGCGTGCCATGTCCAAGCACGAGCACGAAGATCGGCATGGAGAGAATCGCGCCACCCGCACCGATGAGTCCAAGGCTCACGCCGACGGCGAGACCTCCGAGAACCTCGATGACGATGGTGCCTGCGTCCACACGCGCAAGGTACTCAGGACGACCGTGGCGTGCGCTTGCCGCTTTCGTCAGGAATCGGGGGCGGGAGCGGTTCCGACATCGAGTCGTCCTCGTATCTTGGAGCGATGCGCACCCGACGGCTCTTCCCATCGTGCCTGCTCGCCTCGGTGGTGGGCTCCATGCTCTTCCCCGCTTCTGCGATGTCTGCCGCGCCCGCCACGAAGCCAGGCGCGCCGGAGACCTCGACGCGCATCGGTACTCCCGAGGTCGCGCGAGGCGTGTGGTGGATCGAGCTGGCGCCGAAGGATGCGCCCAAGGGGGGCGTCCATCCATCGCACACGGTGCTCACGGAGCGCGCGCTCGCACGCCGCGCCCTGCGCCGCACGCTTCCGGGCCTCGTGGACGCACGCGACCTGCCGATCGCATCCGCGCGCGTCGATTCGATCCGCGCGACCGGCGCCGAGGTGCGAACCGAGAGCCGCTGGCTCAACGCGGTCTCGGTGCTCGCGAGCGCTGCGGAGGTCCGCGCGATCCTGCGACTTCCGTTCGTCCGCTCGGCACGGCCGTTGCGTGAATCGCATCGGGTCGAGGCACCGGAGACTCCGCTCTCGAGCCCGGAAGGCGGCGTCGCGTCGATCGACTACGGATTCTCCGCGCAGCAGCTGTCGATGATCGGCGTGCCCTCGATGCATGCGCGCGGCTATCACGGCGAGGGCATCGTGATCGGCGTCCTCGACACGGGCTTCCGCCGCGTGCACGAGGCGTTCCAGTCCGCGGAGCATCCCCTCGATGTGATCGCGGAGTGGGACTTCGTCAAGAACGACGGCAATACCGACATCGAGTCCGGCGACCACCCGTCGCAGCACATGCATGGAACCTGGATCCTCGGCACGCTCGCGGCGTACAAGCCGGGCGGCGTGGTCGGCGCGGCGTATCGCGCAAGCTTCGTCCTCGCAAAGACCGAGGATTATGCGAGCGAGACCTCGGTCGAGGAGGACTTCTATGTCGCCGGCCTCGAGTTCATCGAGGCGCACGGCGGCGATGTCGCCACGAGTTCGCTCGGCTACATCGACTGGTACACGCCCGAGATGCTCGATGGCGAGACCGCGATCACCTCGCAGGGAGTCAACATCGCCACCGCGAATGGCCTCGTCTGCGTGACCGCCGCTGGAAACAGCGGTCACGACGCCGATCCGCTGACGCACCACCTGATCGCGCCGGCCGATGCGTTCGGCGTGATCACCTGCGGCGCCGCGAACGCAGACGGCACGATCGCAGGCTTCTCATCCGACGGACCGACCGCCGACGGGCGCGTGAAGCCCGAGGTGCTCGCACGCGGCGTCAGCGTCGCGACCGTCCACGCGACCAACCCGGCCGGCTACCAAGGCGTCAGCGGCACGAGCCTCTCGACGCCGCTCGTCGCAGGCGCAACCGCCCTCCTTCTCCAGGCGCGTCCGACCCTCACCGTCGATGGCGTGCGCGAGGCGCTGTTCGCGACCGCGGGCGACTTTGCAGCGACGGGCGCGAGCGATCCGAACTTCGTCCGCGGATTCGGCGTGATCTCGATCCACGACGCCGCGAAGCGAAACCGCGCCGCCGAGGACCTGAACCTCGACGGCGCGGTGGGTGCTGCGGATCTTGCGATGCTGCTCGCGGCGTGGGGCGCGTGCGCCGAGCCCGACCCCGCGAATGGATTCTGCGTGACCGATCTCAACAGCGATGGCGCGATCGGACCACAGGATCTCGCGCAGTTGCTCGCGGCATGGAGCCAGTGAGCGCCGCTCATGCGGCGTCCGGCGTTCACTCGACGGAGTAGTCGAGCGTGACGACGATCCGCGCGATCTTGTCGATCGTCGAGGTGTCGTACTCGCCGCCCCACTCGCTCGAGTTGGTCGAACCGCGCGCGAGGATCTGGAAGGTGCCCTGCGAGGCGTTGGTGAGCTTGCCGACCGAGTTTCCCGACCCACGCGCCAGCGTCTTGGCGCGCTCGTAGGCGTTGGAAGTTGCCTGCTCGAGCATCTTGAGCTTGGCGTCCTCGATCGTGCTCACCTTGAAGACCGGCGCGCCGCTCTCGACCTCGACGCCCTGCTTGATGAGCGCGGTCGCGTCGTTGGCGATGTCGCGCACGACCAGCACGTTCGGCGAGGTGAAGCCGAGGCTCTGCGACAACACGAAGCGCTCGACCTCGTTGGTCGCGTTGCCCTTCTCGTCACGCTTCATCTCGCGCGAGATCGACACGCTGCCGATCGAGATCATGTCGTTGGAGATGCCGCGACCGGTCACGAAGCCGCGCAGCGCGGCGACCGACTTCTCGAGCTCGGTGTACGCCTCAGGCAGCGTCGCTGCGCGCGCGCGGACCGTGCCGAACCAGGTGCCGCGGTCGCTCGTGAGATCCATCTCGGCGACGCCCTTCACGCGGATCGCGTTGTCCTGCCGCATCGTGCGCAGCGCGGTGCCGAGGCGATCGCTCGCGCCAAGCACGCCGAACGCAAGCGCCGCACCGAGCAGGAAGAGCCCGACGCCCGGCTTCGCCATCCACGATGCGACGCGCGAGATCGTGCTGCGATCACGCCCGCGACCGTGGTCGCCACCACCGCCGCCTGCGCGCGCCTCTGCGCGCCGCGCAGACTCCGAAGCCACCGCATCCTTCACCTCCACCGACGCACCACCACGAACTTCCGACATGACGCCTCCCTGCTGCCATCGACACGGCGTGACGCAATGCACGCGCAACCCTGCGCGTACCTTTCCCTGCGTGACTGATTGTCTCGGACCGATGGACCCGAGGAGGGTACGGGAAGCGCAAGGAGCGTCAAGAGGTCACGGCTGAATCGCGCGCGGACAGGCCACGGCGCTTCCGCGCGCACGGTCGACCGGCAGCTGCGCCTCTGCGTCCTGCAACGCCTGCCCGAGCCGCTCGATCAGCTCGGCGCGCTTCGCGGGGTGGCTCGACGAGCAGTCGTTCGCCTCGCCTGGGTCGCGGGCGACATCGAAGATCTGGATCCGCTCGCCCGGCCCGCCGTCGTCGTGGAACCAGATGAGCTTCCAGTCGCCCACGCGGATCGCGCTGAATGGTTCGATCCCCGGCCCCTCCGGTCCCCAAGCGTGCGGCTGGTGAAAGAGCAGCGTCCGCGCCGGCGGCTGCGCCGAACCGCGGAGGAGATGTCCGAGATCGACGCCATCGACCGTGCGCCCCGCCGGAACGCTCGCGCCCGCGAGTCCGAGGAGCGTGGGATAGAGATCGGTTCCGACGATCGGCGTCGGATCCGATGCGCCGCGGGCGGCGATTCCGGGGCCGGCCACGACGAACGGCACCCGCAGTCCGCCCTCGTACGCGGAACCCTTGCCCGAGCGAAGCGGTGCGTTGTGCCTGTGCCGGGGGCTTCCGTCGGGCGCGGCACCCCGCGCGTGGGCGGAGAGACCGCCGTTGTCGGAGGTGAACACGACGACCGTGTTGTCGAGGACGCCGAGTTCGCGACAGCGTGCGACCAGCTGCCCCAGCGCATCGTCGATGGCGGCGACCATGGAGGCGTAGGCCCGTTCTGTGGGGTCGAGATCCGGGTACGCCGCGGTGAACCGTGCGTCTGCCATGATGGGCGTATGGACGCCGTACGGGCAGAATGAGAGGAAGAACGGCCGCCCCTCGCGAACCGCCCCTGCCACCGCGTCTGCGGCCTCACGGGCGAGCGCATCGTCGAGCCAGATCTCCTTCCCATGCCAGCGAGAGAGCCCCGGGACATCCCAGACGCTCGCAGGGGCATCCTGCGGCGCGACCTTTCCCCGTTGCTTGCGCGCCGAGTCCCTGAACCAATCGGTGCCCCAGAAGCTCCCGGGCGCGCCCGCGGCGTGTCCGGCGATGTTGAGGTCGAAACCCAGCTTGGTTGGGTCGGCGCCATCCGTCCCACGCGCTCCCCAGTGAGCCTTCCCGACATGGATCGTTCGGTAGCCCGCCTCCCGCAGGAGTTCGGGCAGCAGCTCCGGCGACGGCGCGACGCCATTCATCCGCCACGCGGGCGGGTCGAGCCGCGGGTGGCGCGAGGAGGTGTCGGTGTCCTTCTCGAGCGTCCAATAGGTGATGTGGGTGCGCGCGGGCGATTGCCCCGTGAGGATCGCGGCGCGCGAGGGCGTACAGACGGGCGCTGCCGCGTAGGCGTTCGAGAAGCGCACGCCGCGCGCGGCGAGCGCCTCGAGGTTCGGCGTGCGGTAGCGGCGATTGAGGGCGGAGACCGCCTCGAGCATCGGGACCGAGACATCCTGCTGGCCGAGGTCGTCGACGACGAAGAGGATGATGTTCGGCTTGCTGGGCGCCGGGTTCGGCGGGAGAGCAACGGCGGGCGACGATACGAGCAGGGATGGAAGCAGGAACGGAAGCAGCAATCCTGCGAGAGACCGAAGCATGCCGTCATTGTGCGGCGAAAAGCCAGCGTCCACAAGCGAGCGCTATAAAGCACGGGTGCTCGGCAGTCCTTGGTATGTCCTCCTCTCGGTCGGCGCGATCATCGCCTCGGCGCTCGTCTGGGATCGCTTCTTCAAGCAACGACCCGAGCGGCGCGACGGGCGCCTCATCCTCGTCTACCTCGTGGCGCTCGTCAGCGCGTTCGTCGGAGCGAAGCTCGTCTTCCTGCTGGCCGAGGGATGGCATCGCCGCGAGGATTGGCTCGCCCTGCTGTCGGGACGCTCGGTGACCGGAGCCCTGCTCTTCGGGACGCTCGCAGTCGAGTGGACGAAGGCGCGCCTCGGCTTGGTCACCGCGACCGGCGACGCCTTCGCGCTCACGGTGCCTCTGGCGATCGCGATCGGTCGCGTCGGATGCGTGGCGGCCGGCTGCTGTCCGGGCGTCGAGTGCGAGCAATCGTGGTGGACGATGGCAGACGCGCATGGCCACGCGCGCGTACCGAGCGCTGCGATCGAACTGGGCTTCAACCTCGTGTTCCTCGGGTGGGCGCTCGCAGCGACCCGCTTCGGCTGGCAGCCGACGCAGCGTTTCAACATCTACCTGATCGCGTACGGCGCGTTCCGCTTCGTGCACGAGTACTGGCGCGACGATCACCGCTGGTTCGACGACTTCGGCGGCTACCACGCGGCCGCGCTCGCACTCGTCGTGCTTGGCGCGTGGATGTACCGTCGTCGCAGGCGGCTGAACTCGACCGCGCGCGCAGACCACGCCCCTGCCCCCGTCACGGCGTGACCGCAGGATCCGCCGGCGCCCCGTACTCCGCACGCAGCGCCCCGAGCCTCGCGAGCATTTCCGTAAGCAGCGGCGCGGCGTCCGCTTCGCCGGCAAGGTTTCGCCGCTCGTCGGGATCGGCCGCGAGGTCATAGAGCTCGAGAATCGGCTTGCCATCCTTGTCCTTCAAGTCGAGAAACCGAATGAGCTTCGCCTTCACCGTCGCCACGCCTTCGTGGCGCGGCACCGTGTGCGGCCCCTTCGACTCCTCGAAGCGGTAGTAGGTTGCCTCGCGAAAGGGCGCGGCCGCTCGCTTCGCTTCGTCGCCGCTTGCCTTCAGGAGGGCGACCATGCTCCGTCCCTGCATGTCGGCAGGCACTGCGACGCCCGCGGCCTCGAGGAAGGTCGGCGCAAAATCGAGGTTCTGGACGAGCGCGCGCGAGGTCGCGCCCGCCGGAATCACACGCGGCCAGCGCACGACGAGCGGCGTGCGGAAGCTCTCCTCGTACATCCAGCGCTTGTCGAACCAGCCGTGTTCGCCGAGAAACCAGCCTTGGTCGCTCGTGTAGACGACGATCGTGTTCTCGGCGATCCCGAGGCGGTCGAGTTCGGCGAGGATGCCGCCGACCGACTCGTCGACGCCCTGCGCGGTGCGCAGGTAGTCCTTCGCGTAGCGCTGGAAGCGCCACGACGCCTGTGCGCGCGCGTCCATCGACGCGAAGCCCGCGACGAGCGCGTCGTTCTCGACGCGATAACCGTCGCGGACCGCGCGA
>JBEAUK010000112.1:0-55565 GCA_041161465.1 Planctomycetota bacterium | reverse complement strand
AAGCAGGACCGCTACCGCGAGAAGTCTGGCGGGCCGAAGGCGCCTGTCGGCGAGGGGGCTCCCGCAGCAGCGCAGCCATCCGCGATGGACGGGTCCGCATCCGCCGCGGGCGGGTCCGCATCCGCCGCGGGGGAGGGCGCCACCAAGAAGAAGCGCCGTCGTCGTCGCAAGAAGAAGGGCGGTGGCAATCCCGCCGATCCGAATTCGCCCGCCGCACCTGGCGGCGCGACGCCGAACATCGCGATGGGCGGGTCCGACCGCGAGGACGCCCGCGAGGAAGATGACGAAGGTGGCGACGAAGGCGATGACGGTGCCGACGAAGTCGGTGGCGACGCCGCTGCGTCTGGCGCCTCGGGTGCTTCGGGCGAGTCCGGACAGCCGGGAGATGGCGGGCGCCGCAAGCGCCGCCGCCGTCGTCGGAAGAGGCGCGGCGGTGGTGGCGGCGAATCGGGCGGTGTGCCTCCGGCGCCTCAAGCCTGATCTCCAAGTCGCGGGCCACATCGAGCCGACGAGAGAGCCTCAGCCAGCGAACCCGACCACGCAGCAGCACGCCCGAACACGATGAACAGCGAAACCGACAACCGGAAGCAGCAGGAAACCAGCATTCCCGAGACGCTGCAGTCGCTGATCGTCGCCTTCGCGCTTGCGATGGCGGTGCGGAGTTTCGTCACCGAAGGCTTCGTGATTCCAACCGGCTCGATGGCGCCGACGCTGCTTGGCCAGCACACGCGCTACACGAGCCCGATCACGGGCTATTCCTATCCGCTCGATATCCAGCCTGCCTATGAGCCGAGCTACAGCAACTACAACTGGGCGCTCGCCGACCCGATGGTGTCGATCGATGTCGGAATGAGCTCGATCTCGAGCGCCGCGCTTCAGTCGCGCACGCGCTCGGGTGATCGCGTGCTGGTGCTGAAGTTCCTGTACGCGCTGCAGGAACCCGAGCGCTGGGATGTGGTCGTCTTCAAGAATCCGACCGACCCGAGCGGCGACGCCGCGAACTTCATCAAGCGACTCGTCGGCTTGCCGAACGAGCAGCTGCTGATGGTCGACGGCGATGTGTTCACGGCGCCGCTGGGAGCCGATCGATCGCAGTTCGCGGTCGCACGCAAGCCGGAGCATGTGCAGCGAGCGGTGTGGCAGAAGGTCTACGACTCGGACTTCGAGCCGGTCGACACCACCGAGCTCTCCAAGCGGCTGAACATGCCGTGGCTCGGTCCGCCGTTCGAGGCCAGCGGCTTTGATCTCGGCGAGTCGGACAACCGCCGGATCTGGACGCACGATGGAGCGGGCTCGGCGAAGCTTGAGTGGCGCTGGGAGCGTCTGCCGATCACCGACTGGGGCAGCTACAACATGCTGCGTCCCCAGCCGCCGGCTCGCCGCTACGCGGTCAACGACGTGCGCTTCAGCGCCGCAATCGACGCAGCGCAGCCCGAGGCGCTGGTGGCCGAGTACACGCTGGTCTCGCGCCGCCGCCAGATGAAGTTCATGCTCGGCGACGGCAAGGCGACGCTGCGGATCGAGTCGCAGCCCGAGGCGCCCGGTGAATCGGCAACGGTGCTCGGCGAGGCGTCGGTTCCGTTCACGCCGCCGTCGGCGGGCAATCCGCTGGCGCTCGAGTGCTGGCATGTCGACCAGCGGCTGTCGCTCTGGGTGAACGGCGAGGAGCTCGTGCAGCTCGACTACGCGTTCGACTCGCTCGAGGACCGCGTGCGCGCCTCGTTCTACGGCCGCACCGTCGAGGACTATGTGCTGCAGCCGATCTTCCAGCAGCCGACGCCGCCGCAACTCTCGTTCACGACGAAGGGCACTTCGCTGGAGCTGCATCGCGTGCGCGTCGACCGCGACATCTACTACCGACCCGAGTCGCTCAACACGAGCGAGTTCGCGCAACCGCCGCAGAACGGTCCGGCGATCTCGGGTCCTGCCTTCGCGACCGACTTCCGCAACCCCGCGCAGCTGAAGGCCGACCAGTTCATGATGTGCGGCGACAACAGCGCGTTCAGCCGCGACTCGCGGCTGTGGGGTCGACCGAGCAAGCTCGTCACCGAGCTGTTCGGCGAGTCCGATCCGTTCATCGTGCCGAGGCCGCTGCTGCTCGGAAAGGCGTGGAGCGTCTACTTCCCGGCGCCGGTGCCGCCGACGGACTCGAGTCCGGCGCTGATGCCGGACTTCGGCGGCCTGCGTTTCATCCGCTGAGCGTCAGCGCGTGCGGGCGTTGTTGGCCTGCGGCCTTGCGCCTCGGTCGGGCGCCGCGACGATCTGCACGATCGGCTCCCAGTCGAGTCTCGCGCTTTGGATTCGCGCCTCGATGTCGACCGGACTCGTGACATCGAGCCATGCGATGGCCGACTCGCTCTCCTCGGCGAACTCAGCGCCCAAGTGTCGGTTTTCCGCGTTTCGCTTCGCCGCATCCTGCTGGGCCCGCGAACGCACGGTCTCGAACTGCGCGTACGCGCGCTTGAACGCGGCGAGGTCGAACCACGAGCGGACATCGACAAGGGCGCCGTCGAGTGGACCACCACGCGGTGCATCGAAGGGGACCTTCTGCGCCTCGGTGAACATGGCGAGGAGGAATCCGATCTGGTTCGGCGTCAGGGACTCGAGTTGCGTCGCCTCGAATGCGACCACGGAAGACGAGCCGCTGGGGAAGCTGCGGCCTCCGAGCCATGCGCGCTCGGACTCGACGGCGGCTGCGAATCCGAGCGGATCGCTCTCGCTCATCTGATCGAGGATCGCTGCGAGTTCGTTGCGCACCGCGGGCGTGAGTTCGCCGCGCGCCTGGAGCTGCTTGAGCGGTTGCTTGAGATCGCGCACCACCTGATGGGCGACCAGCGAGTGTGAATAGCTTCCGATCGCCGCGAATCGCGCGGCCACGCGGAGGCAGGCGGTCGCGGCTTCCGCGCGGGTCGGCGAGCCAGCCGGTCGAGTTCCGGCGCCGAAGGCATCGGCGAGCACCACGCGCACGGCGCCGTTGATTCCGTCGGCGCAGGAGCGCACGAGTCCGCTGCCCGCGGCGCCCGCGGGGTGATGCGGGAGCGAACAGCGCTCCGACATGCTTGCGAGCATGATCGGATTGATCACCGATTCACGGCACGCGTTGATCGCGCGTCGTGCGTCGCTCACCGTCGCCGTGGTGGGTGAGTCTTCCGAGGTGCGAATCGCATCGATCGCGCCCTGCGCCTCGAGCGACAGGCGCATCGTCGCCCGCGAGGCCTTCTGGTAGTACCAGCCGGCGTTGGCGTGCATGGCCGGCTTCGACTCGCCGCGGGCGATCATGTCGAGGACGGCGCGTTGCGCCTCGAGCTCGCCCTGCGTCCGAGAGAGCAGCTCGGCGGTCGGAAGAAGCTGAGGCGCGAGGACCTTGAGCAGATCGCCGAACGCACCTTCGCGCAGGCGCTGCTCGGCGATGGCGAGCCGGCGGCGACCTGCGGCGAAGTCGGCTTCGCCGAGCGCCTCCGCGACATCGGTCATGTACGCCTGAGCACCACCGCGCGCCGCGAGCAGGGCGGAATCATCGAGGCGGATGGGCGCACTCACGCGCAGGCCGGCGACGGCGGCGGGGCGCTCGTCGGACGGCGTCAGCAGGATGCGGTCGAGCTCGGTCTGAAGCGCGTCAAGCTCGGCGCGGGTGGCGGCGACGGTGCCGAAGTCCTGGATCATCGCGAGCGGCGCACGGATCTCCAGGAGTGCGCGCGCGGTCGCTGCATCGATCACGCCGCAGTCGAGCAGCCCGTCGACGGTACGGGTGTGCTCCTGAACGGCGTTGATCGAGGAGATCGACGAGGGAAGCGTGCCGTCGCCAGCGGTTCGGATCGCGATCGTGATCTGTGCGCGGAGCAGATCGGCGAGGCGATCGCGGTCGCCGTTGAGGGCTGCATCGCGGACGAGCAACGCGAGCGCCCGAATGGTGGTGCGGAGCGGCGCGAGATGCGCAGGTCCGAGCGCAAAGCCGTCCTGTGGATCGATGACCCGCTGGTAGGGGAGCTGCGATGCCGCGATCAGATCGTCGCCGAGCACGCGAGCGGCCTTCAGCCAGCGCGCCATGCGCGCATCGGCGATTCCCGTCGCGAGGAACATCGCCTGCGGGTCGTCCGAATCGGCCGAGAGGCCCTCGAAGAGCTCCCTCTCGAGCGTGCGGAAGTCCTCGCCGATGCGGTCGTAGATGAGAGCGGCGTCTTCCTCGGTCGCATCGCGCGCGGCCGGCGGTTCCGACTGGGCCATTGCCGCGGGCGTCGACGACGCAGCTCCGATCGCGAGGATCGCGCAGAAAAGCCCAATGGGAATGCGCGTGCGGATGCCGCTCTGCATAAATGTGTTCATCGGCGCGTTTGACGCGCGTTTCAAGGCGGATGACTCGCAACCGTCGAATGCAAACGGACCCGCGGCAAGCGGTCCGGCGGCTTCGGCGTCGCGAGGCGCCATCACAGCCGTCATATCCGTCATAGATGGAACCGAGGGTCCGAATACCTGATTCCGCGCCCTTCGTGCTTGGCGCTTCCGAATCGCGGGGTAGATTTGTTCACACGCGCAACGCCGCGCGCCGCTGAAGGAACCACCGCCCGTGCCCAGACATCCGAAGACGAAGAACCAGACCGCGCTGCAGGTCGCGGTGACCGCAGCCCTTGCCGCGGGCGCCGGCGCCTTCGGGCAGCAGTTCGTCGACCAGACCTCGTCGCGGTTCCCCGTCCAATCCGAGTACACCAATCAATGCACCTTCGTCGACATCGAGGGTGATGGTGACAAGGACATCGTGTTCGCGAACGGGCAGGGGTACTCGTCGCTCGGCACGCTGCTCAAGCCGCGCATCTATGTGAACAACGGATCCGGCGTGTTCGTCGACGAGACCGATGCGCGCGCCGCCGGCATCACGGGCTGCTTCCGCGGTGTCGAGGCCGGCGATGTGGACCGCGACGGCGACTGGGATCTGCTGCTGGCGCAGGACTTCAACCGTCGACCCCTGCTGCTCATGAACAACGGCGCGGGCGTGTTCGCAGACCAGACGACGACGCGGCTCCCGAACATCTCGATGGGCTCGGCGCGCGGGCAGTTCGGCGATGTCGACAACGACGGCGACCTCGACATCGTGCTGTGCAACTCCGGTGCGAGCCGATTCGCAACCACCGGTCGGCCACGACTCTTTCTCAACAACGGAAGCGGCGTCTTCGCAGACGCGTCGACGACGCAGTTCCCGACGACGGCGCTTGCCGAGCAGATGGATTGCGTGTTCGGCGATGTCGACAACGATCTCGACCTGGACCTCCATGTCGGGACGCGTGCGAGCGGCACGAACTCGAGCCAGCTGTGGATCAACAACGGCGCCGGCACCTTCGCGAGGCTGAACCCGTTCGTCACCGACGCGACCTGCTACTCGTACGACTTCGGCGACATCGATGGCGATGGCGACCTCGACCTGATCGGCGTGAATGCGGGCAATTCGAACACCGAGCTCTTGCTGCGCAACAGCAGCCTCGGCACGACCTGGACGAACATCTCCACGCAGCTCTCGCCGAACCCGACGGTCGACGACAACGACTCGCGGTTCATCGACTTCGACAACGACGGCGACCTCGACCTGCTCGTCGCGGCGCTCGGCGGCCCTGACCGCATCTATCGCAACAGCGGCACAGGCACCTTCACGCAGGTCACGACGGGCGTGCTGCCGTCGATCACCGACAGCTCGCTCGACATCAAGGTCGGCGACCTCACCGGCGACGGCAAGCCCGACATCGTGACCGCGCAGGGCGAGTCGGGCGCGTTCCAGAACCGGATCTACATCAACACGGGTCCGGCCGACACCGTCGCGCCGAACATCAAGCTCGTCGAGCAGGTGCCATCGAAGGGCGTCGGTCCGTTCGTGGTGCGCACCGAGGTCTTCGACGGCACGACGAGCGACCGCGGCTTCGACGACAAGGGCGTGTTCCTCGTCTACGCCGTGAACGGCGGCAAGCAGCAGACGATCCCGATGGCGTGGTCGGGCAACAGCCTCTGGCGCGGGGTCATTCCGGTGCAGCCTGCGTGTGCGACGGTGCGCTACTTCGTGCGTGCGGTCGATGCCTCGAACAATGTGGCGAACAGCCCGGAGAAACTGTTCGTGACCGGCGGATCGTGCGGCATTCCCGGCGATCTCGACGGCAACGGCACCGTCGATGGCGCGGATCTGGCGACGCTCCTGAACTCGTGGGGCCAGGGCGGTGCGGCCGACCTCAACGGCGACGGCACGGTCGATGCGGCCGACATGGCGATCCTCCTCAACAACTTCGGTTGAGCGCTCGCCGCTTGCGGCGGCTCGCGTCGGTGCTCGCAGACGGCTCGCGCACGCCGCCGCTATCCTGCGCCGCGTGACGACTTCTCCATTCTCGCTTGAAGGCAAGACCGCGATCGTCTGCGGCGCCACGCAGGGCATCGGCCGCGCCACCGCGCTCGAGTTCGCCCGCGCCGGTGCGCGTGTCGTGATCGTCGGTCGAAACGAAGACGGGCTCGCGAAGGTGCTCGAGGAGCTCAAGGCGATCTCGGCCGCGGCGCATGAGGCGGTGAAGGCCGACTTCGGCGACCTCGCAGGAACCGAAAGGATCGCGCATGAAACAGCGCGTCGGCTCGGCGCGGTGCACATACTCGTGAACAACACCGGCGGCCCTGCGGCCGGCACGGCGATCGAGGCGAAGCCGCAGGACTACCTCGCGGCGATGTCGATGCACCTCGGCTGCTCGCAGGCGTGGACGCAGGCGTGCGCGCCGTCGATGCGCGAGGCTGGCTACGGCCGCATCATCAACATCACGAGCACCTCGGTATTCACGCCGATCAAGGGGCTTGGAGTCTCGAACACCGTGCGCGCTGCGATGGCGAACTGGACCAAGACGCTCGCGAGCGAGCTCGGGCGGTTCGGGATCACCGTGAACAACGTGATGCCCGGCTTCACCAAGACCGCGCGGCTCGAGGCGCTCTTCAAGGGCAAGGCTGCGCGCGGCGGCATGACGGTCGACGAGGTCGAGGAAGGCGCGATCGCCACGATTCCCGCTGGACGCCTCGGCGATGCGCGCGAACTCGCGCTTGCGATCCTGTTCCTTGCGTCGCCCGCCGCGAGCTATGTGAACGGCGTCAACCTGCCGGTCGACGGAGGGCGCCTCGCGGCGCAGTGAGGACGACGAACATGCGCGAGGTCGATCACTTCATCGGAGGTTCGTTCGTTCCCGCGCTGTCGGGCGCTCGCATCGCACGCGAGAACCCGGCGACGGGCGAGCCGCTCCGTGCAATCGCACGCGGCGATGCCGCCGATGTCGCGCGTGCGGCCGACTGCGCGACGCGCGCGTTCGCGGTGTGGGGGCGCATGCCGGCGGCCGAGCGGTCGCGCGTCCTGCTCGGGATCGCGGCCGGTATCGACGCGCGGCTCGAGGAACTCGCGCCGCTCGAGTGCGAGGACACCGGGAAGCCGCTCGCGCTCGCGCGTTCGCTCGACATTCCGCGCGCGGCCGCGAACTTCCGCTTCTTCGCGACGGCGATCCTGCATGAATCGAGCGAGAGCTTCGCGACAGAGCGGCCGGCGCGCGCGATCAATTATGTGCTGCGCAAGCCGCTCGGCGTCGTCGGCTGCATCTCGCCGTGGAACCTGCCGCTCTACCTCTTCACCTGGAAGATCGCGCCCGCGCTTGCGGCGGGCAACTGCGTGATCGCGAAGCCGAGCGAGCTGACGCCCACGACGGCTGCGGTGCTTGGCGAGATCGCGCGCGACGCGGGGCTGCCTGCGGGTGCGCTCAACATCGTGCACGGCCTCGGGCCCGAGGCGGGGCAGGGGATCGTCGATTGCGCGGCGGTGCGCGCCGTGAGCTTCACCGGTGGAACGGTGACGGGGCGGCGCCTTGCCGCGCGTTGCGGTGAACGGCTGATACCGGCGTCGCTCGAGCTCGGTGGCAAGAACGCCGCGATCGTGTGCGAGGACGCGGATCTTGCGGTCGCCGTGCCTGAGCTGACGCGCAGTGCGTTCCTGAACCAGGGCGAGATCTGCCTGTGCTCGTCGCGCATCCTCGTGCACCGCACGCGCATGAAGGAGTTCACCGAGCGCTTTGTCGACGCGGTGCGCGCGATGAATGTCGGGGATCCGCTTTCGCCCGAGACCGACCTCGGCTCGCTCATCTCGAAGGCGCATCGCGAGAAGGTGATCGCCGCGATCGAGCGCGGCGTGGCCGACGGCGGCGTGGTCGCGTGCGGCGGCGCGATCCCCAAGAAACTGCCGGCGCGCGTGGCGAACGGCGCGTTTCTCGAGCCGACGGTGCTGCTCGGCGTGCCGCAGACGAGCTCGTGCGTGCAGGAGGAGACCTTTGGCCCGGTCGTCACGGTGCATGGCTTCGACCGGCATCGCGACGCGGTCGAGATGGCGAATTCGACGCGCTACGGCCTGGCGGCGAGCGTGTGGACGCGCGACCTTTCGCGTGCGCATCGCATCGCGGCGCGGCTCGATGCCGGCACCGTGTGGGTGAACTGCTGGATGCTGCGCGACCTGCGCGTGCCGTTCGGCGGTGTGAAGGATTCGGGCATCGGTCGCGAGGGCGGGCACGAGGCGCTGAAGTTCTTCAGCGATGTGTCGAATGTGTGCATCGCGACGGGAGAGGCGCCGTGATCGAGATCCGCGATGCATGCGAAGCCGATCTCGAGGCGATCCGCGCGATCTACAACGAGTCGATCCCGAAGCGGATCGCGACGGCGGACCTCGAGCCGCAGGGGATCGACGCGCGCCGCGCGTGGTTCGTGAACCGCGATCGCGCGACGCGGCCGGTACTCGTCGCGGTCGACGCGGAGGGCGTCTGTGCGTGGGGCGCGTTCACGAACTTCAAGGACCGTGCTGCCTACGCGCCGACTGCGGAGATCTCGGTGTATGTGGCCGACCGCGCGGCGGGTCGCGGCGTCGGGCGCGCGATGCTCGATGCGCTCTTGTCGCGTGCGCCTGCGTGCGGCATCGACCGCATCCTCGCGATCTGCTTCGCGCACAACGAGCCGAGCCTGCGGCTCTTCCGTTCGCGCGGGTTCACCGAGTGGGGGGCTTTCCCCGACGCGTGCGTGATGGACGGCGTGCGGCGGAGCGTGGTGATCCTCGGCTGGGCGCGGTGACGCCGTCGTCATCTACGCCAGAGCGAGCAAGTTGCGAAGCAGGTTGCGAGCGCTCAGGCGACGACAGCGATCGCCTTCACCTCGACCGCGATCGGCGTCGGGAGGCTTGTGATCCCGAGCGTCGTGCGCGTCGGGTTCGGATTGCCCGGGCCCGCGAAGTACTCGGCATAGACGCGGTTGTAGGTCGGAAAGTCGTTCTTCATGTCGGTGAGAAACACCGTCACATCGACGAGGTTCGCCCACGGCACGCCCGCGTCGTCGAGCACGGCCTTCACATTGTCGAAGCACGAACGGCACTGCGCCTCGATGTCCTTCGCGACGATCCGCCCATCGGAGCCGAGCGTGACGCCCGGGATCTCCTTCGAGCCCTTCTTGCGCGGACCGACGCCCGAGAGGAACAGCAGGTTTCCGACGCGCTTGGCGTGCGGGTAGGCGCCGACGGGTTCGGGCGCGCGCGATGACACGATGTCGCTCATGCGAGGGAGCGTAGCACGGCGCGCACGGGGCTTGCATCAAAGCCGACGAGCGGCAACGGCAGCGCGATCAGCTCGTACGCGCCGGGCGCGACATGCGCGAGCCGCAGGCCTTCGAGGATCGAGACGCCGCGTGCGAGAATCCGCTTGTGCGCGGGGAGATCCTTCGATTCCTGCACATCGACGCTCGGCGTGTCGACGCCGACGAGCGTGACGCCGCGGTCGGCGAGCAGGTCGACGAGCGCCGGGTCGAGCCCCGCGAAGTCGGTGTTCCAGTTGGTGAAGTCGGGGAAGGTGCCCGTGTGGATGAGGACGCGCGGATGGCGGATCGCGGCGAGATCGCAGTCGAGGTCGGCCGCGCCGACGCGCATGCCGCCCGCGCGGCGTTCTGCGCGCGCACGCACGACATGGCAGGCGCCGAGGTAGCGCTCGAGCGGGAGCGCCTCGATGCCCACGCTGCCGCCGCCGTAGTGATTGACCCCGTCGGCATGCGCGCCGAGGTGCACGGTCGCGCGCAAGGTCGAGAGCGTGACGCTCGCGCCGCCTTCGATCGTGCAAAGCACCTCGCGCGAGAGCGGCGTGTCGCCCGGCCACACCGCGATGTTCGGGGTGAGCGCGGGGGAGATGTCGATGATCGTGCGTGTGGTCATCGTGCGAGTTCCTCTGCGATTCTGTCGCGCTTCGTGCGCTTGGCGAGGAGCAAGAGCAGCGCCAACGCCGCGACGGTGACGGCGATGATCGCGGTCCACATCAGGTTGTAGTGGATCTGGGGCATCGCGCCGGGTGGACCGATCAGCCACGCATACTGGTCGAAGACCGCTTGCGAGGCGGCATCCGGCGTGTTCCCGCGGCCCCATGCGTTCTCGCCGATCGCCTTGTCGCCGCGCGCGAGCCAGCCGATCGCGAGGCCACCTTGCGCGACGAGCCCGATCGCGCCGCCGCCCGCGGCCATGATTCCTGCGGCAAAGCCGCCGACCGCGCTTCCGAGGAATGCGATCGAAAGCCCGCCGAACGACGCCAGCGTGCCGAAGGAGAGTCCGCCGAAGCTGACGATGCCGAAAGACGCACCACCGAACGAGACGACTCCGCGCGCGAGTCCGCCGAACGCGAAGACGCCGGTCGCGATGTCGCCGAATGCAAAGAAGCCCTTCGCATGCGCCCGCTTGCCATCGGTTCCGACGCCCGTCGCGATCGACATGAGCGGCATGCCGAGCACGCGCGCCTTCGACTCGTAGCGGCGTGGGAGGAACTTGCGATCGAGCCCGAACATCGGGCGCACCAGCACCTCGACGAGCGGCCGGCCGCACTCGGGGCAGTTCGCGCTGTTGACGGCGCCCGTGAGGTCGTGCCCGCACGCCGCGCAGAACGGCTTCGGCAGCTGGGTGCCCGCGGGGAACTTGGTCACCCGGACGCTCCGCTTCGGATGACGAGCACGGTCGCGATCGCCGCCGCCGCGGCGACGAGCGCGCACGCCGCGCCGACGATCCACTTGATCGCGCGATCATTCGCAGCGCCGCGCGCCTTCGCCTCGCTGTACGGCACCGTCGAGAAGCTCACGAGGTCGTAGAGCGGCACGAAGGTCGCGGGCATCAGGCGGTTCAGCGCGTGCTCGATCTTCTTCTTCCACTTGAAGCTCGCGCGGCCGGTGAGGTCGCGCATCTCGATGAAGTTGCGCAGCGCCATGTCGGCGATCGCGTTCGCGTTCGCGATGCGCGCGGCCTCGTAGGCCTTGAGCGCGTCCTCGACCGTCGGCGCCGCGGCGAGCGCATCGACGAGCGCCTCGCAGTCCTCGAAGCTCGCGTTCGCGCCCTGGCCGTAGAACGGCACGATCGCGTGCGCTGCGTCGCCGAGCAGCGTGACGCGGCCGCGCGTCCACGGGCTGCAGCGCACCGTCACCATCGAGCCGACGGGGTTCTTCTCGAAATCCTCGGCAAGCGAAGGCATGAGCGGCACGGCGTCCGGGTACACCGCGCGGAAGTGCGCGAGCGCGTCGGCGGCGGTCTTCACGGCCGCGAAGCTCGAGCCCGCGCCGTCGTGGCGCCAGAAGAGCGTGCAGGTGAACGAGCCGTCCGGATTCGGCAGCGCGATCATCATGCTCTCGCCGCGCGGCCAGATGTGGAGCGCGTTCGGCTCCATGGCGAACGGCGCGTGCGGGCCGCTCGCGACGGGCGGGATGTGGAGTTCCTTGTATCCGTGGCCGAGGAAGTCCTGCGAATAGTTGAAGCGCTCGGTCTTCTGCAAGGCGCCGCGCACGGCGGAGTACGCGCCGTCGGCGCCGACGACGAGGTCCGCGGTCGCGGTGCGCGAACCGCCCGTCGCGTCGTTCACGAAGGTGACCTCGCCCTTCGCGAAGTCGACCGATGCGCAGCGCTCGTCGAAGCGCACGGTGACATTCGCCTCGGCGGCGGCCGCGTCGAGCAACGCGAGGTTGAGCGCGCTGCGCGAGACGGAATTGATCGCACGCGTCGGGTCGGCGGAGTAGGGCTGGTAGCCCGCCGCGCCCGAGACCGGGTGGACCATGCGGCCGCCCATGCGGATCGCGTCCTTCATCACCGCGGCCTCGAGGCCCGCGCGTCGCAAGGCCTTGATGCCGCGGGCGCTGATCGCGAGGTTGATCGAGCGTCCCGCTGCGAAGCGCTTGGCGCGCGGGTCGCTGCGGCGCTCGACGAGTTCGACGGTCCACCCCGCGCGAGCGAGGTAGACCGCGAGGAGGCTGCCGGCGAGGCCGGCACCGACAATGAGAACGCGACCTGGGGACACGCGGTCATGCTATTGGAGTCTGCGCGGCCGTGGGCAGGTGGTCTTGGGCTTCGTTCGCCGCAGGCCAAACTCGCTAGTCTTTGCGCATGGCCACGCTCACCGCAGCCGACCTCTCCCACGACCGCGACTTCGCCCGCGCCCTCGATGCGCAGGACGAGCTGGCCATCTTCCGCACCCGCTTCGCGCTTCCGCTCAAGCAGCCGGACGATGTCTACTTCGTGGGCAACTCGCTCGGCCCCATGCCTCTCGCCGCCCGTGCCCTCGTGAACGAGGAGCTCGACGACTGGTCGCGCCTCGGCGTCGCGGGCCATCTCGGCGCCCGCCGCCCCTGGTACAGCTATCACGAGCAGCTGCGCGGCCCGCTCGCGCGCCTCGTCGGCGCGCTCGAGCACGAGGTCGTCGCGATGAACTCGCTCACCGCGAACCTGCATTTCCTGATGACGACCTTCTACCGCCCCGAGGTGGAAGGACGCGGGCGCCGCACGAAGCTCTTGATCGAGAAGGGCGCGTTCCCGAGCGATACATACGCCGTCATGTCGCATGTCGCCGCACGCGGGCTCGATGCGAACGCGGAAGTCGTCGAGATCGCGCCGCGCGCGGGCGAGTGGACGCTGCGCGAGGAGGACATCGAGCGCACCATCGCCGAACTCGGCGAGACGCTCGCGCTGGCGCTGCTCCCGGGCGTCCAGTACCGCACGGGCCAGGCGCTCGACATCGCGCGCCTCACGCGCGCGGCACACGCGGTCGGTGCGCGCTGCGGCTGGGACCTCGCGCACGCCGCAGGAAACCTCGCGCTGTCGCTCCACGATTCGAACGCGGACTTCGCGGCGTGGTGCTCGTACAAGTACCTGAACTCCGGCCCCGGCGCGGTCGCCGGCGCGTTCATCCATGAGCGTCATGTGCGCGACACCACGCTGCCGCGCCACGCGGGCTGGTGGGGCAACGATCCGAAGACGCGCTTCCGCATGGAGGAGCGCTTCGTGCCCACGCAGCACGCGGACGCGTGGAGCCTGTCGAACCCGCCGATCCTCGCGGTCGCGCCGCTCATCGCGAGCCTCGCCGAGTTCGACGCCGCAGGCATCGCGCGCCTCCGCGCGAAGAGCACGCTGCTCACCGCGCTCCTCGAGTTCCGCCTGCGCGGGATCGATGGACTCGAGATCATCACGCCGCACGCGTCGCACGCGCGCGGCGCGCAGCTGTCGCTTCTCATCGCGAAGAACTCGCAGGCGCGCTACGAGGAGTTCAAGGCCGCGGGCCTCGCATGCGACCACCGCGAGTCCGGCCGAGGAATCGCAGGCGAAGGCATCATCCGCCTCGCGCCCGCGCCGCTCTTCAACACCTTTGACGAAGTGTGGCGCGCAGCCGAGATCGTGCGGAACGCGCTGCGCCCGTCGTGATCCTGCCGATCAGTTCCCGTCGATCAGATCCCGAGAAACTCCGACGCTGTTCCACCCAGCATCCGCGCGCGGTCGACCGCGGAGATGTCGTCCATCGAGCGGATGAGCGACCCGGGAACATGCTCGCCGAGCGGGAACGGGTAGTCGCTTCCGAGCGCAAGGCGCGACGCGCCCACCGCATCGATGAGGAAGCGCAGCGCGTGCGGGTCGTGGACGAGCGTGTCGAAGTAGAAGCGCCGCATCTGCTCGCGCGGCTCGGCGGCGCAGTCGACCGCGCAGAGATCGGGCCGCTCGCGGAAGCCGTGCTCGATGCGGCCGATCGTGAACGCGAGGCTTCCGCCTCCATGCGCGAGACAGACCTTGAGATCGGGCAGCCGAGCGAGGACGCCGCCGAACATCAGCGAGCACGCCGCGCGCGCCGTCTCGGCCGGCATGCCGACGAGCCACGGCAGCCAGTACTTCTGCATCGCACCCTGTCCAAGCATGTTCCACGGATGGATGAAGATGGGCACGCCGCGCCGCGCGCAGTGCGCGAAGAACGGGAAGAGCTCGGGCGAATCGAGGTTGAGCGCGACGACGGCGTCGCCGCCCTTGCCGCGACGGTGCGCGTTGACATTCGAGCCGATCTCGACGCCGCGCATGC
The DNA here is from genome assembly GCA_041161465.1 of Planctomycetota bacterium. Classification (GTDB taxonomy): domain Bacteria; phylum Planctomycetota; class Phycisphaerae; order Phycisphaerales; family SM1A02; genus QWPT01. The sequence continues at coordinate 41,190 of JBEAUK010000112.1, read as the reverse complement.
CGAGTTCGTCGACGGCGCGGTCGAGCTCGCGGCAGGCGAGGTCGGCGTCCTGGAGCGGCACCGTCGCGAGGCCCGCGAAGCGCGCGGGATGCGCGCGGACGACGCCCGCGATGTGGTCGTTGAGATGCTTCGCGAGCTCGAGCGCCGCGTGCGCGGGCTGGTGATACGAGAACATCACCGGCACCGTCGACAGCACCTGCATGTCGACGCCGTGCTCGTCGCACTCGCGCAGCCGCGTGGCTGCATCCCAGCAGTTCGCCTCGATGTCGCGGAAGTGGCGCCCGTCGATCGTGAGGCGCGCGCAGTCGCAGCCCGACGCGCCGCGTCCGAGGTGCTCGATCGCGGGCCAGCCGCGCGTCCCGGCCTTCTCGGCGAGGTCGGGCCACGAGGGCGGCAGGATGTGCGTGTGCAGGTCGATCGTGCGCATCGGTCGAATCCGCGCAGATTATCCGCTTCCCCGCGGCGCTGCCGTCTGCGCACCGCCTGATCGGAGATGTACACTCCGCAATCCAGCCGTGTCGCACACCCGTGCCCAGCATCTCTCCCCGAAGGCCTACGCGGCCCTCGCCATCGGAGCCATCGGAGTCGTCTTCGGGGACATCGGTACGAGTCCGCTGTACGCGCTCAAGGAGTCGTTCGCGCACCTGCGGCAGCATGGCGAGACCGTCGACGAGGTCTACATCAGGGGCATCCTCTCGATCGTCTTCTGGCTCCTCGTCTTCGTCGTCAACATCAAGTACATCTTCGTCATCACCCGCGCCTCCAACCGCGGCGAGGGCGGCATCTTCGCGCTCTTGTCGCTGATTCCGCGCGGTCTGAGCGCGCAGGCGCGTCGCAGCCGGTTCTACCTGTCGATGCTGGCCATCCTCGGTGCGGGGCTCCTCTTCGGCGATGGCGTCATCACGCCCTCGATCTCGGTGCTCTCGGCGATGGAGGGGCTCGAGTACCAGAACCCGGCGTTGAAGCCGGCGGTGATCCCGCTGACGCTCATCATTCTCGTCGGGCTCTTCTACTTCCAGCAGTTCGGCACCGACAAGATCGCGAAGTTCTTCGGTCCGGTCATGTGCCTCTGGTTCGGTTCGCTCGGCGTGCTCGGGCTGATCGCGATCCTCGAGCGTCCCGAGGTGCTCCGCGCGCTGAACCCGATGTATGCGATCTGGCTCATCCAGGCGCATCCGCTCGAGGTCTTCCTGCTGCTTGGCTCGATCGTGCTGTGCGTCACCGGCGCCGAGGCGCTCTACGCCGACATGGGTCACTTCGGCATCAAGCCGATCCGCCTGGGCTGGTACCTCCTCGTCGGTCCGGCGCTCGTCCTCAACTACTTCGGGCAGGGCGCGCTGCTCCTCAATGCGCTCGAGGTGAGCGAAGGCACCATTCCAGAGGAGTTCCATCCGTTCTGGAAACTCGTGCCGGACATGCTCGTGTATCCGATGGTCGCGCTCGCGGCTGCGGCGACCATCATCGCGAGCCAGGCGATGATCTCGGGCGTCTTCTCGCTCGCGCGCCAGGCGATCCGCCTGAGCATGCTGCCGCGTCTCGACACCGTCCACACCAGCGGCGAGCAGGAAGGGCAGATCTACATCCCGTCGTTGAACGGCATCCTGCTGGTGGCCTGCCTGTTCACGGTGCTGCTGTTCCCGTCCTCGTCGCAGCTGGCCAGCGCCTACGGCATCGCCGTGACGCTCGACATGATGATCACCACGATCATCTTCGCGGTCGTCGCGCGGCGCTTCTGGCGCTGGCGCCGCCGCTGGGTCATCCTCCTCGTCGGCAGCTTCCTCGTGGTGGACGGCCTGCTCGCAGGCGCCAACCTGCTGAAGTTCTTCTCGGGCGGCTGGTTCGCGCTTGCGATCGCACTCATGGCGTTCGTCGTGATGTCGACCTGGGTGCAGGGCAGCTACATCGTCGGCCGCAAGCTTGCCGAGGAGACGCAGTCGATCCACGACTTCCTCGCGAAGCTGTGGACCGAGGCGATTCCGCGCGTGCCGGGCACGGCGGTGTTCCTCACGACCAACTACAACACGCCGCTCGCCCTCAAGCACTTCGTCGAGCACGCGCATGTGCTGCACGAGCAGGTGGTGCTGATGACGATCGTGTCGTCGAACCTGCCCGTCGTGCCTGCCGCGCGCCAGGTGCGCGTCGAGTGGCTGCCGGACGGCGTGTGGAAGATCACGGCGCTCTGCGGCTTCATGGAAAGCCCGAACATCCCGCGGCTCCTCGAGCGCGCGCGGCAGTACGGCTTCAGCTTCGATCCCGACCAGACGACCTACTTTGCCCGCCGAACATCGGTGGTGTCGACCGGCGACGCCAAGATGGCTGGCTGGCGCAAGCGTCTCTACTCGATGCTTGCGCGCAATTCGGCCGACGCGACGCGCTCGTTCAGCCTGCCGCCCGACCGCGTGGTCGACTTCGGCGCGCAGGTCGAGCTGTAGCGCGAGTCTCTCGTGGCGCGCCACCCACGCCAGAATGCGCCACTCACGCCATAGCGCCACTCACGCCAGAGGGAGCGGCCGCAGCCGCGACCGCTCAATTCACGGCTTTGCGATTCGATGGCCGCACTTCCTGCAGGTCGAGAGGACCGGGTCGGCCCAGAACTCCTCCATCGCGCGGGCGAAGTGGTGCACGATGTCCTTGCAGTCGAACACCTTGTCGTAGACGAGCGTGTTGCACTTCTCGCAGAAGAAGATGAGGTGCTCGGGCTCGCCCTGCGGGCGACGGCGCTCGACCACCAGGCCGATCGTGTCGGGCCCGCGCTGCGGCGAGTGCGGCACATTCGGCGGAATGAAGAAGACCTCGCCCTCGCGGATCTTGTGGATCTTGACCACGCCTTCCTCGATCGTCTTCACATGCACATCGCCCTTCAGCTGGATGAAGAACTCCTCGCTGTCGACCTGGTGGAAGTCGTTGCGGGCGTTCGGGCCCTTGATGATCATCACGAAGAAGTCGCGGCCCGAGTAGAGGTACTTGTTGCCGACCGGCGGCTTGAAGTGCTCGCTATTTGCGGCGACCCAGTCGAGCAGGTTGAACGGCGCCATCACCGAGCCGTCCGCCATGAAGCCGTTCGGCTCGCCGGGGGTGTCGGCGATGGACTGGAAACGGGACACGATGCCAGGCTTCTGCGGCGCCGACGAAGTGGGGGTGCTCGGGGTCATGCCCTCAATCCTACTGCGGACGCCCGATCGATTACCATCGTTTCCAGATGGCCGACGGCGAAATCAAGTCCGATCGCATCCCGTTCTCGCGCTCGCTGGCGGGTCGGCTGCTGCTTCTGGGAATTCTCCCCGCTTCTGCGCTGATGGCGGCCGTGCTCGCGTGGGGTGCGTGGGACAAGTTCCAAAACCTCGAGCTGGTGGCCGAGGACGAGCTGCTGCACCACGCGCTCTTCACCGCCGCGAAGATCGAGGAATCGAACGCGCGGGCAATGGATCTCGCGCGCACCGTCGCAGCGCAGCAGGAGGGCGGGCTCTTCGGACAGCGCGCGCTGACCGTGGACCTGCTCACGCGCACGCTCGAGGCGAACGCGAATGTCACCGCGGTCTACGTCGCGTACGAGCCCGACGCCGACGGCAAGGACGCGGCGGCCGCTGCAGCGGACCCGAAGGGGTGGATGGAGCCGAGCGGTCGCTTCATCCCGTATCCGTTCCGCGATTGGACGAAGGACAACGCGATCGCGGTGAAGCCGCTCGTCGACTACGAATCGAGCCTCTACTACGACGGCGTGCGCCGCGCGTTTGCGGAGGCAGGCAAGCCCGTGACGATCGTCACCGAGCCGTACATCTACGACGGCCAGCTGATCGTCGAGCAGTCGCATCCGATCGTGATCGGCGGCAAGTTCCGTGGAATCGGTGCAACCGACCGCGCGCTTGCGTCGATCGAGTCGGTGGTGCGCGAGCGCGCGAGGGAATGCGGCGCCGAGGCATTCCTGATCTCGACACGCGGGCGATTGATCGTCGCGACGACGGACGCGGAGGCCGCGGCCGCCTCAGGCAGCGTGTCGCTCGAGGGACAGCTGCGCACGCAAGCCGTCGCCGAGTCGCGTCTCGCGCCGCTTCTCACGCCGTTCATGCGCGACGCCGACGCCGACGGCCATGTGCTCGACTCGATCGACCCGATCAATGGCGAGCACCTGCTCGCAGCGGGAGTTCAGATCCAGAGCGGCGGCTGGACGCTCGTGTTCACCAAGCCGCGCGAAGTGGTCATCGCGCCGATCCGCGCGGATCTCTGGCGCACGGGAAGCCTTCTGTTCGGCGCGGTTTTCCTCGCCGGCGGACTCGTCACCTGGACCTCGATCCGCATGGGGCGCAGGCTGCGTGTCGCGGCGTATGCGGCCGACCGCATCGCGGGAGGCGACCTGAGCTGCGAGATCCCCGCGTGCAGCTCGAACGACGAGACGGGCGTGTTGACGCGAAGCCTGCAGCGCATGCAGGCGAATCTCAACGCGCTTCTCACGGGCATCAAGACCGCAGGCGTCACGCTGGACTCGAGCGCGCTCGAGCTGGGCGCGACGAGCCGCGAGCAGTCGCAGATGGCGCATCGATTCGGCGAGTCGACCGCGCAGATCGCATCTGCGACGCGACAGATCGACGCAACGGGACGCGAGCTCGCATCCACGATGGGCGAGGTCGAGCAGGCGGCCGAGCGCACCTCGGGCCTCGCCGACGGGACGCGCACGAATCTCGTCGCGGTCGACCGCACGATGCGCGAGCTCGCCGATGCCACGCAGTCGATCTCCGCGAAGCTCGCCGCGATCAGCGAGCGCGCCGCGGGCATCAATGGCGTCGTCACCACGATCGCGAAGGTCGCCGACCAGACGAACCTCCTCTCTGTGAACGCGGCGATCGAGGCCGAGAAGGCGGGCGAGCAGGGTCGCGGCTTCCTCGTCGTCGCGCGCGAGATCCGGCGCCTCGCCGACCAGACCGCCGGCGCCACGCTCGACATCGAGTCGATGGTGCGCGAGATGCAGTCGGCCGTCGGCGCGGGCGTGATGGAGATGGACCGCTTCTCCGAGAAGGTGCGCCGCGGCGTCGACGAGGTCGTGGCGTCGAGCCGGCAGATGGCGTCGATCATCGAGGAAGTCGAGGCCAACACCGACCGCTTCCGCAGCGTGTCGACCGGCATGTCGAGCCAGTCGCAGGGCGCGGCCACGATCTCCGCCTCGATGAGCGCTCTCGCGGATGCCGCGAAGCGCACCATCGCGAGCGCCGAGGAGTTCGGGCGCACGGCGGAGGAGTTGCAGCGTGCGAGCCAGCGGCTGCGCGAGAGCGTGGGCGGATTCTCCCTGCGCGATGGACGCTGAGCCGGCGCGCCCTTACGCGGATGGCGGCTTGTTCGCCTCGTCGTCGCCCGCAGCTCCCTCGCAGCACCCCCCGGCGCGCGCCGTCTCGGCGGCCTCCAGCATGCGGCAGAGGTAGTCGACCGAACCGCGCTTCTCGAGGAACTCCGCGAAGTCGCGCAGCGACTCGGGGTTGGCAAGCGTGGCCGCCACGGGCGTGAAGAACTGGATGACCGCCGCTCCGAGGCCGTTGAGCGGCCGCGACATCTCGAGGAACGCGATCGCTGGCCCGGCCAGCCGACGCTTCGCGACCTCGCCCGCGAGCTTCTCGAGCACCACGCGCTGCGTGGGCGTCGGCTCGCAGGGTTTCCCGTCGTCGAGGGCGAAGGCGTTGCGGAAGAATTCCTTCACGCCGCTACCTTATCCGCATGTCCGCGCCAAGTCATCCTTCCGCCCATGCCGGTCTCGCGATCGATCCCTCGAAGCTTCGCTACATCCTCGCGACCGACTGCGGTTCGACGACGACGAAGGCGATCCTCGTCGAGCGCGTCGGCAGCGGCTGGCGCCAGACGCAGCGCGCGGAGGCTCCGACCACGGTCGAGGAGCCGTTCGCGGATGTGACGATCGGCGTGTCGAACTCGCTCACCGAGATCGGCGAGCTCGCAGGCCGACGCTTCATCGCCGACGACGGCACGATCATCCGGCGTAATGGCGAAGGCGACCCGGACGGCTGCGACCTCTACATCTCGACCTCGAGCGCCGGCGGCGGCCTGCAGATGGTCGTGGCGGGCGTGGTCGCGCAGATGACCGCGGCGAGCGCGAAGCGCGCGGCGCTCGGTGCGGGCGCCATCGTGATGGACACGATCGCCTCGAACGACAAGCGCCGTCCGCACGAGCGCATCCAGCGGATCCGCGAGCTGCGGCCCGACATGGTGCTGATCTCGGGCGGCACCGACGGCGGCAATGTGCAGCAGGTCGTGCAGATCGCCGAGCAGATCGCGCCCGCGAAGCCGAGGCCGCGCTTCGGCGGCGAGTACGAATTGCCCGTGATCTACGCGGGAAACAAGGACGCCGCGCCGCAGGTGCGCGCGATCTTCGGCGACCCGAAGTACGGCGGCTTCGACCTCGGCGTCGTCGACAACCTGCGCCCGACGCTCGAGCAGGAGAACCTCGGCCCCGCGCGCGACAAGATCCACGATGTCTTCCTCGAGCATGTGATGGCGCACGCGCCCGGCTACGACAAGCTCATCTCGTGGAGCAACGCGCCGATCATGCCGACGCCCGGCGCGGTCGGCGACATCCTGCAGCGGATCGCCGCGCGCGACGCCCTCAACGCCGTGTGCGTCGACATCGGCGGCGCGACCACCGATGTCTTCAGCGTGTTCGACGGCACCTTCAACCGCACGGTGAGCGCGAACCTCGGCATGAGCTACTCGATCTCGAACGTGTGCGCGGAGGCGGGGCTCGACAAGGTGCTGCGCTGGGTGCACATCGACATGGACGAGCGCGAGCTGCGCAACCGCGTGAAGAACAAGATGATTCGGCCGACCACGATCCCGCAGTCGGCGGAGGCGCTGGTGTTCGAGCAGGCGGTGGCGCGCGAGGCGCTGCGGCTTGCGTATGTGCAGCACAAGGAGTTCGCGACGACGCTGAAGGGCGTGCAGCAGCAGCGCACGGTCGGCGATCTCTTCGCGCAGCAGGAGAGCGGACAGACGATCGTCGACGACATGCGGCTCGATCTCCTCGTCGCGTCGGGCGGCGTGCTCAGCCACGCGCCGAAGATGGAGCAGACGGCGGCGATGCTCGTCGACAGCTTCGAGCCGCAGGGCTTCACCCAGCTCGCGAAGGACTCGATCTTCATGATGCCGCACCTCGGCGTGCTCGCGAGCGTGCACCCGGAGGCCGCGATGGAGGTGTTCGAGCGCGACTGCCTCGTGCGCCTCGGCTGGTCGGTCGCAGCGAAGGGCGAGGGCAAGTGGGGGAAGAAGTGCTTCTCGTACCGCGTGTCGGGCGCCGTCACCGCGTCAGGCGAACTCGCGTGCGGCGATGTCGCGCTCGTGCGCGTCGGACCCGAGCAGGAGGTCGAGGTCACGGTCGAGCCCGCGAAGGACTTTGACCTCGGCGCGGGCGCCGGCAAGCCCGTCACGCGCCGCGTGAAGGGCGGCACGGTCGGCATTCTGTTCGACGCGCGCGGTCGCCCGCTGACGCTGCCCGAGAACCCCGCCGACCGCCGCGCCGCGGTGGCGCGCTGGGCGAAGATCTGGGAAAGCGCGTCCTGAACAGAGCGTCGGCGCAGGCGTTTCCTCCGCGATTTTTGTCCCCGCGGCTCCCAAGTGTCCAAATCGGATCGTCACATGGACAGGATGGGTGACGGCATGCGCGGCACGGAAGTGCGTAGATTCGGGTGCATGCGCCGGCTGATTCCGCTTCTCCTTTCCCTTGCGGCCGTCGCCCCCGCCGCTGCCGACGAGGGGGTCGTCGCGGTCGCGTGGGGAGCGAATGGGTTCTTCGATCCGCGCGACGGGTTCCGCAACGCCGTCGAGGTCTCGGCTGGCGGCAACCACACCGCGATCCGTCGTGCGGATGGATCGTTCGCGCAGATCGGGACGAACAATCTCGCGCAGGTGAATGTGCCCTTCGATCTTCGGCGTCTCGCGCGGATCGATGTGGGCGTGACCTTCATCGCCGGCATCACCACCGATGGCTCGCTGCGCATCTGGGGCGGCGTCGTTCCTCCGATCTCGGTTCCCGCTGATCTCGGTCCCGTGAGCCAGATCGCCGCGGGTAGTTCGCATGTGCTCGTCATCACCAATGCAGGCACGCTGCGCGGATTCGGCTCGAACAGCCAGGGGCAGATCACCGTGCCTGCCGATCTGCTCAATGGCGCGCTCTCCATTTCCGCCGGAGATGCCCACTCGCTCGCGGTGCGCGCCGACGGCACGGTGCGTTGCTGGGGCTCGAACACCTATGGCCAGAGCAACCCGCCGCCCTTCGCGGGCGCGGCGACCATCGCGAAGGCCGGGCTCTACCACAACCTCGCTCGTCGCATGAACGGAGAGGTGGTGTGCTGGGGGCTCAACGGATTCGGCCAGTGCACGGTTCCACCGAAGCTCGGTGCGGTGACGCAGTTGAGCGGCGGCGCCAAGCACTCGGTTGCGTTGCGCGCCGACGGCACGGTGCGCTGCTGGGGCGAGAACATCGATGGTCAGCTCAATGTTCCTGCGAACATCGGCAGCGTGGTCGCGGTCGACTGCGGCGCAAATCACACCGTCGCGCTTCGCGCCGACGGAACCGTGGTCGCGTGGGGCGAATCGTCCAGATGGCAGACACAGACGCCGAGCGATGTTGGCCCGCTGCAATCGATGTCGTTCGGCGGAGGCCACGCCGCGCTTCTTCGTGACGGCGGCGCGCTGACGCTGATCGGCGACAACTTCTTCGGCCAGGCGACGCTGCCGCCGAACCTCGGTCCCGTGAGCGCCGCGCACTGCGGCTACGAGTTCACGGCGGTACTGACGGCCGCGGGCCAGGTGGTGTGCTTCGGTGACAACACGCGGGGCCAGTGCAATGTCCCTGCGACGCTCGGATCGGTGGTTCAGATCGCCGCTGGCCGCGCCCATGTGGTCGCGCGTCGGTCAAACGGCAGCGTGACCGGCTGGGGAGCAGTGGCCGGATCGGTGCCGAGCGATCTCGGGGCCGTCCAGACGATCGCCGCGGGAAGCAACCTCAGCGCCGCGGTCACGCTGGGGGGCAACGTTCGCTACTGGTGGTCTGCAGAGTACTCAACGACCATCTCGCCTCCGGCGATCGGCTCTTGGTCCAAAATCGCACTCGGCCCGGTTGGAGACGAGATCTCGCAAGGCGCCCGATTTCTCGTCCTTCGGTCGGACGGGATGCAGATCCACAACTCCGATCCGCAGAACTTGGTCATCCCGGCCGAGGCGTATCCCGTGATCGACATCGCAGTCGGGCGGAACGGATGTCTTGTCCTGCGTGACGATGGGCAACTGTTCCGAGTCATCCCGTGGGGCACGATCGGCGATATGACGGCGCCGGGCTCGACTTCGGGGGTGACGGCGGTGTTCGCGGGCGAGCTCCAGTTCGGGCTCCTGCGGCGAGAAAGTCAGGATCTCGACGGCGACGGCGTGGTTGGCTCGATCGATCTCGCGATTCTGCTCTCGGCATGGGGCACGAGCGGCTCGCTCGCGGATCTCGACGGCAGCGGGATGGTCGGCTCGCCCGACCTTGCGATCCTGCTGTCGGCTTGGTCGCAGTCGTGAACCGTTGCGACCGCGCATCTGCTACTTTCTCCGTCCATGGCGAAGGCCTATACGCCAGGACTCAAGGTGTCTGCACGCGCGACCTATCGCGCACGCCGTCAATTGCCGGTGCACGGCGAAGTGCTCGTCAAGGCCGGCGACATGGTGAAGGCGCGGGATGTGGTCGCGCGGACCTTCATCGAGGGCGAGGTGACACCCGTCGCGGTCGCGTCTCAGCTCGGCGTGCCCGCCGGCGACCTTGCGTCGCTCATGCTCGTGAAGCCGGGCGACGCCGTGACGGCGGGGCAGCCGCTCGCGCGCTCCAAGGGCATCTTCGGCCTCGGCAAGAAGGAAGTCGCGTCGCCTGCCGCGGGCACCGTCGAGTCGATCAGCACGACCACGGGTCAGATGATCCTGCGCGGGGCGCCGATTCCGGTCGAGGTGAAGGCGTATATCGACGGTCGCGTGGCGGAGGTCTTCGCTGGCGAAGGCGCGCTGATCGAGACCGACGCCGCGTTCGTGCAGGGGATCTTCGGTGTCGGCGGCGAGACCGTCGGCGCGATTCGAGTCGCGTGCGCCCGTCATGACCAGCCGCTCGATGCGGCGCTGATCAAGGCGGACATGAAGGGCATGGTCGTCGTCGGCGGCGCGCGCGTGACGGCAGCCGCCGTGAAGGCGGCGCAGGCCGTCGGCGTCGCGGCGATCGTCTCTGGCGGGATCGACGACGCGGATCTCAGGGAGATCCTCGGCTACGACCTCGGCGTCGCGATCACGGGCACCGAGAAGATCGGCCTCACGATCGTCATCACCGAGGGCTTCGGCGATATCGCGATGGCGGAGCGCACCTTTGCGCTGCTCAAGGGATTCGAAGGACGCGAGGCGAGCGTGAACGGCGCGACGCAGATCCGCGCGGGCGTGATGCGCCCCGAGATCGTCCTCGCACGGCGTGCTGGCGACGCCGAGCCCGCGCAGGGCGCGCGGCCCGAGGAGGGAGCGCTCGAGATCGGGACGCAGGTCCGCCTGATCCGCGATCCGCACTTCGGACTGCTCGGCACGGTCTCGGCGCTTCCGAGCGAGCCGGCGGTGCTTGGCTCCGGCTCGAAGGCGCGCGTTCTCGAGGTGAAGCTCGGCGACGGGCGCAGCGTGACGGTGCCGAGGGCGAACATCGAGCTGATCGAAACCTGAGCTGGTTAGGCCTGAAGCGCCATGGGGCGCAGCAAGGAGACTTCATGCAGCGAACGACCTCAGCGCGCGGAATCACGGCCTTGGTCGCGATTTCTGCGGCGTTGCTTGCACCGTGCACCGTCGCGATGGCGCAGGCGGGCGACGCGGTCGCGGCGCCGGAGCACGGTTGGTTCCGCACCGACCGCGGTGCCCTGTACGCGACGCTCGTCGTGGTCGGCATCGCGATCGTCGTTGCGATCGTGCGCGCGCGCGCCGGCCACCCCGTGAAGATTCGCCGCATGCCCGCGCTCGAGGCGGTCGACGAGGCGATCGGCCGCGCCACCGAGATGGGCCGACCGGTCTTCTTCATCCCTGGCATCCAGGACATGACGGACATCCAGACCGTTGCGGGCGTGACGATCCTCGGCCGCGTCGCGCGGACGGCGGCCGAGTACGACGCGAAGCTCGAGGTGCCGACGAGCCGATCGATCGTCATGTCGGCGGCGCGCGACATCGTCCAGGCAGCTCACTTCGAGGCGGGTCGCCCCGACACCTTCGACGCGGGCCGCATCAACTACATCACCGACGAGCAGTTTGGATATGTCGCGGCCGTCACCGGCTCGATGATGCGCGAGAAGCCCGCGGCGTGCTTCTACATGGGTGCGTTCTACGCCGAGAGCCTTCTCTTCGCGGAGAACGGCAACTCGATCGGCGCCATCCAGATCGCCGGCACCGCCGAGCCGTCGCAGCTGCCGTTCTTCGTGGCGGCGTGCGACTACACGCTGATCGGCGAGGAGTTCTTCGCCGCGAGCGCCTACCTGTCGGGCGAGCGGGTGCAGCTCGGTTCGATCCAGGGGCAGGACATCGGCAAGATCCTCGCGGTCGGTCTCATCGCGATCGGCGTCGTGCTCGGCACCATCGCGGCGTTCGACCCGGGCGGGAGCACCGAGACCGCCTTCGACAACCTGAAGAGTCTCATCGGAGGCTGATCCATGATGCAGCGCACCATTCCAATCGCGATCCTCTGCCTGTCTGGCGCCATCATGGTGGCGGCGTACTTCATCTCCTCGGCACAGAGCTGGGGAGAGACGGTCACCACCTGGTTCAACATCCTCGCGGCGGTCGCGTTCGTGCTCGGCGCGGGAAACCTGATCGCGATGAACCTCGAGAAGATCTCGTCGCAGCGCGCAGGCTGGGGCTACGCGGCGATCACGCTCGTGTCGTTTGCCTTCATGCTCGTGGTGGGCCTGTTCAAGATCGGCGCCGTGCCGAACGACAAGCACCCTGACATCCACTTCGCAGGCAGCTACGACTCAGCGGCTTCGCCCTTCGGCTGGATGTACGATTTCGTGATGTCGCCGCTCACCGCGACGATGTTCGCGCTGCTTGCGTTCTATGTGGCGAGCGCCGCGTTCCGCGCGTTCCGCGCCAAGAACACCGAGTCGATCCTCCTGCTCGGAACCGCGTTCATCGTGCTGCTCGCGCAGACCGCGGCCGGCATGTTCCTCACGGGCTGGATTCCCGAGGAGAGCGCCTTCGCGTTCCTGCGGCTCGACAAGATCAAGGCTGGCATCATCGAGCATGTCCAGACCGCGGGCATGCGGGCGATCATGATCGGCATCGCGCTCGGCATCGCCGCGATGAGCCTGCGCCTCATCCTCGGCATCGACCGCAGCTACCTCTCGAAGAACTAGTCCGCGCACGGCGCCTCCGCAGCGAGAACACGCATGACGAATCCCCAGTACATCGGCGGCATCCGCGGCTTCTTTGCGAGGCTCGGCGGCATCGATCGCCGCTGGATCTTCCTCGCGATGGGCCTGTCGATCGCGATTCCGATCCTCCTCAAGCTGCGATTTCCCGAGTATCCGGGCCCGATGGCCAAGGCGACCTTCGCCGCGGTCGAGTCGGTGCCGGAGGGCTCGACCGTGCTGCTTTCGTTCGACTACGACCCCGCGAGCGCGGCGGAGCTGCAGCCGATGGCGAACGCGCTCGTGCACCACTGCGCGTCGCGCAACCTCAAGATCGTCTTCATGGCACTCTGGCCGCTCGGCAAGCAGCAGGCCGACCGCACGATCGAGACGGTGCTCAAGCCGCTCCACCCCGGGTACAGCGAGGGCACCGACTATGTTCAGCTCGGTTTCCAGGCGGGCAACGAAGGCGTCATCAAGGTGATGGCCACCAACCTGTCGAAGCAGTTCCCGAACGATGCGAACGGCAAGCCGCTTGGCGACATTCCGCTGCTCAAGAATGCAAAGGACCTCGGTGAATTCAAACTGGTCGCATCCATCTCCGCCGGGTACCCCGGGGCGAAGGAGTGGGTGCAGTACGGCAACGGCGCGATGCCGGACGCTTTCGAGGTGGTGAGCGGATCGACGGGCGTGCAGGTGGGTCAGCTGCTGCCGTACTACCCGAAGCAGATGGAAGGCCTTCTCGTCGCGGTGAAGGGCGCCGCGGAGTACGAGATGCTCGTCGAAGGAAAGTACCCCGCCGCGAATCCTGAGTTGCTCGGGCAAGGTCGCGTGCGCATGGGCCCGCAGCTTGTCGCGCACCTTCTGATGATCGCGCTGATCGTGCTCGGCAACATCGCCATGATCGCGGGTCGTCCGCGCGGAGGTGCACGGTGAACGAGTCCATGACGAACAACGCCGATGAGAAGCCGCCGGTGCGACGGCGCCCCAACTTGCTCTGGTTCTCGCTCGCGGTGCTCGGCGTCTCGCTCTGCGTGCTGCGCGTGGCCGTGGCGGCGCAGGACGGCGACGCGGCGAGCGCGGAGGCTGCCCGCACGCTGTGGCAGTCGATCGGTGTCTGGGTCGCTGCGTTCATGACGCTCGGCATCTTCTCCTTCCTCTACAAGGACAATCCGCTCTACAAGGTCTGCGAGAGCATGCTCATCGGCGTCTCGGCGGCCTACTGGATGGTCTCCGCGTTCTGGTCGACGCTCGTGCCGCAGCTCTTCGCGAAGCTGAGCCCGACGCTCGTCAAGACCTACGCGATGCCGTCGCTCACGCCATCCGAGACGCCGGAGCTCGACTTCATGCTCGCGCTCGTGCCGCTTGTGCTCGGCGGCATGCTTCTCTGGCGATTGGCGCCGAAGGGTCAGTGGATCTCGGTCTGGCCGATCGCGATGGTCATCGGCGTGACCGCAGGACTTCGGCTCGTGTCTGCGCTGGAGTCCGACTTTCTCGCGCAGATCAGCGCCACCATGCGACCGCTCGTCGCATTCGAGACGACCACCGACCCGGCCGGCGTCGCCACGCGGTCGTTCGACTTCTGGGGCACGGTGGGTGGATTCGTCGGCGTGATCGGCGTGCTGAGCGTGCTCTCGTACTTCCTGTTCTCCGTTGAGCACAAGGGCGTCGTCGGGAAGTCCGCGCGCCTTGGCATCTGGTTCCTGATGATCACCTTCGGCGGCGCCTTCGGCCTCACGGTGATGGGACGCATCACGCTGCTCGCGCAGCGCTTCGAGTTCCTCTTCAAGGACTGGCTCGGCATCGGCTGACCGCCCGCGCCGCGTACGCGCGGCCGCCCACCGAGATCCCGCCCACGCACTCGCGCAGGCGGGACCCCGGGTTTCGGAGGCGTCGGTTCGGTCGCTTCAAAGAGACCGTTCAGCGTCGTCGTCGACGCGCCACGCACCCAGCGAAGCCGAGCAGCGCGATCGCGCCGGCCGGCGCAGGGACGGGCGTCCCGGTCACGGCGAGATTGTCGAAGCGGATGCTCCCGGTACTGCCCGTCGCGCCGTCGATCACGAGGCGGAGCGTGAGGTATCCGGGGCTCGCTGAATCGAGCGACGCAAGCGAGTGGCTCTGCAGTTCCCACGCGGTCGCGTTGGAGCTGAAGCTCGCGAGCGTTCGCCAGCCCAGGCCGCTCCAGTAGTCGATGCGGTTCGACGCGAAGCCCGTGCTCGAGCGTCGTGTCGCGAAGCTGAACGCGAGGTCGGTGAAGCCATCGGTGGCGACCTCGATGCGAAACGACGCCTGGTTGTAGGTGGTGCCGACGACGGCGAGCGCGTTGCCGGCGGCCTCGCCCGGCTGTGCGCCCAGCGTCGTGCCCTGCATCAGGCCGAGACCCGCACCGAGGCCCGTGCAATCGAGCGTTCCGACCCCCGAGGATGCCGGCAGCAGCACCCCGGTCGCGGGGTCAAGCGCATTCAGGTTCCAAGAGGCGATGAGCGCGGCCTCGGCTCGCGCGCATCCGAGCCCGAGCGCAAGCACAGCCACCACGAGCCCCGTACGCCCGGCATGACGCCCCGTGCCGAGGTGAATTCTCCCGTGAACTCCGTCGATCTTCTCACTCCATGCGATACCGATCTGGGTCATGCTCCCATTCCTCTCCCGGGCACTCGCCCGCTGGTTGGATGTCGCCCGCGGGCCCTGTTGCGCCGCGAGACGGGGCCAATCTAGCGCGACCGCAGCGCGGGTCTCCGATTTTTCACACTTTTGCAGGAGCTATTCTTTCCGAACACAATGCTCCGTCACAGCGGGCGGTGAAAGCGCCCCCGCACCAATCGGAAAGAGCCACGAACCTCGTTCGCACGCGCCTCGCATCATTCCCGTCATGTCGGTCTCCGGATCCTCATCATCCTCACGCACCTGGTACTGGTCGCAACGCGGCATCACCATGGGCCCCGTCGAGTTCGCGGAGCTCCGGCGACTGTTGAGCGACGGATCCATCACCCCGGCAAGCTGGATCTACAACCCGGTGCAGAGCGCGTGGGTGCAGGTTTCGTCGGTGCCTGAGCTGATGGATGCCGTGCCGCAGCCTGGCGTTGCGTCGCCACCCGATGCGCCATCGCCCTCGACGGTGTACTGCCGCTTCTGCGGAGCCGCCGCCCCAGTGACCGCGATCCACTGCTCGGCGTGCGGTCGTCCGATGAGCAACGCGCCGAACTTCGTGATGGATGAGAAGACCGCCGCGATCATCTGCCGTGCAAGCGTGCTCGCGACGGTGGCGCTGCCGGTCGTTGCGATTGTCGCACCCATCATCGTCTGGGGCATTCACTCGAACGATCAGGCGATCGTGCGCGAGGCGCGCGCGGCGGTCAACTGCCACATCACGATGATGATCGTCTCGCTCGTCGCATTCATGATCGGCGTCGTCGGGCTCGTCGTCTTCATCGGCCCCATCATCACGGCGCTGATCTTGCTCGGGCTCTACATCTACGCGATCGTCGTCGGCATCCGCGGACTCATCGCGACCTCGAAGAACGAGCCCTTCGAGTATCCCTTCTCGGTGTCGTTCATCCGCTGACCGATGCGCCAGCGCGCGCGGCCGCCCGCTGCGTCGAGAGCCGCACCGCAAGTTCGATCGCGGCCTTCATCGAGCCTTCGCTCGCCTGGTTGCGGCCGGCGATGCCGAACGCCGTCCCGTGATCCGGGCTCGTCCGCACCAACGGCAGTCCGAGCGTCACATTCACCGCCTTGTCCCATCCGAGGAGCTTGACTGGAATCAGGCCTTGGTCGTGGTACATCGCCACCACGAGGTCCCACGAGCCTGCGGCGGCATCGATGAAGATCGTGTCGCCCGAGAACGGGCCGTGCACATCGATGCCGTGGCTGCGCGCGAGGTCGATCGCGGGCTTGATGACGCGAATCTCCTCGTCGCCGAAGAGACCGTTCTCGCCCGCATGCGGGTTGAGGCCGCAGACGGCGATGCGCGGCTTTGCGATTCCGAGCTCGAGGCACATCTCGTGGCCGAGCACGATCGGTTCATGGACGCGGCCGATGGTGAGCAGGTTGCGCAGCTCCATGAGCGGCACATGCGTGGTCGCGAGCACGACCTTGAGCCGCGGCGAGACGAACGCCATCGCCTGGCGCTTCGCCTTGGTGCGTGCGGCGAACAGCTCCGTGTGTCCTGGCCAGCGGAAGCCGGCCATCGTCCACGATTCCTTCGAGATCGGGGCCGTGACGATCGCATCGACGCGGCGCGGGTCGGTCGGGGCCCGCAGTGCATCGCTGATCGCGTCCTCGACGAAGGTCTTGGATGCCAGGCCGCCGGCCTTCGACGGCTCGCGGTCGCTGCCGAGCGTCGGGGCGATGGCGTAGTCGATCACGGTGAGGTCGCCGAGCACCATGCTTCCATCGCGCGCGTGGTCGAGCGACGAGCGAAACCAGGTCGGATGGACATTCGCGCGGTCGGCTGCGGCCAGCAGCAGTTCGTTGTCGCCGTAGATCACGAAGCGCGCGGAGCCGCGAAGCGCGGGATCTCCGAGCGCCTTGACGACGACCTCCGGCCCGATGCCGAGCGGGTCGCCCATGGTGATGCCGACGAGTGGCTTGCCCATCGGCCCTAGCGTAGCGGGTGAGGGGGTGGGGACGGGACTGGCGCGCAGCGCCGGTCATGCCCGAATCGCCAAAGGGAGCGGCCGCAGCCGCGACCGCTCAACCTACCGAATCTCGATCTCGCACCCGTCGCCCAGGGTCTCCCAGACGATCGCAATGTCCTCTGCGACCAGGCGCACGCAGCCGAGGCTCATGTCGCGGCCGATCGACTCGGGCTCGATCGTGCCGTGCATGCCGTAGCCAGCGAGCGACGCGTTCGACGCCTCGATGCCTTCGATGCCGAGCCAGTGCTCGCCGATCGGATTCATCGGATCATCGGCCTTGAAGAACTCGCCCGTCACAGGGTGGCGCCACTCGGGGTTGAGCAGCTTCGAGCCAGGTCGCACGCGGAAGCGTCCGGTCGGCGTGCCGTTGGCGCTGCCGAGGCCGCAGGGAAGCGAGGTCATGACCACGCGGTCCGAACCCGCGCCCATGCAGAGATCGACGCGGTAGTCGCGCTTCGACACCACGGCGCTGAATGGGCCCTTCGGCAGCTTGAGTCGCTGTCCGACGCGGATCGCCTCGGGGCGCTTGACATTGTTGATGCGCGCGACGAGCCGCCAGTCGCAGCCGATCTTGTGCTTGCGGACGATCTTCTCGAGGCTGTCGCCGGGTTGCACCGTGTACTGGAAGAAGTACGGATCGCTCGCGTTGTAGACAGGGGTGAACACGAGCTGCGCCGCGATCTTGGCGAGCGCATCGGCCGCCTGCTTCGACTCCATCGGCGGGAGCGTTCCCGAGAGGAGCGCCTCAGACAGCATGCGGCGCGCCTTCACCGGATCGGTGGCGGCGATCGCGAGACCTTCGGCCACGCTGCCCGCGGCCACGGCCTGCGGCGCGGTCGCCGCTGGCTTCGACTCGAGCTGCTTGCCGTCGAAACCGTTGCCGACCGGCGCGCTCGGCGTCGGTGTCGCGGGAGGCTGCGTCGCGGGTGTCGTGGTGGGCGTCGTGGTCGGACTTGCCGCAGGCGTCGCGCTTGGCGCGGTCTGAGGCGGGGCGGTCGGGGCTGGGGCGTTCTGCGCCGCTGGCGACGGCGCGATCGGCTGCACGGTCAGCGCCGCGGGAATCTGCGCAAGCGTCGCGCTCTCGCTCGAAGCAAGCAGCGCGCCCGCCGACTGTGCCGGAGACGGTTCGACGACATCGGTCGCGTCGCCACGCATCAGCCAGTACGACCCACCGAACGCGGCGCCAGCGGCGCACAGCGCGACGAGACCCCGCGCGCCCAGCAGGGATCGGCGCGAGCGGGAGGACTGGAACGGACGGTCGGGACGAGTCGACTGGCTTGCAAGTGCCATGAGAAAACCTCAGCGAAACGCGGGGAAAGACCCCTCGGACTGGTTGGATCGCGACGCGGACGAGGGTACCGCGCCAGAGCCTGCTTTTCTCGGCAGAACAGTGCCAGAGACAGGAAATTCAGCGCGCAACGCGGCGTGCGCGCGTCAGTCCGCGGTCGGTCGCGATCCAGGCAACGGGACGGTCGTCGCCCGAGGTAGGGACGGTTTCCTCGATCTGCTCCGCGTAGGCGATGCCGATCGCGGCACCTCGGGCGTCCGGTCGAAGCCGCGAGAGCAGTCGGTCGTAGTAGCCCTTGCCACGCCCAAGGCGGTTGCCCGCTCGGTCGAAGGCGCGCGCCGGCACCAGCACGGCGTCTAGTTCGCGTGGCCAGACCGATCGGGCGCCCGCCCCATCGAGACGCGGCGCGCGGATGCCGTGGCGATCGCTCATCCAGCGCGATGCGTGCAGGAGCGGCGGCAAACCCGGCCCCGCCGCGAGTTCGACGAGCTTCATGGCGCCGGTTGCGTCGACGAACGGAAACGCCACGCGCCAACCGTACGCGGCAAGCGTCTCCGCGAGTTCATCGACACATGCCTCGTCGTCCATCGCGCGGTACGCGAGGACAAGCCCGCGGCCACCGAGCGGAGGTGCGCGAAGCGCAAACGCGGCAAGCGAGCGCATCTTGTGCTCGCGCGCGATCGGCTTGAGCGCGGCGATTCGCTCTGCGACCTTCACGCGCAGCGCTTTCTTCGCCTCGCGCAGCGCGGTGTCGGCGTCGCCGTCGGCGGCGGGCTCGGGCGACGGCCCCATCTGTTGCGACCCCGACTTACGCGACCCCGACTTACGCGACCCCGTCTTACGCAACCCCGTCTTACGCGACTCCCTCATCGTGCGCCTCCGTCCTGCACGCGGCGGCGCGCGGCGCGCACGCGCTCGAGATGCTCGTGAATCGCCTGCTCGAGACCGCGGTCGGTCGGCCGGTAGTAGGTGCGCGTCACGCCGAGGTAGTCCTGCGTGCCGATTCCGTCGGCGCGGTCGTGCGGATACTCGTACTTGCCGTGGTCGGCCGCGAGCGGCGTGCCGTCGTCGGCGGTGCGGTTGAGGCGGCGCTTCGTCTGGTCGAGGATCGTGAACGGCACGGGCACCGTGCGCGCCTCGCGCGCGTCGGCCATCGCTTCCCAGATCGCGCACGCGGCGGCGTTCGACTTGGGCGCGACCGAGAGGAAGGTGACGCACTGCGACAGGATCAGCTGCGCCTCGGGCATGCCGACGCGCTCGACCGCCTGCCAGCACGCGACCGCCGTCTGCAGCGCGCGCGGGTCGGCGTTCCCGATGTCCTCGCTTGCGAAGATCGCGAGGCGCCGGCAGATGAAGCGGGGGTCTTCTCCGCCGACCAGCATGCGCGCAAGCCAGTAGACGGCCGCATCCGGATCGCTGCCGCGCATCGACTTGATGAGCGCGCTCGCGAGGTCGTAGTGCTCGTCGCCGTCGCGGTCGAACACGGGGATCTTGCCGTCGAGCGCCGCGCGCGCGAGCGTGAGGTCGATGCGTGGCGCCGCGTTGCCGCGCACGGCGGCCGATGCGGTCTCGAGCGCCGAAAGCGCGCGCCGCACATCGCCGTCGCACGCGCGCGCGAGATGCGCGCACGCGTCGTCGTCGAGCACGAGACCGTCGATGCCGAGGCCATCTGCATGCGTGACAGCGCGGCGCAGCACGGTCGCGACGCCCGCCTCGTCGACGGGTTGCAGCCTGAAGGCCGTCGATCGCGAGAGCAGCGCGGGCGCCACGGCCCAGGTCGGGTTTTCAGTCGTCGCGCCGAAGAGGATCACGCTTCCCGCTTCGACCCCCTCGAGGAGCGCGTCCTGCTGGTTGCGCGCGAGGCGATGGATCTCGTCGACGAAGAGCAGCGTGCGGCGCCCCGATTCGCCGAGCCGCCGCGCGGCCGACTCGATCTTCTCGCGCAGTTCCTTCACGCCCGTCGTCGCACCATGCGCGCGCTCGACGAACGCACCGGTTCGCGCGGCGATCACTTCCGCGAGCGTCGTCTTGCCGGTGCCCGGCGGCCCCGACACGATCATCGACGACAGCGCGTCCTGCTCGATCAAGCGTCGAAGCAGCGCGCCTTCGCCAAGACAATGCTGCTGGCCCGCGATCTCGTCGAGCGTCCGCGGCCGCATGCGCACGGCAAGCGGCGCCGCCTTCGCGCGGCGTTCGGTGCGGATCGGAGACCAGAGATCCTCGGCCATGCCTCCATGGTACGGCGCGCTCGCTTGGGAAATTCGCGCCAATCTGAGGGTTTGAGGGTTCACATCCGCCGCGCATCTTGCGAGACTGCGGCGATGCAGCGTTCGATCGCCATCGGTCTCGTCACGACGAGCGCCCTCGCGGGTGCCGTCCTCCTCGCCGCCGCGCTTCCCGTGGTGATCACCTTCTCTCCGAAATCGGGCGGCGCGCTCGGCGAGGTGCGCGAGGCGGCGAAGGCCGCGATCGACGCGCCGCTCCCGGTCGCGCCCGCCACGCCGCGCAAGCAGCCCATCCTTGCGGCGCCGTCGTGGATCTGGTCGAACGAGCCCGTCGGCGGAGACGCGGACGCGACCCTCGTGCGCGCATTCTCCCTCGATGGCGCGGTGCGCGACGCACGCATCGTGGTGGCTGCCGACAACGCATCGCGCGTCCTGCTCGATGGCCGCGAGGTCGGCCGCACCGACAACTGGAGCGAGCCACGGGAGTTCGCCATCGGCGCGCTCGAGGCCGGCCAGCATGAACTCGTGGTCGAGGTGCGGAATGAAGGCGGGCCGGCGGGGCTCTGCGCCATGGTCGAGTGGCTCGACGCATCGGGTGTCCGCGAGCGGCTCGTGACCGACGACGCGTGGAAGGTCCGCGGCACCGCGGGCGCAAGCGAGGCCGCAGCGGTCGTGCTTGCGAAGCTCGGCGAAGGTGCATGGGGCGATGGCGTGTCGAACGCGTTCAGCGCGACGGTCGGCGACATCGATCGCTCGATCGCCGTGCCGCCTGGCTTCATCTGCGAGCTCGTCTACGCGGTGCCGAAGGCGCGCGGCTCGGTCGTGGCGTTGACGCCGGACGGCACGGGCCGCATCATCGCGAGCGCGCAGTACGGGCCGCTCTTCGCGCTCACGCCGTGCGCCGATGGCGGCGACCCCGCCGCATCGAAGGTCGACGCGATCGAGCCGACGATCGGCTTCGCGCACGGCCTGCTCGCGGTCGACAACGATCTCTTCGTCGTCATCAGCGAAGGCGGCCCCGACAAGCGCGGGCTTTATCGCCTGCGCGACACCGACCGCAACGGCAGCTACGACGAGAAGAAGCAGCTCGGCTCCTTCGCGCGCGACGGCGGCGAGCATGGTCCGCACCAGGTCGTGCTCGCGCCCGATGGATCGCTCTGGGTCGTCGGCGGCAACCACTGCGCGCCGCCCGACGAGGCCATCGCCAACTCGCGACTGCCGCGCGTGTGGCAGGAAGACATCATGGCCACGCGCATCTGGGATCCGAACGGCCACGCCGTCGGCGTGATGGCGCCGGGCGGCTGGGTCGCGCGCACCGATCGCGAGGGTTCGAAGTGGGAACTCGTCACCGCGGGCTTCCGCAACAGCTACGACGCTGCGTTCGACGAGGTCGGCCGCGCGTACACCTTCGACAGCGACATGGAATGGGACATGGGCCTGCCGTGGTACCGGCCCACGCGCGTCAATGAACTCGCGAGCGGCGTCGACTACGGCTGGCGCTCGGGCAGCGGCAAGTGGCCGGCTTGGAGCCCGGATTCGCTGCCTGCGGCGGTCGATGTCGGTCCCGCTTCGCCGACGGGCGTGCTTGCGTCGCAGGGCCTCCAGTTCCCCGCGCCGTGGAACGACTGCATGTTCTTCCTCGACTGGACCTACGGCACGATGTGGGCCGGATGGCCGACCGACGACTCGAAGGACGCGTCGACGCCCACGCTGCGCATCGAGCCGTTCCTCGCGGGCCGCCCGCTGCCGCTCACCGACGCGGTCGTGATGGATGGCGCGATGTACTTCGCGGTCGGCGGACGCAACCTGCCGAGCGCGATCTACCGTGTGCGCGCGGAGAATCCGATCGCGATCAAGCGCGCGCCGAAGCAGCCGCCTGCGGCGCTCGTCGAGCGACGCGAGATCGAGAAGTTCCATGAGCGGCTGTCGGGTCCTGCGGCGCAGACCGCGGTCGACCGCGCGTTTGCCGCGCTTTCGTCGAAGGACGCCGGCGTGCGCAGCGCCGCGCGCATCGCGATCGAACACCAGGATCCTGCGCTCTGGCGCGCGCGCGCGGTCGCGGCGATGGCGCCGCAGGCGTCGATCTTCTCGCTCGTCGCGCTCTGCCGCACGGGCGACCCATCGGTCGATGGCGCACCCGTCGCCGCACGCCTCGTCGCGCTCGAACCAGAGGTGCGCGGCACCGCGCTCGAGCGCGAGTGGCTGCGCGCCTGCGAACTGTGGCAGTTGCGCTTCGCCTCGAAGGCAACCGATGTCGGCGGCGGCGATGCGCTCAAGAAGGCCGTGGTCGCGCACTTCCCCGCGAAGGATGGCGTCGGCGGCGCGCACGAGCTCGATGCGCATCGCGCAGCATGGCTTGCGAAGATGGGCGCGCCCGAGGCGGTCGCCGTGTCGGTCGCACTGCTCGAGAAGCCGGATGTCCGCGAGGCGCCGGGGCTCGCGAAGGGTGCCGACGCAGCGCTTCTCGCGCGCGGCGGCCCGTACGGTCGCGCCGTGCAGGAGATGATCGCGAATGCGCCCGCCACGCGAAAGATCGCGATCGCCTACGCGATGCGCGATGCAAAGGAAGGCTGGACGCCAGACCTGCGCATTCGCTTCGCGCGCGCGGTGGCCGACCTCCGTCGCGCGAGCGGCGGCAATTCGTTCGCGGGCTTCCTCAACCGCATGGGCGAGGAGTTTGTCGCAAATGCCCCCGAAGGCGAGCGCGAGTTCCTCGCGATGACGGCCGCGGGCAAGCAGGCGGAGGACCTCGTCCTCGTCGCGCGCGGCCCGGGCCGCGCGTGGACGGTCGAGCAGATCGCAGCGCTCGCGCCGCAGTTCGCGGCGGGCCGCGACCACGCCGAGGGCCTGCGCGCCTATCGCGCCGCGCAGTGCGCGCAGTGCCACCGCGTCGGCGGCATCGGCGGCAGCGGTGGACCCGAGCTCACCGCCGTCTCGCGTCGCTTCTCGGTCGAGGACCTCGCTGCATCGCTTGTCGACCCGAACAAGACGATCAGCGACCAGTACCTCAACAGCGACATCACGCTCGCCGACGGCCGCGTGGTGACGGGCCGCATCGTGGCCGACGCGCCCGACGCGATCGAGATCCGCGCGAGCCTGCTGTCCGATGCGCGCGAGCGCATCGAGCGCAAGTCGATCAAGTCGATCGCGCAGAGCAAGACCTCGCCGATGCCCGCGCATCTCCTCGACACGCTTTCCGAAGGCGAGCTGCTCGACCTCATGGCGTTCCTCCGCTCGGGCGGCGATCCGGCCGACCCTGCGTTCATGAAGATCGACGACGACGGCTTCCTCCAGGTCGTCTCGAGCTCGCAGGCGACCGCGAGCGCCGCTTCGCCGCTCGCTGCATTCACCTACGACCCCAGGTTCTGGACGGTCGAGAACGGCGAGATCGTCGGTCGTACCACCGAATCGAATCCGGCTCCGCACAACACCTTCCTCGTCTGGAACGGCGAGGTGCGTGACTTTGAGCTCGAGGTCGAGCTGAAGCTCGTCGGCAACAACTCCGGCGTGCAGTACCGCAGCGAGATGTTCGAGCCGAACCGCCTGCGCGGACCGCAGATCGACGCGCATCCCGCGCCGAACTACACCGCGATGTGCTACGAGGAAGGTGGTCGCGGCATTCTCGCGGAACGGGGAAATCGCCTTGAGATCGATTCAGGTGGCGCGCGGACGCTGACGCCGCTCGCCGGCCCGCCGCAGCCCGGGGCCGACCTGACGCAGTGGCACACCTACCGCGTGATCGCGCGCGGCAACACCATGCGCCACATGCTCGATGGAAAGACCACGGCCGTCGTGGTGGATGACTCGTCGGATCGCGCAAAGGGCGGCAAGATCGGCATCCAGATCCACGCGGGCGAACCGACCGAGGTCCGCGTGCGCAGCATGCGGCTCAAGCGCCTCGACGGCTGAAGCCAGAGCCATATCGTTATCAGACAGGACTTCGATCGACGCTTGCTCCGCGCATCGGCATCCTTTGCAGAAGGCTTACCCCGCCTGTGCCGATGAACGCGTCCGAGGATCGACTGCGGCGGTGTCTCGCCGTACCCTTGTCGTTCGCTCTGTAGCCAAGGAATCACAAGCATGTGTGGAATCGTCGCTTACATCGGTCGCCGGCAGGCCACGGACATCCTTCTCGAGGGCCTGAAGCGGCTCGAGTACCGCGGCTATGACTCCGCTGGTGTCGCCGTCATGAACGGCGGCCTCCATCTCGCGCGCGCCGTTGGCCGCGTGGCGAATGTCGAGAAGGCGATTCAAGACCGCGGCGGCTTCAAGGGCACGCTCGGCATCGCGCACACGCGCTGGGCCACGCACGGCGGCGTCACCGAGAAGAACGCGCACCCGCACCGCGACGACGCGAAGCTCGGGCACGGCATCGCGATGATCCACAACGGCATCATCGAGAACTACGCGGCGCTCAAGAAGTACCTCGAGGAGAAGGGCCATGTCTTCACGAGCGAGACCGACACCGAGGTGCTCGCGCACCTGATCGGCGAGCTCTACCAGGGCGACCTCGAGAAGGCCGTCCAAGCCGCGCTCCGCGAGGTGACGGGCGCGTACGCGATCGCCGTCGTCTGCGAGAAGGAGCCCGAGGTCCTCGTCGTCGCGCGCAAGGGTTCGCCGCTCATGGTCGGCGTCGGCAACGGCGAGTATGTCGTCGCGTCCGACGCGAGCGCCATCGTCAGCCACACCACGCAGGCGATCGCGCTTGGCGACTACTCGGTCGCGCGCATCACCCGCGAGGGCTTCCGCACCACGACCGTCGACAACATCGAGATCACGCCGGAGATCCGCGAGCTCGAGTTCGACCTCGAGCAGATCGAGCTCGGTCACTACGACCACTTCATGCTCAAGGAGATCTTCGAGCAGCCGCGCGCGCTGCGCATGACGCTGCAGGGCCGCGTCGATGTCGCGAAGGGCGAGATCCGCCTCGGCGGCGTCGGCGAGCACGCGCGCAAGCTCGCGAACGCGAAGCGCGTCGTCTTCGTCGGCCAGGGCACCGCGCTCCACGCGTGCATGATCGGCAAGTACCTCTTCGAGGACCTCGCGAAGGTGCACGCCGAGCACGACTTCGCGAGCGAGTTCCGCTACCGCAATCCGATCGTCGAGGACGGCACCGTCGTCGTCGCGGTCAGCCAGTCGGGCGAGACCGCCGACACGCTCGCGGCGCTCACCGAGGCGAAGCAGCGCGGCGCGCTCGCGCTCGGCGTCGTGAATGTCGTCGGCAGCTCGATCGCGCGCGAGACCGACGCGGGCGTCTACCTGCGCGTCGGCCCCGAGATCGGCGTGGCGAGCACGAAGGCGTTCACCGGACAGGTGATGGTGAACTCGATGCTCGCGACCTTCATCGGCCGCCGCCGCTACCTGTCGCAGGAGTATGTGTCGCACCTCCTGCGCGAGCTCGAGCAGGTGCCCGCCAAGATCGAGCGCGCGCTCGCGTGGTCGGAGCGCATCCGCGCCGCGACCGCGAAGTACATCCACCGCGAGAACTGGCTGTTCCTCGGCCGCGGCGTGAACTACCCGGTCGCGCTCGAGGGTGCGCTCAAGCTCAAGGAAATCTCGTACATCCACGCCGAGGGCATGCCCGCGGCCGAGATGAAGCACGGGCCGATCGCGCTCATCGACAACGGGATGCCCGTGGTGTTCGTCGCCACGCGCAACTCGCAGTACGAGAAGGTGCTCTCGAACATCGAGGAAGTCCGCTCGCGCGGCGGCCATGTCATCGCCGTCGCGACCGAAGGCGACGAGGACATCAAGCGCCTGGCGCAGGAGGTCTTCTATGTGCCGGACTGCATCGAGATGTTCCAGCCGCTCGTCACGGTGATCCCGCTGCAGCTGCTTGCGTACCACGCTGCGGTGATGCGCGGCAAGGATGTCGACAAGCCGCGCAACCTCGCGAAGAGCGTGACGGTGGAGTGAGCGGTCGCATACCGACTCCTTACTACTGGAAGTAGTGGCACCCATTTTGGCTGTCGACACCGCGCGCTATCCGCTCAGGCTTCGCTGTGCTGTGCCTTCGTCGCGGCCCAACTGGCCACGATCTGCCGGTCCTGCAGCTTCCAGAACAGCATCACCGCCAGCGTCGCGCCGACGAAGCAGAAGAACATGTCCCACTGCGCGTCCCACTCGTCGCCCTGTGCGCCGAGGAAGTTGACGCCAGGCTCGCCGGCGAGGACCGCGCCTGCGAACTCGAGCAGCTCGAAGATCGCGCTGAACGCCAGGCACATGCCGACCACGATCACCGCGAGCCACCCGCGCACGACGACGATCGCATTGCGGATGAACACCTCGCGCCACACGAGTGCGGGCGCGAAGCCCTGCATGAAGTGCCCGAGTCGGTCGTAGTCGTTGCGCGGTCGGCCCATCCACTCCTGCACCCAGTCGCCGACCGGCACCTTCGAGTAGGTGTAGATGCCGCCAACGATGAGGATCACCGCGTGGATCACGACGATGGTGAAGGTGACCGTCGTCACAGGGTGCTTCCGCAGCCACACAGCCCACATCACGATCGCGATCGCGACCCAGAAGGTCTCGAGCACCCAGACGATGCGGTCGTTCGGCGAGACTCCACTCCACGCAAGAAAGAGGGTGAGCGCAATCACCGTCCAATCGGTGACACGCAGCCTGCCGTGGTTCGGAGTCATGCAGGCAGCGTACGCGCAACGCAGCGCCGCCTGACTCGGGGAAGCCTGCTTACGGCTTCGCCGGTGCAGCGGGCTTCTCAGCGGGCGCCGCGTCCGCTGGCTTCGTGGCCGCGGGCGCCTCGGCGGGCTTCTCGCCAGCGGGCTTCGCATCGGCCGCGGGCGCCGCGGGCGCGGGCTCCTTGAGAGCCTTCTCAAGCGCATCGATGAAGCGTCCGCTCTCGGGTGCCGTGGTCGACGCGAAGAACTGCGCCGTCTTGCCGTCGCGCGACACGATGTACTTGCCGAAGTTCCAGCCCGGCAGCTCGCCCGTCTTCGTGCCGAGCATCGCGAACACCTCCGCCTGCCCGTCGCCTGACTTCACGCGGCACTTCTCGAACACAGGGAAAGTGACGCTGTAGCGCGAGGTGCAGAACTCGCGAATCTCCTTCGGGTCGTTGAACTCCTGCCCGCCGAAGTCGCCGCTGGGGAAGGCGAGGATCTCGAAGCCCTGCGCCTTGTACTTGTCGTAGATCTTCTGAAGGCCCGCGTACTGGCCGGTCAGTCCGCACTGGCTGGCGACATTCACGACGAGCGTCACCTTGCCTTCATAGTCCTTGAGGTCTGCGTCCTTGCCCTCGAGCGTCTTCACCTTGAGCTCGTGGAGCGACGCGTCCTTCCACTTGGCGGAAAGTTCCGCGGTCTGCGGCGCGGTCTGCGAGCAGGCAGAGCCCGTGACGGTGGCGACGGCGGCGGCGACGGTGGCGGTGAACTTGGTGAGCATGGATGAATTCCGAGAAGCGGCGGGAAGAGGATCGGTCCGATGGCCGGGTGCGCAGGGATTGCGCGGAAATCGCGAAGGTCGTGGGCGTCGGCGCGCCCCGCGACGAACCATCGGCCGCGGACAGGGGTCTTCGTAGGGCGCCGCGCACGGATGCAGCGCGGCGGAAGACCGCGGGAAGCCGTAGAGTAGGACTCGGAGCCTCCCCATGCGCTGTCCACGAACCGCCATCCTCGCCGCCTGCACCGTTCTCGTCGTCGGTCCCACCGTCTTTGGCGGTCAGGAAGAGGTCGATCGGGCCCTTGGCTGGGTTCCGGAGAACGCGATCAGCTTCGTCCTCGTTCCGAGCGTGAAGGCCGCGAGCGACGACCTCGCCGCGCTGGTCGAGGCGACGGGGCAGGGCGGATTTCTCGCGATGGGCCGCCCGGTCGATGTGCTGAAGGCACAGTTCGGGATCGGCGCGAACCTCGACGAGAAGGCGCCGCTCGCGGCGTACTTCCCGCCTGCGCCCCCGAAGGCGGCCGCAGAGCCGGGCGCCGCGCCCGCCGCCATCGCGGAGCAGCGTCCGGTCATCGTGCTGGGCGTCACCGATGCCGACGCGTTCCTGACGGCAAATCTGACCGCCGCGCCCGACAAGGGTGAGGGCGCCTTCACGACATCGAACGGCATGATCGTCTTCGCACGGAAGCTCGAGGGTCGGGTCGCGCTCGGTCCCACGGTCGAGTCGCTGCCGGCGGAGGATGCGCGTTCGATCGGGGAGCGCTTCCGAGCGCGAATGAAGCCCGACGAGGCCGAGTGGCTCGCCCGCGCGGATCTCGTGGCGTGGGGTTCGCGCGATGCGCTGCACGCGGCCGCCGAGGCCGGTCGTCAGATGGAGATCCCAGACGAAGCGGCGGAGGCTGCTGGTGCCGCCGGTGGTTTCGCCGGGTCGCGCGAGCAGCAAGAGGCCTTCCGCGCCAAGGGCCTCGAGGTCATGGACATGCTCGCCGACGGCATCATCGTCGTCGACATCGATCCGCTCGGCCTCTTCATCGCATCGGTCGGCGTCGCAGAGCCAACGAGCCGCCTCGCAGCGATCACCGCCGGCGGAGACGGCACGCCTGCGAAGTTCGACCGGCTTCCGCAGAATGACTTCTATCTGGCGCTGTCGGCGAATCTCGACGGTCTCGGCGGCACCGCGAAGTTCGGCGAGCTGCTCGATTTCGCCAGCATTCCGCGCACCGTGGTGCCCGAGTGGATCTTCACCGAGGGTGCCGATCTCCGCAGCGTGCAGCTCGCCGCGTACCCGTCGAAGCTCGGCGTCGCGATCGGCGGCGCGCTCAACGACTCGGCGCTCTTCGTCTCGTCGCGCAATCCCGAGCGCACCGTGGCGCGCATCAAGCAGTCGGTCGAGGGATTCGCGGGCGAATCGATGGGCGTGCGCCGCGAGCCTTCGTGGACGGCCGACAAGAAGCTCAAGTCAGGCGACAGCGCGATCGCGTTCGAGCTCAAGGAGACCGTGTTCGACGCCGCGCAGCGTCCCGGGCTTGATTTCGAGCGACTCGCGAAGCAGTTCATCTTCGGCTCGCGCGGCCTGAACGGGCTCATTCGGCAGTCGTCGGACGGTGTCGTGGTCACCTTCAGCCAGCGCCCCGATGTGTTTTCGCGCGCCGTCGAGGCCTCGCAGGGTTCGAAGACGCTCGCTGGTGACGCGACGGTTCAATCGATCGAGGAGTGGTTGCCCGCGCAGCGCGATGTCGAGTTGATGATCGGGCTCGGTCAATTGGTCTCCCTCGGCCGCCAGATCGCATCGAGTTTCGTGAGCGAGGACCAGATCCGCGCGACGGTGCCCGAGGTCGACAAGGGCGCCGAGCCGGTCGCGGTCACCATCGACCTGGGCGAAGGCCGCGTGCGCAGCGCGATCGTCGTGCCCGCAGCGGTGCTGAAGATCGCGGCGTCCTTCGGCGGACGCGCCGCGCAAGGAAACGGCGCCCCAGCCGCACCAGCCGGAGGCGCGGCTCCATGAGCGCACCCGAGCCCACGCGGTTCTGGCCGGTCGGACCCGATCGCGTGTTGTCGCTCGATCCATTCGTGCTGATGGGCGTCATCAACATGACGCCCGACAGCTTCAGCGATGGTGGACAGTTCGCCACGGTCGACGAGGCGCTGGGCCACGCGCTTCAGTTGGTGGAGGAAGGCGCAGGCATCATCGATATCGGCGGCGAGAGCACGCGCCCGGGCGCTGAGTCGGTGGGGATCGACGAGCAGATCCGCCGCGTGGTTCCGCTCATCGCGCGGCTGCGCGGGCGATCGAATGTCGCGATCTCGGTCGACACGACGCGTGCGGCGGTGGCCGAGGCGGCGCTCGAGGCTGGCGCGGACATCGTGAACGATGTCAGTGCAGGCGCCGACGACGAGGGCATGTTCCGACTGGTCGCCAAGCGCGGCGCCGGGCTCGTCCTCATGCATCGCCTGGCGGCACCGAGCGAGGACAGCTACTCCGATCGCTACGCGAAGGAGCCGAGCTACGGCGATGTCGTGCGCGATGTGTGCGACTTCCTCATCGAGCGCGCCGATGTCGCGATCAACGCGGGAGTCGCGCGCGACGCGATCGCGGTCGACCCCGGGCTCGGCTTCGGGAAGAGCGTCTCGCAGAACTTCGAGCTCCTCGCGCGCACGAGCGAGATCGCGGCGCTCGGCTTCCCGGTGCTGATCGGCGCGAGCCGAAAGAGCTTCCTCGGGGCCGTCAGCGGCCGCAGCGACCCGGAGCAGCGGATCGTCGGGTCGGTGGTCGCGGCGGTGGCCGCGTTCGGCGGCGGGGCGCGTATTGTGCGCGCGCATGACATCGGGGCTCACCGAGAGGCGCTCCTTGTCGCCCACGCTGTGTTACGCGGGGCGGGACTGGGCTGAGACTGTCAGCGATTCCCTGCTGTTTTCACGCACCAACCGCCGCGAAGCCCTCGCTACGATGTCCGCCCCTCGGGCGATCGGCAAAAGCCGCCCGCGGGTACTAAGGAGAACCTCATGGCAGGCGCAGCGACCCTCACCATCACCGAATCGAATTACCAGTCCGAAGTCGTCCAGAGCCAGGTTCCTGTGCTCATCGACTTCTGGGCGGAATGGTGCCAGCCGTGCCGCATGATCGGTCCGTCGATCGACCAGCTCGCAGCCGAGTACCAGGGCAAGGCGAAGGTGGGCAAGGTCGACATCGACACGAACCGGAACCTCGCGCTCCAGTTCAATGTGCAGAGCATCCCCTGCGTGGTGGTGCTCAAGGGCGGCCAGGTCGTCTCCAAGGCGATGGGCGTCAAGCCCAAGGCCGAGTTCGCGAAGATGATCGACGCCGCGCTCTGAGGCGCGACCCTCGCGACAGGTCTGTGACGGGCGAATGTTGCCCCCTCGGCATCCCGCGCGCCGATACTGCCGCGGGATGGTTCCGCTTCCACTGAGGTTTGTCTCCGCGTTCCCGACGCACCTTTTCCGCCGCATCACATCGGGCGGCGTCCTGCTGCCCGAGCTGGACGGGCTTCGCGCGGTCGCGATCATTCCCGTCGTCCTGTTCCATGCCACGCTGTCGCTCTACCTCAAGGGCGTCGATGGTCAGGCATCGGTGATCGACCCGTCTGCGGATCCGTTTCGCACGCCGATCGGCTGGCTTGTCTCGCACGGATTTCTGGGCGTCCAGTTGTTCTTCGTGATCTCGGGGTTCGTCGTCACGCTGCCGTTCGCCCGCGCCCGGCTGCTCGGCGAGGCACAGCCGCCGCTGGGGCGCTACTACCTGAAGCGAGTCACGCGCATCGAGCCGCCCTATGTGATCGCGCTGTGCACCTATCTCGCGGGGGTTTTGGTGCTTGCGCCTGAGAATGCGCGATTCGCCGACTATCTCGCGGGGCTCGTCTACATGCGCACCGCGTTCTTCGGGAACGAGCCGTGGGCGTTCTTCATCTCGTGGAGCCTCGAGATCGAGATCCAGTTCTATCTCCTCGCGCCGCTCATCGCATCGGTGTTCCTGATCCGTCCGACGGCGCTCCGCCGCGCTGTGCTTGTCGCGGCGATCACGTTGACCGCGGTCTACGCGGCCGATGTGCGCCTTGCGGCGGTCGAGGAGCCGCCGCTCGGCGGTCCGCTCCAGCACGGTCAGTGGCTTGGGACCGAGATCGCGTTCTTCCTCGTGGGCCTGCTGGTCGCCGATCTCTGGACGATGCGGGAGATCCGCACGGGCGAACGCACGGATGGCGTGCTCTACGACCTTGGGTGGCTTGCGGGATTCGCAGCCGTCGTCGCCAGCTACCGCGCGCTCGAGTCGCATCACGCCGGCATCGCGCTTCTCGTCGTCGGGCTCTTCCTGATGACGATCGGCGCCTTCCGAGGGCGCTTCGCGCGCAAGGCGCTGTCGGTGCCGATCGTGAGCGTGATCGGCGGCGCGTGCTACACGATCTATCTGTTCCACTTCCAGTTCGTGTCGCTCTTCGGCAGGTTCCTCGCGCCGATGACCACGACCTCGCTCGAATGGAACATCGCGGTGATCGCTCTCCCGTTCGCGGCGTGCGTGACGCTCGTCTGCCTTTGCCTCTTCCCGTTCGTCGAGCGTCCGTTCATGCATGCACGATGGCCGCAGCTTCTCTGGGGCGCGGTGCGGAATCGCCAGCTGCGCGCGCTTGCGCCGCTCTTCGCGGCTTCTGGCGACAAGTTGGGTGCGGCGGCGACGAAGGATCGAGTGTGAGCAACCGCGGCGAGCACCCCATGTGGTCAACCACGCCTCGCGGTGTGCTCGTCAATCAACTATGGTTGAGCAGCCGCACCGTGCATCCCGCACGGGGCGCGCGCTGGAGCCGTTCATGACTCGACCGATCCGTCTGCCGTTTGTCCGTACCGCACTCGTTGCAGCGCTCGCCGCCGCCGCCATCGCGACCTCGGTCGCCGATGCCTGCACGCGCATCGTCTACATCGCGCCCGATGGCACCGTCATCACCGCGCGCGGCATGGACTGGGCCGAAGACATGCGCTCGAACCTGTGGGTCTTCCCGCGTGGGATCAAGCGCAACGGCATGGGCGGCGCCAATACGCCCGAGTGGACCTCGCGGTACGGCAGCCTCATCGTGAGCGGCTACGACGCAGGCACCGCCGAAGGCGTCAATGAGAAGGGCCTCGTCGCGAATGTGCTGTATCTCGCCGAGAGCGACTACGGCACACCCGAGGGGAAGCCCGTCCTCTCGATCTCGCTCTGGGGGCAGTATGTGCTCGACAACTTCGCGACGGTGGCCGACACGGTGGCGGCACTCGAGAAGGAACCGTTCCGCATCGGCGCGCCGATCCTCCCGAACGGGGAGGGCGCACAGCTTCACCTCTCGATCTCCGACTCGACCGGCGACTCCGCGATCTTCGAATACATCGGCGGCAAGCTCGTGATCCATCATGGCAAGCAGTACACCGTGATGACGAACTCGCCGAACTTCGACCAGCAGCTCGCGCTCAACGCGTACTGGAAGGGGATCGGCGGGCTCGAGTTCCTGCCCGGAACCAACCGCGCGGCAGACCGCTTCGCGCGCGCGTCGTTCCTGCTCGACGCGATTCCGCGCACGGTCGACAAGAACTACATCGGCGGGGTGCCCGGGCAGAAGTTCGAGTTCCAGGCCGTCGCGAGCACGCTTTCGGTGCTGCGCTCGGTGGGCGTGCCGCTCGGCATCACCACGCCTGGGCAGCCGAACATCGCTTCAACGATCTGGCGCACGGTGGTCGACCAGAAGAACAAGGTCCTTCTCTTCGACGCCGTCGCCTCGCCGAGCACCTTCTGGGTGCCGCTCGACAAGCTCGACTTCACCGAAGGCGCGCCCGTCAAGAAGCTGGAGGTCGCTGGAGGTCGCGTCTACTCGGGAGATGCGTCGTCGCACTTCGCGGTCGCCAAGCCGTTCGACTTCCTGCCGGCGACTGTGAAGCCCGCGGCCAAGTGACGAGAACGTTGAGTTACGAGCGATGAATCACGAGTGATGAATCACGAGCGATGAATCAACAGACTCCCGACTGGCAGCCCACCCTCCGCGGCGAGCGCGTGACGCTGCGTCCGATCCGCGCCGACGACCTCGACGCCATGCACGCCGCCGCGAGCGACCCGGCCGTGTGGGCGCAGCATTCCGAGAAGAACCGCCATGAGCGCGCGGTGTTCGAGCGCTTCTTCAAGGGCGCGCTCGAGTGCGGCGGCGGCCTCGTGATCGTCGACAACGCGACCGGCCGCGTGATCGGCTCGAGCCGCTACTACGACTGGAACCCGAGCGACGAGTCGGTCGTGATCGGCTACACCTATCTCGAGCGCGCGCACTGGGGCGGCACCACGAACCGCGAGGTGAAGGCGCTGATGATCGCGCACGCGTTCCGCTTTGCGCGCACCGTGTGGTTCCATGTCAGCCCGGGCAACGCCCGCTCGCAGCGCGCGCTCGAGAAGATCGGCGCCCGCTTCGACCGCGAGGAGATGGTCCCCGTCGGCGGCGTGCCGAGCGCGCGGATGATCTATCGCGTGGACCGGGCCTAGAGACACGCAAGCGGCGGCCCCAAAACGACACCGCCGCAGGCGTTTCTGCCTGCGGCGAGTCTTGAGGTGGACCTGATCGGGCTCGAACCGACGACCTCTTCCATGCCATGGAAGCGCTCTCCCAATTGAGCTACAGGCCCGCTGAGTTGTTCCGCGGATATGGCTCCCGCGGGTCGGGAAGCGTACTGCGGAGACCGCTTCGGGGCAAGTCACTGCGGCAATTCGACTTGGATTGACGAGCGGATAACCTCGGGCGCGAGGGTAGGCAGCGCGATTTCAGCCGTGTGCGCGGCCCTTTGCCACCGTGCGCCGCGCACCCGATTCGCCGGTGCGGTCGAGCTTTCCGCCGCGCCATTCGGTCGACAGGATCGACCAGACGACATGGTCGCGCCATTCGCCATCGATCTCGATGAGGCCGCGTGCGGAGCCTTCCTTGGTGAAGCCAAGCGCTTCCGTGACCGCGTGCGAGCGGCGGTTGGCGGGCAGGATGTTGGCGACCACGCGGTGGAGCTTCTTGTCCTCGAAGGCGATGTCGAGCATCGACGCGAGTGCGTCGCGCATGAAGCCCTTGCCGGTCTCGCCCGCGCCGAGCCAGTAGCCCGTGGTCGCCGCGAGCTGCGGCCACTCGCTGATGTTGCCGAGCGACACGACGCCGACCATGCGACCTGCGGGACCCGCGGCGTCGGCCTCGCGTGCGCAGACGAGGACGCGCAGCTTGGTCGGTGTGTTGCACGCGGGCGGCAGCATGCGCTCGAACTTCTTCGCAAGCGTCGGTTCGCTTGCACGCGCGGCGCGCGGCATCCACGGCGCGAGATGCTCGCGCGAACGCTTGAGCATGGCGAGGAACTCTGGCGCATCGCCTGGCTGCGCGAATCGCAGCAGCGTGCGCTGTCCGACGCGCAGCACGCCCGCGGCGCGGTCGCGCGCGGACGGCTTGTCGGAGAGAGGTGGGATGCCCTGGGTCGCCATGCGTGGAGCGTATGCGGGGTGAAAGCCCCGTGCCGAAAGGACCGCATCGCGCCGAGGTGCTACCCATCTGCCGCGGCGGCGCAAACTTCTCGCACCTTGCACAAGTTGGCAGTCGAAACGCGTCGCCACGAGGCGCGGGGGTTGGCATGGCGTTCGCGTAAAGAGATCCGTCGCCGCCCGGAGAACCCGAGGACGACAGGAGAACCAACATGAACACCATGATGAACATGACCGCTTCCCGCCGCTCGCCGTTCTTTGCCACCACCGACCTCGCCGAGCTGTTCGACGCCGTCGTAGGCGTGCCGCACGCCGCCGCGGCCCCGAGCATGCCGATCGATGTGAGCGAAAGCGAAGACGGCATCACCGTCGCCGCGAATGTGCCGGGATTCACGAAGGATGAAGTCGGCGTCGAATTCCATGAAGGAGTGCTGACGATCTCGGCCACCCGCGCCGAGAAGGCAGCCACCGAGTCGTGCGGCACGGGCTGCTGCCAGGCGCCCGCCGCGAAGGCCACGCGCACGCTCGTGCGCGAGCGCCCGACCTCGAGCGTACGGCGCGCGCTGCACCTTCCCGATCGCGTCTCGGGTGAGGGCATCAAGGCCGACCTCGCCGACGGCGTGCTGACGGTGACGGTGCCGTACACGCCGCGTCCGACGCCGCGCAAGATCAGCGTGAACTGACCGGCTGACGGACGCACGCTCCACCAAGTCGACACGGCGCAGCAGCCGCGCGGAACACCCGAGGAAAATGGGGACCGCGCCGCTGCTGCGTTTTTTCGATTTCAACGGCGGGATCGAGTGACACTTCAGGCATCCGCCGCGAAGATGGCCGCCGATGCCCGCTCGATGCCTCCCGTCGTTCTCTCGCCTCGCGTTTGTCGTCGCCGCTGCCATCGTGGCGGCGTGTGCCACGCAGCCGCGCGAGGCGGCTGAGCCGAAGGTTGCGCCCGCGCGTGACGCTGCCGCCGCTCGCGCGCTCGCTGAACTCGCCACGCACGATGTCGCGTGGACCGCGCCCGGCGGCGACGAAGCGGGGTCGATGCCGATCGGAAACGGCACCTTCGGCGCGAACGCGTGGTTCGACGCGAAGGGCGACCTGCTCCTCCTTCTCTCGCACACCGACTCCTTCAGCGAGATCGAGCGCCTGCTCAAGCTCGGCCGCGTGCGCGTTTCGTGTGACCCGCCGCTTGCGCCCGCGCCGTTCGCGCAGCGCATGCGTTTCGCCGACGGCATGATCGAGGTCGAGGCTGGCGCCGGCGACGACCGCGCGACCGTGCGCGTGTGGATCGACAGCGCGAGCGAGGTGCTGCACGCGACGGTCGAGAGCGCGCGCCCGCGCATGGTCACCGCAACGCTCGAGAACTGGCGCGACGCCGCGCGCACGCTCGAAGGCGGCGAGCGCAACAGCTCATGGGTGATGCGCGATGCGCCAGCGTCGATCGCGCTCACCGAATCGGCCGACATCATCGTGCCCGTCGAGGAATCACTGGACGCCGTCGCGTGGTATCACCGCAACGAGTCGTCGGTCGTGGCGTTCACGCTCGAGCACCAAGGGCTGCTCGCGTTCGAGACGGCGTTCCCCGATCCGCTCATCTTGCGCACCTTCGGTGGCCGCATCGACGGCGACGGCTTCGTGCGCACCGACGCGCGCACGATGCGCACCGACGCGCCGCGCACAAGCCACGCGCTGCGCGTATCCGTCGCCTGCTCGCAGGCCGACAACCTCGAGTCGTGGCAGAAGCGGCTCGCGTCGGTGGCGGCGAACGCGGCCGACCACGCGGCGTCGCGCGCGCGAACTGCGGCGTGGTGGCGCGAGCGCTTCACGCAGAGCTGGGTGTTCGTCGACATGCCCGAGGCCGAGCGCGGCGCGCTCGCGTTGTCGCAGGCCTTCGCCGCCCAGCGCGCGGCGGCGCTTGCGGCGACGGGCGGCGTCTTCCCCGTCAAGTTCAACGGTTCGATCTTCACGGTCGCGCCGCGCTTCGTGAACGGCGAGCCGTTCAACGACGACTTCCGCCGCTGGGGCGGCGACTACTGGTGGCAGAACACGCGGCTTCCGTACCACGGCATGCTCGCCCGCGGCGATGGCGACCGCATGCGGTCGCTGTTCGACTTCTACTTCCGTGCGATTCGCGGCTGTTCGGTGCGCGCGAAGGAGTATTACGGCGCGGAAGGTGCGTACTTCCCCGAGACCATGACGACCTTCGCCACCTACTCGAACGGCGACTACGGCTGGAACCGCGAGGGGCTCGACAAGGAGAAGGACAAGGGCATCGTGCAGTGCCCGTGGTGGCAGTGGGCGTGGAACCAGGGTCCCGAGCTCGTGGCGCTGATGCTTGACCACTGGGATCACACGGGCGACGCCCGCATGCTCGAGGAGCGCACGATTCCGATGGCGCGCGCGATGCTGCGCTACTTCGACACGCGCTTCACCCGCGACGCGCGCGGCGTGCTCGTGATCACGCCGACCCAGTCGGCCGAAACCTACTGGACGGGCGTGGTGAACGACCTGCCATGCATCGCCGGCCTGCGCGAAGTCACCGCCCGGCTCTGCGCGCTGCCCGCGCGATTCGGTGCGACCGACGACCGCGCGCTGTGGGAGCGGATGCGCGCCGCGTGCCCGCCGCTACCGCTCAGCGCCGACGGCACGAAACTCTCGCCCGCAGAGAAGTTCGACCCAGCGCGTTCGAACTGCGAGAACCCAGAGCTCTACGCGGCGTGGCCGTTCTGGCTGCCGGAGGACATGATCGCGGTCGGACGCGCAAGCTACGCCGCGCGCATCGAGAAGATGACCCACGGCTGGACGCAGGACGGCATGCAGGCCGCGCGCCTCGGCCTCGCCGACGAAGCCGCCGCGAATGTGCGCGCGAAGCTCGGCAACACGCACAAGAACTTCCGCTACCCGACCTTCTGGGGCCCGAACTTCGACTGGGTGCCCGACCAGTGCCACGGCTCGAACCTGCTGACCACCGTGCAGGAGATGCTGCTTCAGTCGCGCCCCGACGGCACGATCGTGCTGCTCCCCGCGTGGCCGAAGTCGTGGGACGCGCGCTTCCGCCTCCATGGCGCCGGCGGCACGCAGGTGACCGCCGAAGTCCGCGGCGGCGCGCTCGTATCGCTCGAGGTCGATCCGCCGGCGAACCGCGCGCGCGTGAAGCTCGCAGAAGGGTGGACGGCGCCATGACAGCGCACGACGCACGCACGGCACCGACCCAGTCGCCCGCGCGCCGGCGTCGCGTGTGGCCGTGGGTCGTCGCGATCGTGTGCGTGATCGTCGGCTGGTACCTCTGGCGTGCCACAAGCCTGTGGTACACGCAGCCCGTGATTGCGCTTGACTTGGTCGGGACTATCAACGATCGCCAGCCGAAGCCCGGACCCGAAGGCAGCGCGCTCGTGATCTATCAAGAGGCGTTCGGCGATGGCTTGAAGCCGCGTTCGGGTGTTGGTTCGAACGCACTCGACTTCGCGTGGCGAGCGGTCGTCGACCCGGCTGCGCTCGCGGGCCTGCGGCAGGAGATGGCGGGCGCAGCGTCGCGCCTCGCAGTGCTTCGGAAGTTGTCGGCGCATCCCGTGCTCGCGATTCCCGTGTTCCACGACGCGAGCGAGCATCCCGAGATCGCTGCGCTCATGGGCTATCCGACCGACGAGGCATCGCGTCCAAAGGCGCCCAAGGATTCGTTCATGCGCGCCGCGATCGCGCTTTCCATTTCGTCCGTGCAGCTCTCGCAGCAGGCGGCATCGTTGCTCTTCGCCGATGCCACCTTGGCGACGCTCGACGGCGACATCGACCGTGCGATCGCCGATCTCGAGGCAGCGGCGGTCGCCGCGGGCCATGCCGGCGAGTCGGGCTTTCCCGTTGCAGGTGTGATCCAAGCGCGGACCGAAGGGTGGGTCGCCACGGCGATCGTCGCGATCGTCGAGAACCACGCGGAGACGCTGAGCGACCAGCAGCTTCAGGCGCTCGACCGGCTCGCCCGCCGACTCGCGACGGCAAACGACGAGCGCGTCCTCGAGACCGAGCGCCTCGCCATGCTCGACATGGTGCAGCGCATCTACAGCGACGATGGCGCTGGAAATGGCGAGTTGCTGCCGCGTGCGATGCAGGATTTCGAGCATGCGTTCACGTGGGTCGATCCGGCGACCAAGCGGCCGCCCCCGGCGCCGTGGCACCAGTCCGATGCCGCGATGTTCCTGCTCACGCCGATCACGAACCGCTGGCGCGACGATCGCGCGTCGACGATTCGGCTCTTCGACGGAATCCTGGAGCATGTGCGCGAAGGGCTGGCGGCGCCGTCAGGAGAAGCGCTCAAGAAGATCAACCGTCGCATCGACCAAATCGTCGAGCTGGCACCGAAGTGGGAGCAGCCGGTCATCAATCGTCTTGGCAGGGGCTGGACGATGACACTGCTTTCGTCGCGAACGGCGCGCCTCGCGCGCGACTCCGCGCTTGCGACGATCGGTATCGAGCGTTTCCGCCGCGCCAACGCGCGCTTTCCCGAGTCGCTTGATGAACTGAATGCGTTCGTCGGAATGAAGCTCGGCGCCGACAATCCGCCGTCGAACCCGTGGCGCTACGCGGTCGTCGACGGGCGTCCGTTGATCTACGACTTCGGGTGGGACGGAATCGACGACGGCGCGCGGCCGACCGGAGCCTGGCTCAGCCAGGTGCTCGGCGAGCAAGCCGCGCAGCGGATGGTCGGCGCCGTGTCTGAGACCTGCGGAGTGCTCGACGGGGCGTTCGATCTGCGGACGGAGATCGACCCTGCGATGCTTGCCGCGACGGCGAGCATCCAGACGCCCGCGCCAACGGCGGTCGCGAACGCTTCGCTTCGTTCGGTGAATACAGCGAAGCAGCACGACAACTTCCGTGCCATCGGCGACACGGTCTGGGTGCTCTGGCGCTCGGGCGCCGTCGGCCCGAGCCGCGTCGTGCGCCTCAAGCCCGACAACGGCGAGTTCGACGCGGCACGCGAGGGCGGGTGATCCGGGAATCCGCCATGCTTTGTACGACAAAGTATCTCGATTGCTGAAATCTCGGTTCGTCGGAGCCGTATAGTTTGCGCGACAAAGTATGCGCGGCGGGGTTCGACCCTTGCCGACGGAGGCAGTCCCATGGCGAACGAGAATCAGTTCATCCGCGGCGCAGGCATGCTGGCGGTCCTCAAGGTCCTCGAGGGCGGCGAGCTCTACGGCTACGCGATCGTCGAGGCCTTGGCAAAGACCAAGGGCGAGGCGCTGCATCTTGGGCAGGCGACGGTCTATCCGATGCTCTACAACCTCGAGGCGAAGGGCCTCGTGAAGGCGCGATGGGACGAGTCCGGCCCGCGGCCGCGCAAGTACTACTCGCTGACGAAGGCCGGAAAGACGCGCCTCGCGGAGGACGCCGACGAATGGAGCGCGATCACGCGCGCGATGGCGTCGCTTGGGCTCGAGCGCGCGGTGTGGCTGCGTTTCGCGGTGATCGCGCTCGCGGCGACCGTGGCGGGTTTCCTGCCCGCGCAGTCCGCGAGCGCCGCGCCGCAGCAGGGCGGTTCACAATCGAGCAAGGAAACCGCGGTCGAGGCGTATGCGCGCATCAAGGACCGTTTGCGCGAGATCGCAGGCGAGGAGGGGCTCGAGGCGAGCGAGGACTTCATCCGGAGCGGCGTCGTCGACGAGGCGACGCGGCGCTGGCTCGAGGCTGCGCGTCCGCTTGCGCGCGAGTTCACGGCTGCGGCGGGGTTGCCGTACGCACGCGAGCTCGACTACAGCCAGGGATTCGGGCTGTTGCTTCCGCATCTCTCCGATCAGCG
>JBEAUK010000101.1:0-58067 GCA_041161465.1 Planctomycetota bacterium | reverse complement strand
CGCACGCGCCCGCGAACTCGTCGGCAGCGACCGCTTCGCGCTCGTCCATGTCTCGACCCCGCTCGACGCGTGCCGTCGCCGCGACCCCTCGGGCCTCTACGCCGCCGCCGCACGCGGCAGCGTGAAGGATGTCCCGGGGCTCGACCTCGACTACGAAACGCCGACGGACGCCGACCTCGCGTTGCCGATGCAGGAACTCGGCGCGGGCGAAGCCGGCGTCCGTGCGGCCGTGGAGCGCGTCATGGCGTTCCTCGAGGCGCGCGGCGCGCTGGTGCGCTGACTCCGATCAGCAGTTGCCCGATCCCCAGGCCGCGAGCATGACCGAGAGGTCCTCCGCGCCCACGACGCCGTTACCGTTCAGGTCGGCCGCACCGCCCCCGCCCCAGGAGCTGAGGAGCAAGGAGAGGTCAGACGCGCCGACGATGCCATTCAGATCGAGATCAGCCGCGCAACCCGCGCCGGCGGCCGGCTTGTAGAGCCACACGCCGCGATCGGCATCGGCCTCGTTGCGCGGGGAAAGCAGGTTGGCGTTGAGGGCTCCGCTCGCCGGGTTGGTCTGGGCGGTCACGCCCGGCGCAATCGCCTTGCTTCCCGACCCCGTCGTCGAGGTCCAGCCCCAGAGTCCGAGCTCGGAGTTGAAGGTCGTCTGCACCGAGAAGGTCGGGGTGAAGGTGGTCAGCAGGCCGAACCCTGCGAAGAAGTACTGCGGACCCGACACAGCGCCGCTCTTCGCCACCGCAGGCGAGAACTCTGCGAACAGCTCGAGCACATCCTGCTGCGTCGCCCAGACCCAGCCGTCGACCTGCACGACTCCGAGAGAGCCCGCGCACGGCGTCGCTCCATCGGTCGGGCAGACCGCCGCGACGGCGTTCCACGAATGGCCGGCCGTCAAGTCGACCTGACGCCACTGCCTTCCCTGGGAATCGATGTAGGCGACCGATCCGGACTGCGCGAAACCCGAGGTGACGCAAGTGGCGGCGGCGAGGGACGCGATGGCAACGACGGTGTGACGCGAGTGCATGGCCTGAGGTTCTCCTTGGAGGATTTCCTCGAAGGTCACCGCGCATACACGCACGAGCGTCCTTCGAGCGAGAGCCACACTATCGCTGCCGACGCAGCGCTCAATGGCTCCGGCGCTCGAATCGTGAACTAGGCCCGCCCGACTCCCCAGTTCAGGGGAGTCGGGCGGTTTGCTCAGCAATCGCCCCATGCCGACAGCATCGCCGCGAGATCAGGAGCGTCGACCACGCCGTTGCCGTCGAGGTCCGCGGCACCGGTCGTGCCCCACGCGTTGAGCAGCGTGGCGAGATCCGCCGGGCCGACCGATCCATCGTCGTTGAGATCAGCCGGGCACGACGGCGCCGGCGCAGGCAGGTACATCCACACGCCGCGCGTCGAGTAGATCTCGGTCACGGGCGCGGCGAAGTTCGCGGTGAACCAGCCGTAGTTCGGGTTGTATCCCGCACCGACACTGGCGGTGTAGGCGCTCGTGGTGCTGCCCGGAACCAGCGTCGAGGTCCATCCCGATACGCCGAAGGAACAGCCTACGACCGTGCAAGAGAAGCTCGTCTCGTTGAACACCTCGAAGAAACCGAGACCCTGCGGCGTGTACTGCGCGCCGCCCGCCTCGCCGGTCTTCGCGATCGCCGGAACCCATTCCGAGAGGAGTTCGATCACATCCTCGCGCGTGGCCCACACCCAGCCGGTCACGCTCGTGCTTCCGAGCGCGCCGTTGCACGGCGTCACGCCGTCGGTCGGGCAGACCGCGGCGACCTGGTTCCACGACCGCGCGACCGTCGGCGTGATCTCCCGCCACTGACGGCCCTGCGAGTCGGTGTACGCGACCTGACCGTGAGCGACCGGCGCGCACAGAAGAGGCGAGATGCACAGCAACATGGTTGGAACGAGCGAACGACGCATACAGGTCTCCTGGACTGGATGAGCGAGCAACACGCCACGTTGGCGCTTGCCAACATAGAGAGGAGGAACCGCCGGGAGATACAACGCAGTCCCACAATGCCCGCCAGGACGCCCCGGCGGACGCAATCGCCCCCTCTCCTCACCCGATCAGGTCAAGGGAGACGCCGAGAATCCCGCGCATTCACTCGCGCACGACGCGCATCGCGATGAGGTCCTGCACATCGACGAGACCGACAGGCTTGCCGTCGCGGTCGACCACGGGGATCTCGTCGAGGCGCCTTTCCTGGATCAACTGCACGGCATCGCGGACGAGCGAGTCGGTCGACAGCGTCGTGGGATGGCGCGTCATCACGCTCGCGATCGGCGCGTCGAGCGCGGAGAGGCCCCCGCCATTCACATGCCGCCGGAGGTCGCCGTCGGTGAAGATGCCGCTCAGACGCCCCGCACCGTCGACCAGTACGATCGCGCCCGCGCGGCGCCCCTCGCCCGCGGCCCGCAGCGCCTCGCGCACCGAACTCGTGTCGGGCACCGCGGCGAGGTTCTTTCCGACCCGGAAGCGCAGCACTTCGGTCACGGGACGAAGCCCCGCGCCGAGCATGCCGCCCGGATGATGCTTGTGGAAGTCGTCCTTTCCGAAGTCGCGACGCTGCGCGAGTGCAAGCGCGAGCGCGTCGCCCACGGCAAGCGTCAGCGTCGTCGATGCGGTCGGCGCGAGGTTCAGCGGGCAAGCCTCGCTGATGTCGCCGAGATCGATGTGCACGGTCGACGCGCGCGCGAGACTCGACTTCGCCTTGCCTGACATGCCGACCGTCGGAATGCCATCCATCTTGAGGATCGAGGCCAGGGCGACCACTTCCTGGGTCTCGCCCGACCAGCTGAGAAGCAGCACGACATCGTCTGACCGGATCGAGCCGAGGTCGCCGTGGACGGCCTCCGCAGGGTGGACGAAGTGGGACGGCTGTCCGAGGCTCGAGAGACTGGCGGAGATCTTCGCGCCGACGAGACCCGACTTGCCCATGCCGCTCACGACCACATGGCCCTTGCACGCCTCGAGAAGGTCGAGCGCAGCGTGAAGTCCGAGCTCCTCGCCGGCCTCAACTCGGTCGGCAAACGCCCGCACCGCGTTCGCCTCGGTGACGAGCGCCTCGCGCAGGAAGGCGCGCTCGTTGGCGCGCACATGCGGGTCGCGGGTTTCGGCGGCGGAGAGGGCTCGGGAATCGGCC
Source organism: Planctomycetota bacterium (assembly GCA_041161465.1). Classification (GTDB taxonomy): domain Bacteria; phylum Planctomycetota; class Phycisphaerae; order Phycisphaerales; family SM1A02; genus QWPT01. Next base: position 54,924 of record JBEAUK010000101.1, on the reverse strand, counting down.
ATGGACGCAGTGTAGTCGACGCGAAAATCGACCGATATCTGCGCTCCTCCGTGGTAGATTGCGGGAGATGTCGCAGAACGACTGGCTCGTCCGTCTCCCCGTCTTCCAAGGTCCGCTCGACCTGCTGTTGTTCCTCGTGCGGCGCGCGGAGGTCGACATCCACGACATTCCGATCCACACGCTCACCGACGAGTACCTCGAGTATGTCCGGCGGCTCTCGACCGTCGACATCGACCTCGCGGGCGAATTCCTCGTGATGGCGGCGACGCTCGTCGAGATCAAGTCACGCTCGCTTGCTCCGGCGCAAGTCGCCGACGACGGCGACCCGAACGCGCCCGTGACGCCGGGCGAGGATCCGCGCGCCGAGCTCATCCGCCAGCTGCTTGCCTATCAGAAGTTCCGCACCGCCGCAGAGGTGCTCGAGGCGCGGCGCCGTGATTTCGCCGAGCGCGCACCGGCGCGCGTGCGGCCAGGTGCGAGCGAGGAGGTCGCGGAGGAGGAGGACTTCGAGCTCGAGGACCTGCACCTCGGCGACCTCTACGCGGCGTTCGAGAAGATCGCGTCGTCGATCGATCTCACGAGGATCGGCGACCACATGGTCGAGTACGACGACACGCCGATCTCGCTCCATCAGGAAGACCTCGTCGACCGTCTCGGCCGCGCGGACTCGCACCGCCTCGTGCTCACGAGCGTGTTCGAAGGCCGCACCCACAGCGAGCGGATCGGCCTCTTCCTCGCGCTGCTCGAACTGGTCCGCCAAGGCCGCGTGCAGGTGCGCCAGGACGACCTCGACGACGCGATCGATGTGACGCTGTGCGCGGATGTCGATCCGAACGCGCCGCGATTTTGAGCGGGCGCGTCGCATTTGAGCGCTCGCGACCTGCCTCGCAACTTGCTCGCTTTGGTGCTCTTCACGCGCTGGGGAGCGGCCGCAGCCGTGACCGCTCAAACGCCCCTCACACCACTTCGCGGACGAAGATCGCGGCCGCCTCGCCGCGGCGCATCCAGCGCGCGCCCGACTCGGGGTGCATCAGGCTCATCAGGCGGTCGTAGTAGTCGCGCAGTTCGACCTCGGTGAACCGGGCGAGCCAGTCCACTGCTGCGGTCGGGTTGATCTCGCGGATCGCATCGATGAGTCGGTACTTGTCTGCCACGGGGTGTCTCCGTGCAGCCAAGATCGGCAACTCGTTCAGATTGCTTGAAAGTCGGGCTCGCCCGCGCTTATCGCCCCGAGAGAAGCTCGGAGAGCTTGCGCTTGAGGAGCGCCATCTTCAGGAGGCTGCGGACACGGGTCAGAAGCTCGAGCTTGTTGACGGGCTTCGTGAGGAAGTCGTCGGTTCCGCTCTCGACCGCGCGCTCGTGGTCCCCCACCTCGTGCAGGGCCGTCACCATGATGACGACGATGTCGCGGGTGGCCGGGTCGGCCTTCAGCTTGCGGCAGACCTCGAAGCCCGACATCTTCGGCATCATCACATCGAGGAGGATGAGGTCGGGCTTCTCGCGGTGGATCGCGTCGATCGCCTCGAGTCCGTCGCGCGCCGTCGTGAGGCGGCACGGGAGCGACTCGAGGTACGCCTGCATCAGCTCGAGATTCTGCTGGTTGTCATCCACGAGGAGGATCCTCGCGTTCGACAGGTCGGAGAGCGCGCTTTCGTCGATCGTTGGCTGGGTCGCACCGGACATGCCGCGATTCTAGCAAATCGCTGGGTCAAAGCCCGAGGGCGCGCGCGGCGAGATCGACGGGGTGCAGCGCCTCGCGGCCCGTCCCGTCGTGGATCTGATGGCGGCAACTGGTGCCCGGCGCGCACACCACCGCATCGGTCGCGGCGCGCACCGCTGGGAAGAGCCGCTCCTCGCCGATCGCCATCGAGAGGTCGTAGCGGCGGTCGACATAGCCGAAGCTGCCCGCCATGCCGCAGCAGCCCGTGTCGAGCACGGAAAGATCCTTGCCGAAGATGCGGCGCAGGAACCGCGCCGAGCTCTCGCTGGTCCACAGCGCCTTCTGGTGGCAATGGCCGTGCAGCACGATCTTGTCTTGCTGCTTCGGCACCTCTGGGCGGCGTGGATGCGTGTCCCACGCCGTGTCGAGGAACTCCTCGACGAGGAAGGTCTTCCGTGCGAGCACCTCGCGCGCCGCGCGCGCCTCTGCGCCTGCGCCTTCCGGCAGCAACTCGAGCCAATCGTCGCGGATCGCGCTCGCGCAGCTCGGCTCAAGCACCAGCACGGCATCGGCTCGGGTCGTCGCGAGCAACTCAGCAAGCGCATCGGACGCGCGCGCGATCTCGCCGCGCGCCTCCGCAAGCAACCCCGTCGAGATCAGGCTCCGTCCGCAGCAGCCGACATCGCTGAGGATCACCCGGTAGCCGAACGCCTCGAGGAGCCGAACCGCCGATTGGCCGATGCCCGGCTCGTTGTACGCCGAGAAGCAGTCGCCGAAGAGGATCACCGTGCGCGTCGCCACAACCGGCTCGCGCTTGCGGAACCAATCGAAGAGCGACGCGCCGAACGCTGGAATCGTCCGCCGCGGATCGACGCCGAGCACCGCGTGCGCGAGCGCCTTCGCGACCGGCGTCGCGTTCACGATGTTCGCGATCGCGTGGAAGCGCGACCCGAGCGCGTTCAGGCGGCGCACATGCCCGAAGACCCGCGCCGACAGCGGCGCGCCGTCGCGCGCGTGGCGCTGCGCGGTGTACTCGGCCTTCAGCTTCGAGATGTCGACATTCGACGGACACTCGGTCTTGCACGCCTTGCACGAGAGGCAGAGGTCGAGCGTCTCGATCGTCTCGGGATCATTCCAGCGATCCTTCGCAAGCTGCCCCGTGACCGCAAGCCGCAGCGCGTTGCCGCGGCCGCGCGTCGCGTGCCGCTCGTCCTTCAGCGCGCGGTACGACGGGCACATGCTGGTGCCGCCCGACATGCGGCGGCAGAGGCCGGCGCCGTTGCAGCTTTCGACCGCGTGCTCGAAGCCCTCCTCGCGGTCGTAGCGGAAGAAGGTCGTGACGGGCTCTGCGTGAAGATCGTGCCCGCCGGGCGCGATGCGCAGGTTGTCGATCAGTTTCTCCGCCGGACCCGTGTCGACGATGTTGCCGGGATTGAGGAGCCCCGTCGGATCAAACACGGCCTTCACGGCGCGCAGCGCGTCGCAGATCGTCTCGCCGAAGTACTCGCCGAGCAGCGGCGACCGCACGCGCCCGTCGCCATGCTCGCCCGACAGCGCACCGCCGTAGCGCGCGACGAGCTGCGCGATGTCCTTCGCGATCGCGACCATCACGGCGCGATCCCTCGGGTCATGGATCGCGACGAGCGGGCGGATGTGGAGGCATCCGACCGAGGCATGCGCGTAGTACGCGGCGGTCGTTCCGTGCTTCGTCACGATCGCGCGGAACTCCTCGACGAAGTCTGGCAGCCTCGCGGGGTCGACCGCGGTGTCCTCGACGAAGGTGAACGGCTTGCGCGCGCCCGGGACGCCGTGCAGGAGCGGCTCGCCCGCCTTGCGCAGCTTCCACGCCTTGAGGCGCTCGGCGGCGCCGGTGTAGGTCGACATCGCGGCGCCCGGAAGCGCTGCACGAAGCGCGTCGAACCGCGCCGGCAGCTCGTCGGCACGGTCTGCGAAATACTCGACATAGAGCACCGCGCCGAGCGCGCCCGACGCCGGCTTCGGCATCAGCTCGACATACTGGCGGTACTCGGTGTTGCGCAGCGCGACATCGATCACCACATCGTCGACGAGCTCGACCGCGGCCGGCTTCGTCGCGAGGATCGCCTTCAGGTTCGCCAGCGACTCGCGCACGCTCGCGAAGCCGATGATCGCGAGCCCCCGCTCCTTCGGCTTGGGAACGAGCGCGAGTTCCGCGCGCAGCGTGGTCGCGAGCGTTCCCTCGGCGCCGCACACGAGGTGCGCGAGGTTGACCCTGTCGTAGGTGCCAGGGGTCGAACGCTCGAGCTGCTCGAGGAACATGTCGAGCGAGTACCCGTCGACATGGCGCAGGATCTTGGGGAAGCGCGCCTTGATCTCGCCCGCGATCGGCCGCACGATGGCGGCGACCGCATCGGCGATCGCGCGCTGCGCGGGCTCTCGGTCGCAGCTTCCCTCTTCAAAGCGGTGCACCGTTCCATCGGCGAGGATCACATCGAGCGACACGAGGCTCTCGACGGTGCGGCCATAGAGGATCGAGTGGGCTCCCGCGGAGTTGTTGCCGATCATGCCTCCGAGCGTCGCATGCGAGCTCGTCGCGACATCGGGGCCGAACATGAGTCCATGCGGCGCCAGCGACTCGTTGAGCTGGTCGAGCGTCACGCCCGGCTCGACGACGGCTCGGCGTCGCTCGGGGTCGATCGAGAGGATGGCGCGGCAGTACTGGGAGAAATCAACGACGACGGCGCGGTTCACGCTCTGACCGGCCAGCGCGGTGCCCGATCCACGCGGGAGGACCGGCACGCCCTGCCCGCACAGGTAGCGCACAGCGCTCGCGCCGTCGGCCACGGTGTGCGGGACCACCACGCCGATCGGCTCGACCTGATAGATGCTCGCGTCGGTCGCGTAGAGCATGCGGTCGTGGCGACCGAAGCGGATGTCTGCCTTCGTGACGCCACGCAGCACGCGCGAGAGTCGGAGACGCAGCCCGTCGAGGGCGTCGCCGCGCTCGAGGAGCGGAAGGGTCGCGGATTGGGTTGACACAGCCCGCGCGGAGTCGCTCATAGCGGGGAAGATATAGCGTCCGCGACCGATGAGGCGCGCTCAGGGCTTCTCGCCGGCCGGCTTGGGCGCGTCGGCAGGTCCTGCGCCCCCCTCTGCCTGCGCGCAAAGCTCCTCGAGCTTCGCACGCAATTCGCGCTGGCTTGCGGGAGACGCACCGATCCAGACCCCTGCGATGCGCCCGTCGGGCGCGATCAGGAAGGTCGTCGGGAACGCCCGCACCAGCCAGCGGCGACCAGCCATCGAATCGAGGTCGAGCACGCACTCGAGCGGCTCGCCCTTGGCCGCGAACGGATCAAGCAGCTCCTTGATCCGCTTCTCGCGGTCCTCGCGGCTCCCCTGCTCGGCGGAGTTCACGAGCATCACGATCGCGCGATCCTTGAACTCCTTCTGCAACCGCGCCAGTTCGGGCATGGCCGCACGGCACGGACCGCACCAGGTCGCAAAGAAGTCGATGACAACGGGCTTCGGGCGGGCTGCGACGAGGTCCCAGTCGCCTCCGCCAAGCTTCGGCAGCGCGAGTTCGGGCGCCGGGTCGCCGGCCTTGAGGCCCTCGACCTCCTTGTCCTCCTCCGCTTCCTTGCGGGCGTCGACGAGCGCGGCAAGTCCATCGACCTTCTGCCGCGACGCCGTGTCGAGCGCGAAGGTCGCGTCGGTCGGCGCCTCCTTCGGGCGCTTCGCCTTCGAGGTCACGACCCAGAGCATCTTGGCGCCGTCCTCGACGAGGTCGCCCTTGTGCAGGATGCCGGAGGCACGCTCGACAAAGTGTGTCTCGGGGTCGTAGGAAAGCCGCAGCTCTTCCGTCGCGTCGTCGGACACGAGGACGAGCACATCCGACACCTGCCCGTCGACCTCCTCCTTCTCGACACGCGTCGGCATGACATTCGGGATCTGCGGCATCAGCTGCATGCAGGCTTCCGAAGGGTCGTCCTCGCCGAGCGCGAGCGCGAGCTCGGGGAACGGCAGGCTCTGGAACGCGTTGAACAGCGAGTAGTACGGCGAGTCGTGGTCGGAGACCTGCAGGTAGGTGAGCGGGTTCGACGAGTGCGTGGCGGTGATCTTTCCGCCTGCAAGCCGCAGGTCGAAGCCGCGAAGCGACACGATCGCGCGCCGGCTGGAGGTGAAGATGAACTTCGCTCCGATCTCGTCGGAGAACTCCTCGCGCCCATCGCGCGCAGCGCCGACGCGTGCGCTCACCTCGACCTCGAGGCCGCGCGGATCGCGGTAGGCGTCCATGATCTTCTTGAGCACTGCCGTCGCGGCGGCAGGGTCGGCGGGCGGCGTCGCGGCGGCGGCCTTCGCTTCGGCGGGGGCTGCGTCTTGCCGCGCAAGCGCGGGCGATGCTCCACCAAAGACCAACGCGGACGCGAGCACGATCGAGGTACGGAAAGTTGCGTCGAGGGGAAGAAGTCGCATGGCGGTTCCCTAGCTTCCGAGTCGCGTCGGACACGGGGCGGTCGGAGCGACGGCACTGTAGCCGCCAACCACGGCAAAAAGCAGACCGCGCGCGTTTCCGCGCGCGGCCTGGGTCTACCTATCAGATCGAGGGATCAGCCCTGCTTGGCCGGGGCAGCCGGCGCCTCGGGGGCAGCCGGCGCATCGGGGGCGGCGGCGCCGAGCGCCTTCGCGACCTCGGCCTTCAGCTCATCGACGATCTTGGCGGGATTCGACGGATCGATGCCCGAGTGGATCGCGACGATCTTGCCATCGGGACCGATGACGACCGTCGCGGGGATACCCGAGAAGCCGTACGAGGTGAAGACGGCATCGTCCATGTCGACGAGGCACGGCATGGCGAAGGCCTGCTTGGTCCAGTAGTCGCTGGCCGCCTTGATGCGCTCCTCGCCCTTCTTCTGCTCGAGGGTGTTGATGCCGAAGACATCGATCGGCTTGCCCGACTCCTTCGCCCACTTGGCGAAGTCGGAGACATGCGGGAGGCCGCGCTTGCAGGGACCGCACCACTCGGCCCAGAAGTCGACGACCACCACACGACCCTTGAGGTCGGCGAGGTTGACGGTCTTGCCGTCAAGGGTCGAGAGCGAGAACGACGGTGCATCCTGACCGACCTTGACGGCCTTGGCGTCGCCAGGAGCGGAGAGGAGGTCTTCGAGGGTCTCGACCGAAGTCTTGCCTTCCTCGTTGAACGCGATCGCGGTCGCGAGCGCATCGGCGACGACCGGCTTGGTCGACATCGTGACCGGGATCATGAATCCCGGGGGAGCGCCCGGAGGAGCCAGGTTGATCTTCGCGCCAGAGAGAAGCTTGGTGGTCGGGTCGATCGAGAAGACAGCGACCGATCCACCTTCGCCGTTCAGGAGGACGCTGCCGCCGTTGGCGGGGTTGAAGCCGACGATCTTCGCACCGGGCATGATGCCACCGGCGAGTTCCGCGGCGATGTCCTTCGGCTCAGCCATGTCGAACGCCCAGCGCGGGAGCGGGAGACCGAAGCCGCCGAGCTCCTTCTCGAGGGTCTCGACGAGACCGCCCGCGAGCGGGAACGACTTGAACTTCGAGTCATCGGCAGCCATGGTGACATAGGCCTTGCCGTTGGCCGACACGAAGACGACCGGCGCCATGTCGATGCGCATGCCGTTGGCGTCGCGCGCGATCGACATCGACTGCTCTTGCTTCTGACCCATCGCCTCCACCGCGAGCGTGAAGGTGTCGGAGTAGGTCTTCGCGCCGCGGTATGCGGCAGCGGTCGCCTTCAGCGCGTCTTCCGCGGCCTTGACTGCCTCAGGAGTCTTCATCGCATCGGTGAAGTCCTTGGCGATGTCCGGCGCCGCTGGCAGCTCGAACTGCGGAGCAGCGCCTTCCGGCATCGGCGGTGCGCCGTCCTGCGAGAGTGCGGACGCTGCGACGCAAGCGGCCATCAGGCCTGCTGCGAGCGAGGCGCGCGCGAACGAAAGCGACTTCATCATGGGTGACTCCTGATGGCGTGGTGACGCCGAGCGTGAAGGTGTGCCAGCGCAGCCCACCTCCGCCCGTCCGCCGCAGCGCCCTCAGGCCCGCACACTCGGATCGAGCGGTCCCACCTGAACCGCATCCGAGCGGCCCGGGCAAGCACGAAGCAGAGATTCTAACCGTTCCCCCGTGACGGGATCACGGGTCTGACCCGCGATTTCAGCCAAGGGAAGGAGGACAAATGCCCGTTCCCGAAACCGAGGGTGGGGCACATGAAGGTCTCCCTCCGCGATCACGCATTCCCCGAAGAGCACGAGATCAAGGTCGATTGTCCTCGCCGTCCACCGGGTGGTCCCCCGCTCCCGACCGAGCGTCGCTTCGACCGCAAGAAGCGCGGCGAGAAGCCCGCGCGCGTCGAGGGTGGTCGCGACCGCAACAGCGGCGTTGAGGTAACGCGGCTGCTCAGGCGGCCCGACAGGCGCCGTGTCGTACACACTCGATCGCGCGATGACGCGGACCCCGTCGAGACGCGCGAGCTGTTCGACGGCTGCGCGCATCGTCGCCAGGCGGTCACCGAGGTTTGCGCCGAGCGCGACGAGCGCGAGCGTCTCACCCGCTCGAAGTCCGTCAGGCGCGCTCGACACGGCACGCCTCCCCTTCCGCCCACAGGAGCGGGCGCGTCGCCTCGCCGAGAAGCGCGAAGCGCGCGCACGCAAGCGCGAGATGCGCGGTGCGGCTGCGGATCGTCGCGCGGTCGCCCGGAAAGTGGAAACGCCGCGAGCAGATGGAGCCGTGCCGTTCGGCGACCGCGATGTAGACGGTTCCGACCGGCTTCGCCTCGCTTCCACCCGACGGACCCGCGACGCCCGTCGTCGAGAGCGTCATCGCGGCGCCCGTGCGCGCGAGCGCGCCACGCGCCATCTCGATCGCAGTCTCGTGGCTCACGGCGCCGTGGTCGCGCAGCGTCGCCTCGCGCACGCCGAGATCGGCAACCTTGCGCGCGTTCTCATAGGTGACGAAGCCGCCCGCGTACCACGCGCTTGATCCAGCGACATCGGTGACACGCGCTCCGAGAAGACCGCCCGTGCAGCTCTCCGCGGTCGCGAGCATGAGACCGCGCTCTGCGAGCATCGCGCCGACGACCGACGCAAGCGACTCGCCATCACGACCGAAGATGATCGACCCCACGCGCGCGCGGCACAGGGCGATGGTCGACTCAAGCGCCTCGCGCGCCGCATCGCGGGCTCCGGTCGAGCGAATGCGGATCGAAACGATGCCGTCGCTCGCGGTCGTGCCGACCGAAGGCTCGCGACCGCGCGTCATGAGGTCGCCGAGCAACTCGCCCACTGCGCTCTCGCCGAGGCCGATCGTGTGGAGCGCGGCCGTCGCGACGACCTCGCCGTCGCCCCGCACGGCAGGCACGACGAACGACTGGAACATCGGGCGCATCTCGTTCGGCGGTCCAGGAAGACAGAAGATGTCGCACGCGCCGTCCTGCGTCGCAGCAGCGAGGCCGGGCGCCGTACCGTGCGGATTGTCGAGAAGCCGCGCGGAGGGCGGGCGCATCGCCTGACGAAGGTTCGACGCCGGCATCGGGCGACCGCGTGCCGCGAACCAGCGCGCGAGGTGCGCGACGCCCGCGGGATCCTCGACGAGCGCGGCATCGTCGCCGTCGAGCACATCGCAGAGCGCTTCGCGCGTGAGGTCGTCCAGCGTCGGACCGAGCCCGCCCGTCATGATGATGGCGCCATGCGAGGCGGCGAGGTCACGCAGCGCGTGCGCCAGTGCGGCGCGGTCGTCGCCGACGGTGCGGCGCTCGCCCGGCATCGCTCCGATCTCGCGGAGCGACCGCGCCAGCCAGCTCGCGTTCGTGTCCTCGATCTGCCCGAGCACGAGTTCGTCGCCCACCGAGAGAATGGCGACGCGCACCGCGCTCATTCGCCGCGTGCTCCGGAGGCGAGCGCCGAGACACGCGCGTACTGCGCCGTACTGAACGCGCCCATCAGGCGCCGCAGTTCATCTGTCGGCGATGCGCCCTCTGGCCAGAGCCCGGTGTCGCGCCACTTCGGCTGTCGAGCGAGGTATCCGTCGGCGACGGCCGCGCGTCCCGCGCGCGTCGCGAGGTCGTGCGCCACGCCGTCGGGACCCTCGACAACCGGCATCCGATCGAACGCCTCGAGCATCGCCTTGAGCGTCGGATCGCTCACATCGGCCGCCGTCACGAGGATCCCGCGCCCATCGGCCGCGCGCGGGTACGCCGGATGCTCGCGGATCGCCTTCCACGCCCGCGCGAGCTCGTCGCGCCGATCGGCGCAGATCGCGCTGAAGAACGGCGCGATGAAGGCGCGCGCGTTCTTGTCAGGGTCCTTCACCGCGCTCGCGAGCGTGAAAGGATCGACATCGTCGATGAATTCGGCGCGGTACTTCGCGATGAACGACCGCCGCACCGGCATGCGCCGCAGCTCGAACTCATGCGGCCCGAGCTCGCCCGGCGCGCGTTCCCTCGCGCGGAACTGCCAGAGCGCCTGCCCCTCGTCGCTGAGCGCGAAGCGGATGAAACGCTCCGCCGTCTCGCGGTTCGGCGCATTCGCGAGGAGCGCGATCGGGTCGGGGTCGATCACCGTTTGACCGAGCGGATCGACATAGCCGAGGCGGTCGGGGTCGCCCGCGTCGCGGATCGCCTGCGCCTGATACCGGCCGTAGAAGTCGATGCATGGCCCCGCGGCGCTGTCGCCCGCCGAGACATCAAGCGGAACCTTGGGCGCACTCGAGGCGACGCTGCGTGCATTCGCGCTCATGCGGCGGATGATCTGCCAGCCGCGCTCCCAGCCGACACGCTGGATGATCGCCTCGAGCGCGGTCTTCACCGAGCCGGACTGCGCTGGATTGACGAGGGTCACGGCGCCCGCGAGCCGCGCGTCGGCGAGGTTCGCCCACTCGGTCGGCTCGTCGAGCCCGATCCGCGCGAGGATGTCGCGGTTGTAGACGATGCCGAAACCCGAGAGCGCAACGCCGTACCAGTAGCCATCGGGATCGTAGAGCGTGTTGTCGCCCACGATGTTGTCGCCGTAGATCTCGTTCAGCCACGCATGGTCGAACGAGGGCTTCTCGAGGATGCGGCCCGAGCGCTTCGAGTCGCCCTCGCCGACCACGACCTCGCGCTTCAACTGTCCGTACTCGTAGCTGCCGCCGCCGAACAGAAGATCAGCGTTGCCGCCGATCGGCCGCCCCTCGCGGAGCGATGCCTCGGCATTCGCCTCGAGCACGCGACGGATCTCGCTCGTACCGCCCGGCGTGTTCCAGACCACCTTCGCGGGCTCGCCGTAGGTTCGCTGGTGCCAATCGGCGAAGCCGCGGCCGAACTCCGAGCGGATCTGCTCGTTGTGCGGCGTGTAGATGATGACGCGGTTTGCGTCGGCGGGGACCTGCGCCCTGCCCTCGCCGAAGATGATCGGCAACGCAGCGAGCGCGACGAGCGCGGCAGGGAATGCGAAGGTCGACAGCTTCACGCCGTGGCTCCGGTGATGGCGCGGATCTCGCCCGCGAACTGCTCCGCGGCGGCGCGAATCGCGTCACGCCAATCGCCAGAAGCCGCTGCCGCCGGATAGATCACCGACCGGCTCGCGGTGATGAGCGCGCCTTGGTTCCCGCGCGTGAACGCCGCGCGCACATCGTCGGCCGTGCCGCCCTGCGCGCCGTAGCCCGGCACGAGGAAGATGGTTCGCGGCATGCGCGCGCGCAGCGAGGCGATCTCCGCGCGCTTCGTCGCGCCGACGACCGCGCCGAGCGCGGAAAACCCGCTGGCGCCGACGGTCGACTCGCCGAGCTTCGACACGAGATCCGCGACCGCCTCCGCGATCGTGCGGCCATCGGCGAGAGGCAATGTCTGGAGCGCATCCCCCGACGGATTGCTCGTGCGCACGAGCGCGAAGGCGCCCTGCCCAGCCGCGAGGAACGGCAGGATGCCATCGGCGCCGAGGTAGGCGTTGATGGTGGTCCAGTGCGCACCGAAGGCGCGCGCGCCGTGGGCGTAGTGCTCGGCAGAGATCCCGATGTCACCGCGCTTCGCGTCGTAGACGACCGCGAGGCCGCTCGCGCGTGCGTGGGCGAGGACGCGCGCCATCGCTGCGTCGCCCGCCGCTCCGTAGCGCTCGTAGCACGCGGCCTGGATCTTGACCGCCGCGCACGACTCATGCACGGAGTCGATCACTCCGACGCTGAACGCCTCGATCGCCGAGGCGCACGCAGCGTCGTCCGAGGCATCCGCAGGTCGGAGCGCCGCAGGCAGCCGCTCAAGCACGGGATCGAGCCCGACGCAGGTCGCGGCGTCAACCTTCGCGACGCGCGCGACGAGGTGGTCGGCAGCATGGAACGAAGCCTGCGGATGGGTGGCGCCGGGGGCAGGTGCGTGGGTCGAGGTCATCGCGGGCGATTGTAAGGTTCGCCGCGATTCACGACGAAGCGGGCGGTTTCCCGTGCTTTGCGCACAGCCCATGCAGGTACTTCCATGTGTAGATCCCTGTATCGTGCCCGTCGCTGAACCGAATGCGCAGCGCGTAGTGACCCACGGGCTCGACGGTCTCGATTCGCAGCGGACCCTCCGCCTTCGAGGCAGGAAGCACCGTGAAGGGGTTGCGCGACATCTCCGCGCGAAGCTCGCGCGCGTCGGCCGAGGGCGACTCGCGCCGCAGCACCGCCGTCGGCACGAACGCAGCCGAGCCGTCGTCCCACGAGAGCGTCAGCCCTCGCTCACGGTCGAGATCGATGTGCAGTGGCCGTGGTTCGTTCGTCATCGTGTCGGTCTCGCGCCTCACGCGCCCTGATCGCGGTGGAGCCATGCTACGCTCAACGGCGATGATCGTCGAAGCCCATCTCGACGCGACGCCGCTTCCGCCGCAGACGCTTCCTGCGATCGCCGACGCACCGACCTCCGGGCTGTTCGCGATTCGTCACACCGTGTCGGAGCGGGAGACCAGCGCGCTCGTCCCCCATGCGAACAACATCGTGATCCTCGGGTGGATCGACGCGATCGCGTCGCTCCACGGCGCCCACGCAGGAGCGGCGCGCGCCGATCTCGCTTCCGTCGGACGAATGTGGTTCGTGGCGCGCCACGAGGTCGACTACCTCGGCGAGGCATTCGCCGACGACAAGCTCATCCTCGCCACCTGGGTCGAGAAGCTCGGTCGCACGAGCTTGGTCCGGGCGACCCGCATCCTGCGCGAGGACGGAACGGTTCTCACGAAGGCGAGCAGCCGCTGGGCCCTCGTCGACCTCGCGAGCCGTCGGCCGACCGCGATTCCGGACCCCGTGCGCGTGGGGCTGCTCGGTCCACGCGGCTAGCGCGCGCGGAAAAAAGAAAAACCCCGTTCGATCAGGGTTCTGAGCGGACGGGGCGGAGGGGAGAAAGATGACTGTTTTGGCGTCGTGCCTGATCGCGGTCTTGCAACCACCGAGCAGATCCAACGGGTTCGTCCGCTGCGCATGCACTTCTTGTGCGCCGGGACGGGTGACTGACTGGGCTCTCGGAAGGAAAACCCAACGGTCTGATCTTCTATTCGGCATTCGTCCCAAGCGACCTTAGTTTTTCTTCGCCTTGCCCTCGTGATTCTTCCAAGCGGCAGGACCAGAGAAAAACGCCCACGCGGCGCAGCCGAGGCAGACGGCGCTACCCTAAACCCATGCCCCGCGCAGTTCTCGCCCTCTCCCGGCTTCTCCTGAGCGCCCTTCCGTGCCTCGCAACCGCCTCGATCGCGGTCGCCGTGCCACCCCAATTCGAGCGCAACAAGGACGGCGCCGCCACCGATGGTCAGGCGGTCGTGCAGGCACCCTCGCCGCGTCGACAGGTCGTCGCGATCATCCCCGATCGCACCACGGGACGCGATTGGGGGCTGCGCTACCTCGCGGAGGCGGTCGACGATTTCAACCGTGAGAAGCCCGCCGCCGTCTTCTGCGTCGGCGATCTCGTGCAGGGCTACTCGCGCGACCACGAGGTGGTGCGCCGCGAACGCGACGACTTCCTCTCGATCGTCGAGCGGCTTCAGATGCCGTTCTATCCGACGCCAGGCAACCACGATCTCGTGAGCGGCAAGCGCGAGGCGAGCGATCGCTCGTTCGCAGACGACTACCGCACGCGCTTCGGCCCCCTCTACTACTCGGTTGAGCTCGACCTCGCGAGCTTCGTCATCCTCAACACCGAGGATGGCGAGGGGCAGATCAGCCCTGGATTCTCCGACGCGCAGCTCGCGTGGCTTGATCGCATGCTGCAGAAGCTCGCGATGCGCGGGAAGCCGATCATCCTGCTCTTCCATCGCCCGCTCTGGGACCACAAGCCCACGCGGTGGGACGAGCGGGTGCAGCCGATGCTGGTGCGCCACGGCGTCGACTATGTCATCGCCGGTCACTACCACTCGCTCCAGGCGCTCCCGGCCCGCGATGGAATCCCCTTCCTCGTCCTCGGCACCTGCGGTGGCGCCGTCGACCAGCATCCACTCGCGGGTCAACTGCAGCACACGACCTACCTCGTGATCGAGGAATCAGGATCGATCGAGCCATACCACCAGATCGCAGGCACCACGCTTCCGGTCGACTGGATCACGAAGGAAGACCAGGATCGAGCCTACAAGCTGAAGTCCGACAAGAACGCAGTCACGATCGTCGGCGCGCTCGCCGACCCGTTCGGGGTTCCCAGCGAAGGCTCGATCGAGGTGGTGCTTGCGAATCCGCTCGATCGCCCGATCGAGTGGAGTTTCTCCGCCGCTCGCCAGCCATCGCCCTGGCTCGTCGACGACCGCGATCCGCGCGGGCAGCCGATCCAGCGGAGTTGGACAAGCCGCACGGCGGTCGACACCTTCAACACGAGCACGACCGACCTCGGCTCGCCGTTTCAGCTGGAGTTCCCGACCGAACCCGTCGTCGTCGCGCCGGGAGAGCGCGCGACGGTTCGCATCGCCGTGCGTGCCGACGCGCAGGCGGCCCCACCGCTTCCGGCGCCGTTCGATGTGACCGCGCGCTACGAGGACTCGAAGCTCCGCAAGGTTCCGATCCTGTTCCGCGAGCGTGTGCCGCTTGCCCGGCGCATCGATCTGGGCACAAGCCTCGCTGCCGCGGCCGACTACCCGGTCGCGGTGTGGCAGTGGTCGGAATACGACACTTCCGAAGCCAACGCGCAGGCTCGCTTCGCACAGGGCGCCGCCGGCGCGGTGCTCGAGGTCGCCCTGATGGTGCCTGATCTCCGGATCTCGGGCGACGCGAAGCCGCGCGACAGCAAGAGCGCGCTCGACGACCCACTTGGCGATGCCGTGCGGCTCGTGCTCGGCGAGGGCGCGGAGGCCCGCGAGTACCTCGTCACCCTCGAGGGCATTGGCGCCGAGGGTGCGGTCACACCGCGAATCCGTGCGCTCGCCGCCGACGGCAAGACGCTGGTCGCGACCGAGGCCGTCTCGGCCGTCTTCACCAAGACGGCGGCCGCGTGGTCGCTCCAACTCTCCGTCCGCGCCGACGCGCTGCCGTCGGGGGCCCGTTTGGCCGACCTCCCCATCAACATCGGGGTCGCCGACAACGACGAGACCTACCACACCCAGTGGCGCTGGCTGGCGCCCCGGGACATCCCCGCCCGAATCCGAATCGGCGGCTGAGGCGAGGCGTCTCCCCGCGAGGGACCCATCCTGCGGATTCCTCCCGGGTCCGACTTGACCGAATGGGCCGTCCCCCGTTCAATAACGGGGCAGGAGGCATCCTGGCGGGCGTTCACGCTCCAACGGTGCTTCTGCCGATCAGTCACCCGACTGATGAACATCCCTCGAGGCGGACGGACCCGCGTGACGGTCCGGCAAATCGGTCGACGATTCCGCCCCGAGCCAACCCGAAAGGAATGCGTTATGAAGACCATCCTCGCGCTCGGCTGCCTTTGCACCTGCGCCCTGCTCGCTGGCTGCGACAACGGCACCAGCGTCCAGACCATCGAGTCGAATCAGGTTCGCCCTGCTGCGGCTGAGCCCGTCGCCCCTCCGGGCTCGACGGTCAAGCTCGGCTCGAACGAGACTGGCGCTCCCGCCGCCACCCCGCCGAAGACCGGCAACTGATCCGACCGATCACCGATCAATCACGACGCGCCGAGCCCTGCTCGGCGCGTTGTGCTTTTGCGCGCCACACCTGCGTGCAACCAGCCCGCATAGACGGAACAGGCCGCGCGATCGCTTCGACCCCGCGAGCCCGCGCGCCTCGTCTTTCCCGCGTCGCGGCCTCAAGTTTCCGCCGCATTTCCAACACTCACGATCAACTCGTTGTCAATTCGGGCTGATACAGAAAGTGGCTCGGTGGTGCGTTCGACCCGCTCGAACGAACCCCGATGCCCCCAAGTTTCGGCCATCCACCCGCCGCCGCTCTGGACCAAAAATCCAGACGGCGGTTTTGCTTTGGCGCCGATTGCGCGCCTTTCCGTGCGGATCGGCGAGACGGCATCGAGCATGACGCCATGCACGCGGCGCCCGTGATACCCACGCGCACAAGGAGATTCCTCATGCCGACCATCGCCCGTACTGTCCGCGTCACATCGCTCGCCGTCGCAGCAATCGCAGCGTCCGCGCTGTTTGGCTGCGAACCCACGCAGACCATCGACTCGTCGCAAGTCCGTCCGACCGGCAGCGCGCCTTCCGAGGCCCCGGGCCACTCGGTGAAGTTCGACTCGAACAAGACGCCGGACGCGCCCGCAGGCGACGCGACTCCGAAGTGACGCGACTCACTTGCCGAGCATGAGGCCGCGCAGGACATCGAGTCCGCGCGCGAGCGTCTCTTCCTTCGCGGCAAACGACAGGCGGAAGTGCGTGTCGCGCGTCGAGAAGACCTTGCCCGGGATCACAAGCACGCTCCGCTCGATCGCCTTCTCGACGAACTGCGTGGCGGTCATGCCGAGCGCGGGCGGAACCTCGACGAACGCGTAGAACGCGCCGCCCGGGCGCGCGACCTTGGCGATGCCGTCGAACGCTGCGAGCACCGTGTCGCGACGCTTCTCGAAGCGATCGACCCACGGACGCATGTCGACCTCGAACGCGTGTGCGGCCGCGAACTGCGCCATGCTCGGCGCGCAGACATAGGTGTACTGCTGGAGCTTGGCGATCGACTGCACGATGTCGTGCGGCCCGGCCACATAGCCGAGGCGCCAGCCGGTGCAGCCGTAGGTCTTGCCGAAGCCGCGGATCAGCAGGCAGTCGCGCGTGAAGCGCGCCGGCGTCGGGAAGTGATCGTTCTCGCGCGACTCGCTGAAGGTGAACTCGTCGTAGATCTCGTCGGAGATCAGCAAGATGCCCTTCGCGCGGCAGAGATCCACGATGTCCTGCAGTTCCTTCGAGTTGAGCACGACGCTCGTGGGGTTGCCGGGGCTGTTGATCAGCACGGCCTTCGTCCGCGGCGTGATGAGCTTCTCGATCTTGTCCGCGGTCATGCGGAAGTCGGGATAGGTGTCGCAAAGCACCATCTTGCCGCCCGTCAGCGCGCCAAGCTGCGGATACATGACGAAGTACGGATCAGGCACGATCGCCTCGTCGCCTGGATCGAGCACCGACATCATGCCGAGGACGAGCGCACCGCTCGTGCCGCTGGTGACGATCGCAGACAGCCCGTGCGCCGGCTCGTTCGTCCAACCCACCTCGCTCCCGAGGCGCGACCAGATCGCGCGAAGGAGCTCGGGGCACCCCTGCGTCGGCGTGTAGCCGTTGCGGTTCTCCTCAATCGCCTTGATCGCGGCCTGCTTGAGGATGTCCGGCACCGGGAAGTCGGGCTGACCGATCGAGAGGTTGATCGGATCCTTCAGATGCGCCGCGAGATCGAACACCTTGCGGATGCCGCTCGCATCGACCGACTGCACGCGGCGCGAGAGGATCTTGGACACATCGAGCGAGGAATTGGCAAGGGTCGCGGACATGATCGATACCTAGGCTGAGGGACAGACCGGAACCGGCTGGATCGCTGCAAAGCAACACCCCTCGGAGATCCGAGGGGTGCTGGAAGTATTGCAGATTGGATGCGACTCGGCGATTCACGCCGTCGTCGGATCAATTCCTGAAGATCACTTCTTCTTGGCGTCCTTCGCGTCGGCCGCGGCGCCTTCACCAGCGGCAGCCGCTTCCTTCTTGGGCTTCTTGCCGGCGGCGACCTTGATGCTCGCGACCTTCGGGAGGCCGAGCGGCGAGTTCTTGCCTTCGGCGAAGCGCTCCGCCGCAGTCAGCTTGGCGACGCGCTCGTCGCGGGTGAGAACATTGCGGTGCTGGTTGAGCGCACCGGACTTGGTCTTGAGGCTGGAGTGAATGCCCATGTCGTGCTCGCCTTCTTCTGGTCGCGTTCGCGCGTTGCCGCTACTTGCAGGTTTCTTGACTCGCCTCTGCTCGTGTCCCGTACATCGGGGCTTGTGGAGTCAGGGCTTGTAGAGCTTGTGATACATGTCCCCGAAATCCGGATTCCCGCGGGCGGCGTTCCTGTAGAGGGTGCCGACCTTGCGAATCCGAGCCTCGAGCCCCTTCACCGCCGCGCTGCTGCGTTCCGATGCTGGAAAGCCAGGCAGCACGATGACTTCGGAGAATCGAACATTGTTACTTGGGACCACATACGCGTCAAGCCCCTTGTCGCGGCAGAACTGTGCGGTCGCGAGGGCGCTCTGAGGGCTGACGGTGGCGATCACGAAGTAATTCAGCCCTGGCTCGCGCGGATCGGCTCCGACCTGGAGCGGCGGCAGCGGGCCATCCTCAAGATTCTGGCCGCGGGAGATTCCGTTTCCATCCACCTGCGCTCGGTTTTCGGACGCTGCCGAGCGCCCGACCGCCGTTCCCATGACGGACGGCGCGGCGTCTCCCGGGGAGGCGTCCTTCGGCGTTGCGTTCGCCGTCGCGGGCCTGCCGCCATCGAGAAGTCGCCTCTCCTGCTCGCGCTCCTCGGAGTACGCGGCGCGACCGAGGCGCTCGCCGCGGTTCACGCCGATGAGGTACGCGATCACGACCGCGACGATTCCGACCGCGATCCACGCGATCCACTGCGTCTGCGAGCCGGTGAATGCACCGCTCGACACCGACGACGGAGGTGCTCCGCCTGGCCGAGGCACGGCCTTCGTGTTCGAGAGAAGTTCGTAGAGAGCCGGTCCACCCTTGCGCGCCATGATCGCCTCACGGTCTGATTGATGTGGTTGACGCCGATGCGCGTTTCCGCGGCGTCGGACGCCGAATGCCGCAGACGCAATCGTAGCGGAGCCTCGTCACGCGGAACAGAGTTGCGCCCATCGGCGCGCCGAATCGGCGATTCCCTGCCGTGGTTCCTGCCACTGCCGCGCGTCAAGGACGGGCAGCCCTGCGAAGCCCGAGATCTCGATCGCCATGCGGACGGCAAGGGCGTCGAGGCGCGACTCGCCTGGCTCGAGGATCGGCCCACGCAGGCCGCTTCGGAGGAGATCGACGAGGCGGACGCCGCCAAGCCGCGGCCCGAGGCGGGCGATCACTTCCTCTGGGCGACCCGATTCGCCGAGCACCGTGGCGCAGTCGACGGTGGCCGCGAACGGTGACTCGATGTCGACGGGCGTGGCGCCTGCGGGGATCAGCACCGCGACGCCGAGGCGCGAGGCCTCCGCGCCCACCGCGGCGCGGAAGTCGGCGGACACATCGGATGGGATCGCCGCCGTGACAGGCGCGCAGCCGAGGTCGGCGGCGAGCCCGATCGCACCAAGCAGCGCGTCGAACGCGCGCGAGACATGCGTGGGATCCGTGTAGTGCGCCGTGGGAATGAAGAAGTCGAGCCCCGAGCAGGCGAGCTCGTGCCGCGCGAGCGTGGCGCGGAGGTCGCGCCGGGCGCTTGCGCCGAGGTCGCGCGGGCGCGTGGCCGGATCGGTCGCCGAGAGCTGCGCGCCGCGGAGGCCGAGTTCGGAGAGCCACGCGATCGCCTCGCGAACGCCGAGCGGCGACGCATCCGCACCGAGCGGCGCGATGGTCGCTGCGAGGTTCGGGCGTGCGTCGGCGCGGGCAAGCGGCATGGGCGCGAGTGTAGCCCGCGGGACGCGATACGATCCGCTCCATGCAGCGCGTCGCCGACATCGTGTTCTGGCTTGCCATCATGCTGTGGTTCGCGCTCGCGATCGTCGGGGGCGTCGCCGCGATGGCGATCTTCCCCGCCGCGCGCGAACTCCCGATCTCGATGGCGGGCTACGAGTCGTTCATCGCCGACGAGCCGGTGCTCGGCCGCCAGCTTGTCGCGGGGTTCCTCGTCGAGCGCGTGTTCGAAGTCGCGCAGGCGCCGCGGTTGATCCTCGCCACCATCGCGACGGCGGCGCTTGTCGCGCAGTGCTGGTTCGCCTACCGCGCGAACACCCGCGAGCCGCTGCGCGGCCTTCGCGTCGCCGCGCTCGTCTGCGCGTTCGGTGCCCTTCTCGTGAGCTTCGTGGCGATCGCCGGCTTCCGCGGCGCCGACAACAAGTACCGCGCGCTCGCCTCGGACGATCGATGGCGCGCGGAAGCCCTCGCGACCAAGCCGTTCGTCGACGACGCGCACGCCTTCGCCTCCCGCGCCATGACCGTCGAGGTCGTCACGCTCCTTGCGCTCGCCGGGCTCACGGCGGCCGGAATCGGAGCTCGCCGCCGTGCCTGACGCGCTTCCCCGCAAGACCCCCGCCCAGAAGGCGCGCGCGGCCGATCTCCTCGCCATGCTGAAGGCGCGCTACCCCGACGCCCACTGCGAGCTCGACTGGACGAAGCCCCACGAACTCCTGATCGCCACGATCCTGTCGGCGCAGTGCACCGATGTCGCGGTCAACAAGGCGACGCCCGGGCTCTTCAAGGCGTTCCCCACCCCCGCTGACTACGCCCTTGCCACGCCGGCCGAGATCGAGCCCCTCATCCGCTCGATCGGACTCTTCCGTTCGAAGGCGAAGGCGGTCCACGAGACCTGCCGAATGCTCGTCGAGCGCTTTGGCGGCGAGGTGCCGCGCACGATGGAGGAACTCCTGCTCCTGCGAGGAGTTGCGCGCAAGACGGCCAATGTCGTCCTCGGCAACTGCTTCGGGATCAACGAGGGCGTCGTCGTCGACACGCATGTGGCGCGCCTGTCCGCACGGCTTGGCTTGTCTCGCGGAAGGACCCCGCAGTCGATCGAGCGCGACCTGATGGCACTCTTCCCGCGCGAGGAGTGGTGCCTCCTCTCGCACCTGCTGATCTTCCACGGTCGCCGCGCCTGCAAGGCGCGCGGCGGAGCGTGCGCCGACGACCCAATCTGCCAGCGCTTCTGCAGCGACGCCAAGCGCCTCGGCAAGGCGACCGCGGCCGCGCCGCGGAAGGCTTCTCGAAACCTGAAGCCAAGTTCAAAGAAAGTGGCGCGGAACGGCAGTTCTCGCCGATAATGTGGAGTCGCGCGGGCCGCCGCGCACCCAATCGGGTCTGTGTCAAATCCACCCCATCGCATGGAGCGCGAGGCGCGTGAACAAGCCATCTATTGCCGCTGTGTCACTGGAGACGAAGCCAACCGAGGCGGGCCAGCAGGCACCTCTCGCCACATCGATGAAGCCCGTCCCGTTTCATCAATCGCCGGGCTTCTCCTTCGCGGGACTGCGCGTGCACTTCATCGGCATCGGCGGCTCCGGCATGAACGGACTCGCGCTCATGCTGCAGAAGCGCGGCGCGGTCGTGAGCGGCTCCGATCAATCCGATGGCAGCGTGATCACGCGACTCGAGGAATCGGGAATCTCGGTGAGTGTCGGCGCGGCGATGCGCGCGCTTCCCAACGGCACGCAGCTCGTGATCGCATCCGCTGCGATCAAGGGCGACCATCCCGAGATCCTCGCCGCGAACGACAAGGGCATCGACTGGATCTCCTACGCGGAAGGCGTGGGCCTCGCGCAGCGCGGCACCACCGCCGTCTCGATCGCCGGCACGCACGGCAAGAGCACCACGACCGCGATGACCTCGTGGGTCGGCATCCGCTGCGGCCTTGATCCGAGCGTGATCGTCGGCGCGACCTGCGACCAGATCGGCGGCGGCTCGCGCACCGGCGCGCGCGCGATCCCGACCGGCGCGCTCGAGGGCAAGCCCGGCATCCTCGTGTGCGAGGCGTGCGAGTACAGCCGCTCGTTCCACCAGCACCGCCCCACCATCGGCCTCATCAACAACATCGAGGAAGACCACCTCGACTACTACAAGTCGCTCGACGAGATCATCGAGAGCTTCCGCGACTTCGCGCGCATCATTCCCACCGCGGCGCAGGGCGGAAAGCTGCTCATCGCCGAGGACAACGCGCACCGCCGCGAGGTGACCGCGGGCCTCGACTGCGAAGTCGCGACCTTCGGCTTCTCGCCCGAGGCCGACTACCAGGTCGTCTACGACCAGCAGGTCCATCGCGTCGGCGTGCTGTGGCGCGGCCACTGGATCGCGCAGTGGACGAACCACATGCCCGGCCCGCACAACGCGCTCAACAGCGCCGCCGCCGGCATCATCAACAACTGGCTCGGCGCCGACTGGGACGACATCACCGAGGCGCTGAGCAGCTTCCGCGGCCTCGACCGCCGCAGCCAGAAGCTCGGCGTGCGCACGCTTTCGGGCGGCCGCCGCGTCGAGGTCTACGACGACTACGGCCACCACCCGACCGAGTGCGAGAAGACGCTTCGCGCCCTCCGCGCCGCGCACAACCCCAAGCGCCTCATCTGCGTCTTCCAGCCGCACCAGCACAGCCGCACGCGCTTCCTCCTCGACCAGTTCGCGTCGAGCTTCACCGAGGCCAGCGAGATCATCGTGCCGCACATCTACTTCGTGCGCGACAGCGAGGTCGACAAGACGCGCGTCTCGGCGCAGGATCTCGTCGACCGCCTGCTCGCGAAGGGCAAGTCCGCGATCCACATCCCGAACTTCGATCAGATCGTCGAGCATCTCGAGCAGCACTCGTGCGACGGCGACCTGATCGTCACGATGGGCGCAGGTCCCGTCAACACGATCGCGCAGGACCTTCTCGCCCGCGGCGGCGCGCAGACGACCTACGCGCGCGCCGAAGCCGCAGAGGCGGTGGCATGACCGTGGCGAGTCCGTCGAGCCTCTATGCAGACCTCGAGGTCGAGGCGGAGCTCAACGCTCCGCTCGGCAAGAAGACCTGGTACGGCGTCGGCGGTGCCGCGGACATCCTCATTCGTCCGCTCTCGCTGAAGGCGCTTGCGACGCTGGCGCAGCGCTGCCGCCGCGACGGGATCCCCCTGCGCGTGCTCGGCTCCGGCGCGAATCTCCTCGTCGATGACGAGGGCGTCGACGGCGTGGTCGTGCTGCTCGACTCCCCCGTCTTCAAGGCTGTCGAGTTCAACGCCGACGGCGCGGTCGAGCGCATGCGGATCTGGGGCGGCGCGCAGCTCGAGCCGTTGATCCACGAGTGCTCGCGCCGCGGTCTCCGCGGCATCGAGCAGATGTCGGGCATCCCTGCCACGCTCGGCGGCGCGATCCGCATGAACGCGGGTGGAAAGTTCGGTTCGATCGGCGATGTGGTCGACGCGGTCGCGCTCCTCGATGAGGGTGGCGAGCTGCGCGTGTACACAGCCGACCAGCTTCGCTTCGGATACCGCGAGACGAATCTCCCGGAGGGAATCGTGGTGTGGGCGGCGCTGCGCGTCCAGGAAGACGATCCCGTCGCGTGCCGCTCGCGCGTGAAGGAGATCTTCAACTACAAGAAATCGACGCAACCGATGGGCGCGGCGAGCGCGGGATGCATGTTCCGCAATCCGCTCATGCCCGGCGGCGCGAGAGAGAGCGCCGGCAAGCTGATCGATCTCGCGGGCCTCAAGGGCCTGCGTGTCGGCAACGCCGTCGTCAGCACGACGCACGGCAACTTCCTCGCCTTCGACCAGCCGTCTGGCCCGGGACAGGCGAGGACCGACGACATGCGCCGGCTCATCGAGCAGGTGCAGGACTCGGTGGAGAAAAGATTCGGGGTTCGGCTCGTGACGGAAGTGGTCTACTGGCGTCGCGGAGAACCGTCCGCGCATGGACCGTCGTGAACCTCAGGAGTCTTCGCATGAACGGATCGACGCACACGGCACCTCCCCACCACGGCTCGCACGCCAAGCACGCGAAGCCGCGCGTGCTCGTCCTGATGGGCGGGCCGGACGCCGAGCGCGAGGTGAGCATCATGTCGGGCACCGAGGTGACCCGCGCGCTGAACGAGGGCGGCGCGTTCGAGGCCGTTCCCCTCACGATCGACCGCATCACGCGCGCCGAGATCCTCTCGCACAATCCGCAGGTGGTCTTCCCCATCGTGCACGGCCCGTGGGGCGAAGGCGGCCCGCTGCAGGAGATCCTCGAGTCGATTCACAGCGACGAGGGCATCCCGTACATCGGTCCCAAGCCGCGCCCGGCGTCGATCGCGATGAACAAGCTCGCGACCAAGATGCACGCGATGCGGATCGAGATCCGCACGCCGCGCTCGCGCGAGGTTCGCCGCCGCGAGGTCCTCGACCTCGATCCACCGCTGGTGCTCAAGCCCTCGAACGACGGCTCGAGCGTCGACCTGCGCATCTGCCACACGCTTGCAGACATCATCCGCGCCCGCAACGAGCTCGAGCCCAAGCGCGAGCACCTCATGGCCGAGCAGTACGTTCAGGGCCGCGAGATGACCGTCGGCATCGTGAATGGCGAGGTGCTGCCGATCATCGAGATCATCCCGTCGGTCACCTTCTACGACTACGAGGCGAAGTACTTCCGCGACGACACCCGCTATGTCGTCGACCCCGAGCTTCCACCCGATGTCGCCGAGGAGATGCGCAACGCGACGCGAGGCATCTACTCCGCGATCGGTCTCCGCGACATCGCGCGCGCCGACTTCATCGTCGATTCGGAGGGCGCGTGGTTCCTCGAGATCAACACCGCCCCGGGCATGACGACCCACTCGCTCGTTCCGATGGCGGCACGACACATCGGCATCGAGATGCCGCAACTCTGCACCAAGGTCGTCCGCGCGGCGCTCGAGCGCGACGACGATCCGAATCCGACCATCGCCGTCACGCTGCCCTCGATCTGATCGCAGCGCGCGAAACCCGAGTCACGCTCCGTTCCCCGCACCTGTCCACGCAATCAAGAAAGGCCACGGATGGCCCGCAGCACCCGCAAGAAGTCCTCCTCGTTCGCCGATCGCTTCGACTCGCTCCGCAGCATGCTGCTTGCAGGAGGCGCGCGCGCCTCGACGATCGCCGCATTTGTGTTCGTCGCGCTCCTTGGCGTGCTCGTGCTTTGGGGCGTCCCCAGGCTTCGCGAGCGTCTCGACGCGCAGGTGATGGCGAGTGGCGGCCCGACGACGGTCGACTACACCAACGCGCCCGTCTGGTTCGATGGAAAGCGCCGCGCCGAGGTCTCGGAGCGCGTGGCGATGGCCGTCGGCGACGGCTCGGTGCTCGATCCGAACCGACTCGCGAAGGCGCGCGCAGCGCTTCTCACCACCGGCTGGTTCCACTCGATCGAGCAGGTTCGACTCGCCGACGACGGCGGCTTCGTCGTCGAGGCCACCTTCGTCCGTCCGTTTGCGGTGATCCGTCACGGCGAGTTCGACTACCTCGTCGATGACGAGGGCCGACTGCTTCCGATGCAGTGGACCGCAGGCCACCGCCCCGCCGAGCCGCACTACATCGCGATCGTCGGCACCTCCGAGCCGAATCGCGGCGACTACGGGGCCCCGTGGCCGGGAGTCGATGTCGCCGCGGGCCTCGAGCTCGCGCGAATCCTGATCCCCAAGCCCTGGTACTCCGAGGTCGCTGCCATCGATCTCAGCCAGTTCGCCCAGGACCAGACGCTCTCGCTCATCACCCGCAACAACGGTCGCCTGCTCTGGGGCCGTGCCCCGAACGACCGCTCGGTCGCGGAAGTCACGCCAGACGCCAAGCTGCGCACGATCGACTACCTGTATGCCTCCCAGCGCCGCATCGACAGCGGCGGCGGGCGTACCATCGATCTCCGCGGCGATCTCGTGACCGTCCGCGCCGAGACGGCGGCCGAGCAGTCGCCTACGCCGTAAGCCGAGCGCAGCTGCGCCCGGCGCGGAGCACCCGGTGACAACGGCCGAGCACGACGATTCCACCTCACCTGACGACGCACGCAGCACGCAGCGCGGCGGCGAGGCGTTGCCCGAGATGCGCGCGCTGCTCGTGCCGCGCGGGCTCGTGATGCTCGCTGCACTCTGGGTGTTCTTCGCGTGGGTGATGCTCTTCGGCTTCCGCCCGCCCGTGCAGCCGCAGGCCGCGAGCTACGGGCCGACGCTCGAGATCCTCTTCGCGGTGATCGGCGTCGGCATCGCGGTCGGATGGCCCCTGCTTCGACTCTCGGCGCGACCCTCGTCTGCGCCGATCCTGCAGCCACTGTTCGATGCGTTCGCGCTCTTCATCCTCATGCAGGTCGTCGTGTGGCCGCTGCGGCTTGTGAGCAACTGGACGCTTCCTCGCACCTGGCTTGTCGTCGGCGCGCTTGCCGTGGCGCTTGCGGTCTCCGGCGCCATCATGTCGTTCGGCCTTGCCTCGAGCGATCGCCGCGCGCGGACGAGGACCATGGTCGCCGTGTTGGTCGCGGCCCTGCTTCCGATAGCCGTGCTCATCGTGGGCGAGGCGATCGCGCCGACGGGCTCGCCTGTGTTCAGCGATGCGCAGAAGGCGCTTGAGGGCGGCTCGTGGAGGCCGTTGATCGAATGGGCTGTTCCCGCAAGCGCGCCCGTTCTTCTCGGGCGCTGCGCCGAAGCCATTCCGCTCGACCCAAATCCTGCGGAGTGGGCGCTTCTGCGCAACGGCGGAATCGTGGCGCTTGCCCTCTGGGTCCTGGCGCTGCTTTGGCGTCTTCAAGGGGCTCGAAAGGGCCATCGACCCGACACGGCCGATCCGCTATCCTGACACCTGACGCGGGAGCCCTACTCCCGCGTCGCCTGTTTTCCGATCGGGCGGCTGCCCGAGACGCGCACCACGCTCGTCCCTTGAGGCGCTCGAATCACGAACGCCCGTCTGCCGAAGGATCCTCTCCATGGACTTCATCACCGCCGAAGAGAAAACCATGCTCATCGAGAAGCTCTCCGAGCTCCGAGCCATGGACAAGGTGCTCATCCAGCGCATCGCCGAAGCGCGCGCGCTCGGTGATCTTCGCGAAAACGCCGAGTACCACGCGTCTCGTGAAGACAAGGCGATGAACGACGCCAAGATCAAGGACCTCGAGGATCGGCTCGCCCGCGCGCAGGTCGCCGACGCGAGCGCGCTTCCGCAGGACATGGTGTTCGTCGGTGCAGTCGTGCGTCTCCGCGACGAGGATCGCGGCAGCGACGACCTCTACCGGCTTGTCGGCCAGTCGAGCGAGCGCTTCGATCTCGAGTATGTCGAGGTCACGACCACGAGCCCGATGGGCATGGCGCTGATGAAGGCGCGCATCGGCGAGACGATTCGCGTCGATCTCCCGCGCGGCGCCAAGCGCTTCACGATCATTGAGATCGTGCTGTAACCGACGCGCGATCGACGATCACTCGGCGACCCGGTGCCGCGACTTCGCTCGTCGACACGGCGCCATCCGCAAACCGCACCGTCACCGTCAATGGCCCGCTGTCGCTCGGCAGCCCGAAATGCGCCTCGGGCGCGGTGTTCGACTGGAACGGACCTCCGCCGAACATCCATCGCCGCTGCGTCGCGCCCTTCGCCGTCACCTCGATGACGGCGCCGACCGCGTGGCGGTTTCCAATGCCCTTGCGCGTGTCGCGCGGCACCACGACCAGCCAGTCGGCGGCGCCTGCATCGCCTGCCGGAACATGGTCGTTCCGCAGCACCCGCAACGGCTCGTTCAGCCCCGCGACCACGGCATCGACATCGCCGTCGAGGTCGAGATCCGCGAACACCGCGGTGCG
This sequence comes from Planctomycetota bacterium, assembly GCA_041161465.1. Lineage (GTDB taxonomy): Bacteria > Planctomycetota > Phycisphaerae > Phycisphaerales > SM1A02 > QWPT01. The sequence continues at coordinate 27,470 of JBEAUK010000101.1, read as the reverse complement.
GTCGACATGCGGCTCGAGCTTCCATGCCCCGGCCTCGGAGAGCACATGGAACCGCGCGCCGCGCCGCTCCATCAGCAGCGGACGCTGCGCATACTCGGAGTCCATCGACTCTCGCGTCGCCTGTGGATAGACATGGCCGTTGACCGACAGCAGGTCCTCGTCGCCATCGTGGTCGAAGTCGAAGAAGCCGGCGCCCCAGCCCACGAGCGTGCGGCTCGGCGCGCCGAGCCCGAACTGGTTGGTGCGGTCGTCAAAGTTGCGGCCGTCGAGGTTGAGGTGCAGCGTGTTGGTGTCGCTCGAGAAGTTCGTGGTGAAGACATCGGGACGACCGTTGCCGTCGACATCGGCGACCGCGACGCCCATCGTCGCCTGCTCGCCGCCCTCGCCGTTCACCGCGATGCCCGAGCGCAGCCCGTCGTCGCGGTAGGTCCACGGCGCCGTCGGCGTGAAGAGGTTGTTCGCCTGCGAGTCGTTGCCGACGAAGATGTCGGGCTTGCCGTCGCCGGTGAAGTCGAGGATCGCGAGATTCAGCCCGAATCCTGGCTTCACCGCGGCGATGCCCGAGTCGACGCTGCGGTCGACGAAGGTGCCGTCGCCGCGGTTCTCATAGATCGCATCGGCGGCCGCGGGGTAGCCGCGCGGGCCCGCGATCACCTTCATGCCCTTGAAGGTCGCGGGTGGAAGCGGCTTCGATGGATCGAAGTCGAGGTAGTTGCAGACGAAGAGATCGAGGTCGCCGTCGAGATCGAGGTCTGCGAATGCGGCGCTCGTGCCCCAGCGCGGATCGGCGATGCCCGCGCGGGTCGAGATGTCCTCGAAGGTGCCGTCGCCCTTGTTGCGCAGGAGCACATCGGGTCCGTAGCAGGCGATGAAGAGATCGTCGTGCCCATCCGCGTCGACATCGCCCACCGTGCAGCCGAAGCTCCAGCGGCGATGTCGGATGCCGCTCGCCTCGGTGGCATCGGTGAACCGCAGCCCGCCGTCGTTGCGGAAGAGCCGCGCGCCGGGGCCCTGCTCGGTGTTCGCGAGCGTGGCGCCGTTGGGGACGAAGAGATCGAGATCGCCGTCCGCGTCGAAGTCGATGAGCGCGAGTCCGCCGCCCTTCACCTCCAGAACGACCGTCGGGGGCGTCGCGCCACTCGTCGTCGTCATCTCGATCCCCGACTGCGCCGTGACATCGGTGAAGCGGATCGAGCCCGCCTGCGGATCGACCGCAAGCGCCACGAACACGATCGCTGGGGCGAGCTGCATCACGGCGCCGTTTCCTTCGCGGGCTCCGCGGGCGTCGACGGACTCTGCACGGCGGGCTGCGGCGCGGTGGCGGCCTCCGACGGCTTGCGACCAAGCGCCTGCAGGATGCGCTCTGCGTTGGCGCGCGCTGCGTCGGCTTCCTTGCTCTTCCCGAGCCGGTCGCGCACGCGCGCAAGCTTCGACCATGTCTCATGCTGCACGGCGCTTGCCTTCACGGCGCGCTCAAGCATGGCCTCGGCCTTCTCGACCTCGCCGCGGCGCATCGCGACATCCGAGAGCCGCGTGAGCGCGCGCGCCTGGCCCACCAGGTCCGGCTTGGGCGGCGCGCTGAAGGCGTCGAGCGCATTCGTGAGGAACTTCTCCGCGTCCTCGAGCCGATCCTCGCCGAGCGCGACGAGTCCAAGCCCGAAGAGCGTGTCTGGTTCGCCGGGGACTTCCTTCGCGTGACGCTCGAAGGCAACGCGCGCAGCCTCGAGGTCTCCGAGGTGATAGCAGCACCATCCAAGAAAGTGCGGCGCGTGCTTTCGTTCGGGGAATGGCTGCGTCGAGTCGCGCGCGCGCTCAAGGTGGCGGCGCGCCTCCTCGTACTTCTTCTGCTTGAGCAATGCCACGCCGAGAATCGCCTCGGCCCGCTCGACCTTCGCGTTCTGCGTGAGGACCGTGCGGGCGGTGAGTGCGGCCGCGTCGAAACTCCCCTTCGAGAGCATGGTGAGCGCCGCACCGAGCCGCGGATCATCCGGGTAGGAGCCCGTCACCAGCGCCTTCGAGGGATCGTCTTCCTGTGCGCCGGGCGCAGGGCTTGGGGAGGGCTGAGGCGCGCCCTCTCGACCGGGCGGGGTCTGCGCCGAGGCATTCCACCCGCCAGCGACGAGAATCAGGGCGCAGAGCGGGACACAAAGGCGACGACTCGGGGACATTGCTGGGCACTATAAGACGCTGGATTCCCGCGATCGGACAAACTCGGACAACATGTCGTTGATGTCGATATGCGGCGGGACGACGCGATGTGCGTCCGAGACTCCGCTGCGATCGCTGAAATCACCAGTTTCATCGACGAAGCGCGCTGCGACCCTTCCATTTCCTCATTCGGCGGATAACTTGGATGAAGCCTTCTCGGGGCCGCGAAGGCTGTGTTCATCCAGGATCTGTTTCTCCGTTCCGATTTCCAATCATCGCGGAACCACACGCCCAGAGCCCCGAACCGACGAGTCCAGTCTTTCAACCTCCGATGCTTCGCGTTCGAACGCGATCACCGGAGAAGAGATGTTGAGGAGTCAGCATGTCCCGCAGCCGCCAGCTCGTGTCAGCCATTTCCCTCACCACGATCGTTGGAGTCGCCGTTGCGGGCGAGACCCAACTCCAGCCCAAGGCGGGAGATCCGCTCCGCGGTCTCACGGCAACACAGCTTGGCTACTTCGAGCAGGGACGCGAGGACTACCAGACGCCGTTCGGCGCCCCGATGGGTCTCGGTCCGGTCATGAACAAGTCGAACTGCCAGTCCTGCCACTCGAATCCGATCGGCGGCTGGGGCTCGATCGCCGTCACGCGCTTCGGCGCCGACGAGAAGGGCGAGTTCGTTCCACTCGAGGAGCTCGGCGGATCGCTGCTCCAGATCCTCGCGATCTCTCCGACCTGCCGCGAGACGCTTCCGGCAGAGGCGACGGTCGTCTCCACGCGCGTGACGAACTCGTCGATGGCGTTCGGCCTGATCGAGGCGATCCCCGACAGCGCGATCGCGGCGAACGACGATCCGACCGACGCCGACAACGATGGCATCTCGGGCCGCGTGCACTGGGTGCTGCCGCTTGAGTCGAGTCCCTCGAGCCCGCTCCGCGCAGGTCGCTTCGGCTGGAAGGCGCAGGTCGCCACCGTGCTGAGCTTCTCCGGCGACGCGACGCGCAACGAGCTCGGCGTCACGAACGCGCTGATCCCGACGGAGAGCGCCCCGAACGGCGACGCGGCGCTGCTTGCCTCCTGCGACACGGTTGCCGACCCCGAGGATCACGCCGACGCGACGGGATTCACCTTCGTCGAGCGCGTGACGCACTTCCAGCGCTACCTCGCCGAACCGCCGCAGACGCCGAAGTCTGGGATGAGCGGCGAGATCGTCTTCAACGCGATTGGCTGCAACAAGTGCCATGTCGCCGAGTGGACCACCGAGAACGCGAAGGGCCTCGAGGCTGCGATCCGCAACAAGACGATCCGCCCCTACTCGGATTTCCTGCTCCACGACATGGGCACGCTCGGCGACGGCGTGCAGGATGGCGATGCGAACGAGCAGGAGATGCGCACGCCGACGCTCTGGAATCTCCGCACGCGCGACCCGATGCTCCACGACGGCTCCGCCTCGGGCGGCACCTTCGCCGAGCGTGTGACCGCCGCGATCAACGCGCACGGCCCCTTCGGCGAGGGCGCAGGTTCGGCGGCTGCGTTCGCAGCGTTGACCGAAGGCGACAAGGCGAAGCTCATCGCGTTCCTCGACTCCCTCGGCCGCAACGAGTTCGACTACGACGGCAACGGCGTCGTCGACATCGCGGACTTCCTTGAGTTCAAGGCCTGCAACGCAGCATCGGGCGTCACGCCCGACGACCACTGCGCGATCGGCGACCTCAATCAGGATGGCGCGATCGACGGTGTGGACGCCGAGGGCTTCGTCGCCGCGTACCTGCGCGACGGCAACGAGGCGCCCGGCGATTGCGACAACGACGGCATGAACGATCTCCTCGAGATCTTCAACGGCGCGCCAGACAAGAACACCGATGGCGTTCCCGACGACTGCCCCGCAGCATGCCCGGGCGACTTCAACACCGACGGCGTCATCAACGCCGCCGACCTCGCGCAACTGCTCAACTCGTGGGGCACTGCCGAAGCCGATCTCAACGGCGACGGCAACACCAACGCCGCCGACCTTGCAACCCTCCTGAATGGCTGGGGCCCCTGCTGAGCGTTCGACCGCTCCGCTCGGCTCCACGATCAACGACTCAACGACACCGCAAGAAAGACATCTCCCCGCAGGCGCGATCGGTTGGACGCCAGGGAACTCCAAGGACCATCAGCATGAAGATCAGCATCGCCCACCTCCTCTGCACGACCAGCCTCGCCGCCATCGCGGCGTCCTCTGCGTCCGGCCAATGGGTGAACTTCGAGAACCAGACTGCGTCGCGCCTCGTCGCTGCGTCGAGCCTCCTGGTGAACGACAACCTCGAGAAGGACTTCGCCTGGGGCGACTTCGACCAAGACGGCGACATGGATCTCGTCTGCATGCGCAAGTTCCCCGGCTCGATCCAGGGCGGATTCCGCGACATCCTGTTCATGAACGAGAACGGCGTGCTCGTCGACCGCACCACCGAGTACGGCTCGGCCGCGGACGCCGCTGGCTCGCAGGGCATGCTTGATGCCGCCAACGACCGCGATGTCAAGGCGTTCGATGTCGACAACGACGGCTGGCTCGATCTCGTGACGGCGACCACGATGAGCGACCATGTCTCGACGATGCTCGGCCAGCCGCGCGTCTACCGCAACCTCGGCAACAACGCGAGCGGCCAGTGGCAGGGCTTCCGCTTCGAGGACGCGCGCATCCCGCAGCTCTTCGCAGCCAATGGCTCCGTCGCAAACCCGCGCTTCTGCGACATGGCGATCGGCGACTTCACGGGCGACGGCTATGTCGACATCTTCTACACCGACTACGACACGCCTGAGACGAGCGGCACCATCTGCATCGATCTCAACGCCGACGGCGACACCGCCGACGCGGGCGAGTGCCAGCAGAGCCCCGGCGAGACCGCGAGCAACGACTTCCAGAACAAGTTCCTCGTGAATCTCGGCGCGTCGAACCCAGGTCACTTCACCGACACCACAACCACGCGCATGACCTCGGCGCAGCTCTCGTCGGCGTTCGGCAACGCAGCGCTTGCCGCCGACCTCAACGGCGACAGCAAGCTCGACATCGTCCGCGTGAACACGCTGACGGGCGGCCAGGATGTCGCGAGCATCTACTCGAGGACCGACGGTCTCGGCGAGAGCTTCCTCGGCCCGGACAGCGTCGTCGGCGGCGCGCCCTACAACATCGACCAGGGCGACCTCAACAGCGACGGCAAGGTCGACCTCATCGTGGTCGACGACGGTCAGGACAAGGTGCTGATCAACTCGGGCAACGGCGCCGATGGATTCGCCAACTTCACGAGCTACACCATCACCGACAGCCTCTCTGAGTTCGGAAACACCGCACGCGTCGCCGACCTCAACAACGATGGTCGCGTCGATGTGATCATCTGCGATGTCGACGCCGACCTTGGCCCCTTCTGCCCGAACTCCGGCCGACGCACGAAGATCTACTACAACACGGGCACCGTCGGCAGCCTTCTGCTCGACGAGCAGGGAACCGTGCTCCCCGTCGCGAACCTTTCGTCGGTGTTCGACATCGCCACGCTCGACATCAACGGCGACGGCTGGCTTGACCTCGTCGTCGGCCGCTGCGGCGGCATCGAGGTCTTCATCAACAAGCCTCCGTTCTACATCACCTTCTCCTACCCGAGCGGTCGCCCGAGCGTGCTCAACCCGGCGGGCACCAACAGCTTCAGCGTGAGAACCTCGATTGTCGGCGGTGGCACGATCGTGGCCGGGACGGAGAAGCTCTTCGTCTCGACCGACGCGGGCGCGACCTACACGGGCTACCCGCTCGTGCAGACGACGCCGAACAACTACCTCGCCACCTTCCCGCCCGTCCAGTGCGGACAGTCCGTTCGCTACTACCTCGCCGCCAATCTTTCGAACGGTGGCCTGAACACGGATCCGTCGACCGCACCGACCGTTGGTCACACCGCAAGCGTGGTGACCTCGCAGCAGGTGGCGTTCTCCGATTCGTTCGAGGGAGTCACTTCCTCGTGGGGCGTCACCAACGATGCCACGCTCACGGCGGGCGGCTGGGTCGCGGGTACGCCGATCGGCACCATCAGCGGCTCGAACCAGTCTTCTCCGTCCTCCGACGCAACCCCGGGTTCGGGCGTGCGCGCCTTCGTGACCGGCCTTGGCGTGGCAGGCGGAACCGCCTCGTCGCAGGATGTCGACGGTGGCCCGACGACCCTGACCTCGCCCGTGTTCGATCTTTCGGACGCTGCGAGCGCCAGCCTGACCGTCTCGCTGTGGTTCTTCTGCGACGACATCGCAAGCGGCACAACCTCGCAGGCCGACGCCTTCCGCGTCGAAGTGTCGAACGGTGGCGCGTGGGTGTTGATGGAAGACATCCGCACCAACCTCAACACGAGCTGGAGCCCCCGCACCTACGCGATCGAGAGCTTCGTTCCGCTCACCTCGACGGTGCGCGTGCGCTTCGTCACCGCGGATGTCGGCAACAACTCGACCACCGAAGCGGGCGTCGACGAGTTCACGCTGACGAAGTTCCTTTGCGAGGCTCCCCCATGCCCCGCTGATGTGAACGGCGACGGCTCGGTCGACAGCTCCGACCTCGCCGCACTGCTCGGCTCATGGGGCGGCGCGAAGAACGACATCGATGGCGACGGCGTCGTCGGAAGCTCCGACCTCGCCGCCGTGCTGAGCAGCTGGGGCGCCTGCCCGTAAGGCCTTGCGACTCGAATCCACTCACAGGCCGTCCCGCCAGGGGCGGCCTGTTTGCTTCCCGACGCGCCACGCGGCACGCTGTACCATCCCTCCCCGATGGCCGATCTTTCCGTCTCGCTTGCCGGCGTCCCGCTTGCGAATCCCGTGGTGCTCGCCGCAGGAACCTGCGGCTATGTCCGCGAGATCGCAGATGCGCTGCCGCTCGAGCGGCTCGGGGCGATCACGACGAAGTCGATCACGGCCGAGTCGCGCGAAGGCAACGCGCCGTGGCGCATCATCGACAGCCCGGCGGGCATGCTGAACGCGATCGGCCTGGCGAATGTCGGCCTCGACCGCTTCATGCGCGAGAAACTGCCCGAGGCGCGCGGCCTTCCGTGCAAGCTGTTCGGGTCGGTCGCGGGCCATTCGGTCGACGAGTATCTCGCGGTCGCGAGCGCGTTCGACACGGCGGCTGAGATCGCCGCGATCGAGCTCAATGTCTCTTGCCCGAACACATCCGACGGCCTTCAGTTCGGCGAGCACCCCGAGGCGCTGCGCGCACTCTTGCGCGAAGTGAAGCCTGCGGTCCGCACCAAGCCGCTGTTCGTCAAGCTCTCGCCGAATGTCGGCGACATCGTGGCGATGGCCACGGCCGCGATCGACGGCGGCGCGCAGGCGCTTGTCGTCGCGAACACCTTCTCGGCGATGGCGATCGATGTCGAGACGCGCGCGCCAAGGCTCTCGCGCGGCCGCGGCGGGCTGTCGGGGCCGGGCATCCATCCGATCGTCGTGCGCATGGTGAACGATGTCTACCGCTCGGTTGCGCGCGACGCGAAGGTGCCCGTGATCGGCCTCGGCGGCGTCACGAACTGGCGCGATGCGGCCGAGTTCATCCTTGCGGGCGCAAGCGCCGTCGCGATGGGCACCGCGCTCTTCATCGACCCGCGCGCGCCGATGCGCGTGGCTGATGGCCTCGCGAAGTGGGTCGACCGCCAGGGGTGCCGCTCGGTCACCGAACTCGTGGGTGCGGTGAAGGCCTGACCATGCGACGCAGCGAGCGCGAGCGGTTCGACGCGATCTTCGAAGAGGTGCTCGCGGCGCTTCCCGAGGGGATCCATCGCCTCATCGAGGAGTGTCCGCTGGTGGTCGAAGACCGCCCGTCGCGCGAGATCCTCGCCGAGCTCGGCATCGATGACGAGAACGAGCTTCTCTGCGGCCTGCACACGGGCGTTCCGCTCACCGATCGCTCGGTCGAGCGCCCCGACACCTCGGATGTCGTGCACATTTTCCGCGAAGGCATCATCGACATGGCCGGCGGCTGGGAAGAGGGCGAAGACGAGCACGGCGCATACGGCGGCGAGGAGCGGATCCGCGAGGAGATCCGCATCACGATTTTGCACGAGCTCGGGCACCATTTCGGCCTCGACGAGGACGATCTCGACCGACTGGGCTACGCCTGAAGCACTCGGCTACGCCTGACGAACTCGGCTACGCCTGACGCAGCGGGCGGCAGCGCCTACCATGACCGCCCCCGAAGGAGCCAAGATGAACGCAGACCGCATCGCCCAGTTCGAGAAGATGGCCGCCGCCGACCCGACCAACGAGATGGCGCACTTCAGCCTCGGCAACGCCTACCTGCAGGCAGGCCGCTTCGCAGAGGCCGCGCAGAGCCTCGAGAAGTGCATCGCCGCGAACGCGGAGATGAGCAAGGCGTACCAGCTGTGCGGCGATGCGATGATCAAGGCGGGCTGGGAAGACAAGGCGGTCGCGGTGCTCGAGAAGGGCTACATGATCGCCGCCGCGAAGGGCGACCGCCTGCCGCAGCAGGCGATCGCAAAGCTGCTCGAGGGGATCGGCCGCCACGCGCCGGTGCTCGCCGAGGAGAAGGAGACCGCCGACCGCCTGCGCGAATCGGGCGCGTTCGTCTGCCGCCGCACCGGCCGCCCCGGCACCAAGCTGCCGGCTCCCCCGCTCCGCGGAGCGCTCGGCGAGTGGATCTTCGAGAACATCTCGGCAGAGACCTGGCGCCAGTGGATCGGCCAAGGCACGAAGGTAATCAACGAGCTCCGCCTCGACTTCACCCGCGACCGCGACCAGGAGATGTACGACCAGCACATGCGCGAGTACCTCGGCATCGACGAGGAAGTGCTGAAGGAGATCGCGGCGAAGGCATGACGACGCATCGCGTCGGAGGCAAACACCTCGGGTGCGTGGCGCATGTTTAGAGGACGGCTGGCGTCATCCGTTCAGCAGACTGAAGTCTGCTGGCACCCGAGGTTTTGTTACGCGCGGATCTGGCGCTGGTAGTACCACCACTCGGATAGCACGAGCAGAAGGCCGAGGCCGAGGATCCAGGGCCAGAGGGCGCCGCGGCGTGATTCGCCGACGCTCACGCCTTGCACGGTCGTCGTGCCGAGGTCGAGCGACTCGCGGGGCTCGATGCGCGCTTCGTTGGCGTCGCCGATGTTGACGGCGGCAAGGCGCTCCTGGCGCGTCTCGTTGCCTGGCTCGAGGAAGCCAATGCGGTAGAGGCCGACGAGTTCGGCCGGGCCCCACGAGACATTGCCGTCTTGGTCGATCGCAAGTTTCTCGGTCGAGCCGTTCGGCAGCGTGAGCACGCCGTCGCGGCTTCCGGCGGGCAATCGAATCGCGATCGCCTCGCCTGGCACCAGCGTGCGGCCGATCACCGAGTCGCCCGCGCGGCCAAGGTGGTCGATCGCGTTCGCGACGAAGTTGACGAACGACCTTCTGAACGGCCAGTTCGAGTCGAGCGGATCGAACGCCACATACACAAGATGCATGTCGCTGCGGTCGAGCGTGACGATGAGCGGCCCCTCGGGCGCCTCGACGAGCACCATGTAGCGCTTGTCCGGCTGCACCGCGACCATCTTCGAGATCGAAAGCTCGTCGAGCGACGCCGAGCGGAACAGCGGATGCTCGTCGCGCACCACGCGCGGATAGACGCCCTCGTGCGAACCGAACGCCGAAAGTCCCTCGATCGGCGGCGGCGGGCCAAACGACAGGTACCGCCCGCTCGGCAGCGTCTTGGGCGCGACGCCATCGAAGATCACGACATCCCAGCTCGCGGCCGTGCCGCCTTCGACCATCGCCTCGTATTCGCCGAGCGACACCGTGGTGAAGCGCTCGGTCGCGAGCCCCTCGAGCAGCGTTCGCAGCAGGAATCCGCCGTTCGACACGAGCAGCACCGACAGCCTCCGCGCGGGCGGCACCACCGCGATCGCCGCATCGTCGTCGCGCAGCGCGTCGTCCTCGACGATCGCGACCTCGATCGCAGCGTTCTCGCGTTGCTCGATCGGACGGAAGACCGCCTGCGCACGGCCGGGGATGTAGCTTCCGCGTTCTTCCTTCGCTGCCGGAATCGTGATCGGCTCCGGCGTGATCACGCGCACAGCGCTGTTCACCGCCAGCTGCAGCGTGACCTTCTTCTCGACGGGCTCAGGGTTCACCAGCGCCGCAAACACCTGGATCTTGTCGGGCTGCTCGGGCGGACGGTCGGCCGAGATGCCGACCACGGCGACATTCGTCGGCGTGCGCCCGACCTTGTGGTAGACGATGCCCTCGCCCTCGCGGAGCGCAAACTCGCCAAGATCGGCGATGCGACCATCGGAGTAGAGCTCGAGCGTCGGCAGCGGCCCCGAGGTGGTGTTGTTCTCCTCGCCGCGCGCGTCGTTGAGGTTGAGGTTCGTGGTGAACGCACGCGCAAGCTCCATCGCCTCGCCGAGCTTCGTGACTTCGTCGGTCGGCTCGATCGCGTCGATCGCGGCCTCGAGCGACGCGATCGAATCGGTGAACGGCGCGCGGATTTCCGCCCGCAGGCCGAACGCCACGATCATCACATCGCTCGCGCGCGTCGAGAACCACCCGCCGCCGAGCAGCTCGCGCACGCGCGTCTTTGCAGCCTCCTTCGCAAGCACGAGGCGCGTGCGCGGTTCGTCGAGCGCCTTGCCCGCGTCGTCGGTCGTCTCGAGCGTGTTCATGCTCGCAGAACGGTCGATCATGAGGACATGCCGCCCGCCCGCGCTGCCGAGCCCCTCGGCTTCGGGCTGCGCGACCGCGAACGCGATCGCGAGCACCGCGAGGATCTGCAGGAGGAGCAGCCAGCTGAAGCGGATCCGCTGGAACGGCGCGTTCGCGCGGAGGTCGGCGAGCGACCTTGTCCAGAGAAGCGTGCTCGACACCACGCGGCGCTTGCGGCGCAGCTTGAGGAACCAGAGCGCGACGAGCGGCGCGAGGATCGACGCGCCGAGGATCGCGCCCGCGACGGGCGTGATCCAGGTGACGGCGATCAGCTGCGTGACGGCGAGGATCGCGGAGGCATGCGACGCGAGCGTCATCGCAGGAGCCCCCTGCGACGGAGGTACTCGAGCATGAGCGTCTCGACCGGCGTCGAGGTCTCGACCACCATGTGCACGATGTCGCGCCGCGCGCAGTACGCGCGCAGCCCACCGCACAGGCGATCGAGACGGTCCTTGTAGATCTTGAGAAGTTCGGGCGTCACCGTGACCTCGGTCTCGACGCCCGTCTCGCTGTCGACGAGCAAGAGGTCACCCGAGATGCCGCCCTCGCGCGACGGGTCGACGACCTGCGGCGCGAGCACCTGCAGCGCAAAGAGGTCGAAGCCGCGGCCCGCGACCATGCTGAGGCCCTTCTCGAACCCCTCGGGGAACAGGAAGTCCGAGAGGACGATCATCACGCCCTTGCCCTGACGGCTTGTCCCGACAAGCCGCATGGCTTGCTCGAACCCCGACCCGCCCTCGGGCTCGAGCTTCAGCAGCCACTGCGCGATCTCGGCCGCCTTCCGCCGCCCGCGCATGTTGCTCGCGCGCTCGATCTTGTCGGCCGCGAAGCCGACGAGCGACACGCGGTGCTGGTTCACGAGCCCGATGTAGGCAAGCGCCATCGCCACGCGGCGCGCGTAGTCGAAGGTGTCGGGCGAACCGACGCGCATCGACGCGCTGGTATCCACCGCGATGATGAGAGACAGGTCCTCTTCCTCGAGGAACATCTTGAGGAACAGGCGGTCGAGCCGGCCGAAGATGTTCCAGTCGACGAAGCGCAGGTCGTCGCCGTGGACATACGGGCGGAAATCGGCGAACTCGACCGACTGGCCACGCCGCTTCGAGCGGCGCTCGCCCTGCATCTTGCCGGAGAAGATCTTGCGGCTGACGACATCGACCGAGTCGAGCTTCGCCATCAGGCGCGAATCGAGGAGGTCGTCGAGCTTGCGAAGCGGCTTTGGGGTGCTCATCGGCCACCCGCCTTCGCGCCTGCGTCGGCCTTGCCCGCGGTGCTTTCATAGGTCGGCGTCGACATCACCACGCGCCGCGCGATCTCGTCGTTCGAGAGGCCCGCGGCCTCGGCCTCGAACGAGCGGTGGATGCGGTGGCGCAGCGCCGAGCGCGCGATGATGCGCACATCGTTGAAGCTGACCGCGTATCGGCCCGCCATGAGCGCCACGACGCGCGCGCAGGTCGCGATCGCCTGCGCGGCGCGCGGACTCGCGCCGATCCGGATGTAGCGTCGGTTCTCCTCGGCGCAGAACTCGCCGTCCGGGTGCGTGGCGAGCACGAGCCGCACGATCCAGTCCTGCACCTCGGGCGCCATCGGAATGCGCCGCGCAAGCTTCTGCGCGGCCACGATCGCGCGCGCGTCGAGCACCTGCGACGGCATCTGCGTGTCGACCTTCGTCGTGCGCTCGAGCACCTCGCGCAGCGTCTCGCGGTCGGGCGGCGGCACCTCGATCTTGAGGAGGAACCGGTCGAGCTGCGCCTCGGGCAGCGGGAAGGTGCCCTCCTGCTCGATCGGATTCTGCGTGGCCATCACGAAGAACGGCCGGCCGAGCTGGCGCGTCTCGCCGCCGACGGTGACCGAGCGCTCCTGCATCGCCTCGAGCAGCGCCGACTGCGTCTTCGGGCTCGCGCGATTCACTTCGTCGGCAAGCACCAGCTGCGCGAAGAGCGGCCCCGGCCGGAAGCGGATCTCGCGGCGCCCCGTCGCCTCGTCTTCCATGAGGATCGAGGTGCCCGTGATGTCGGCGGGCATCACATCGGGCGTGAACTGGATGCGGCTGAAGCCGAGGCCCGTGGCGGCCGCGAGCGAGCGGACGAGCAGCGTCTTGCCGAGACCCGGCACGCCTTCGAGCAGCAGGTGTCCGTCGGCAAAGAGCGACACGAGCGCGAGATCGACCACCTCGCGCTGGCCGACGAGCGTCTTGCCGACCTCGGCGCGCAGCCGCGCGAAGATCTTGCGGAACGCCTCGCAGCGGCGACGCGCTTCCTCGACGCCTTCGAGGCCGAAGGAGTCGAGATCGCGCTCGTCCTGCGCGAAGTTCGGCGCGGCGCCCGACTGCTCAGCCACCGCCGCCGCCCTTTCCATCCGCTCCGTCGCCACCGTCGCCCGTCGCGCGGCGCTTGGCGCGCAGGAGGCGCGAGGTCGTCTCTTCGTCGCCGCCAGCGCCGGCCGCCGGCTCGTCGGACTTCGTCGCGCGCTGCGCGTCTGGCGCCGGTGCCGTGCCGCCTTCCTTCACGGCGTTGCGCACATCGAGGCCAGGCCCGCGCTCGAGCGTGTCGCGCATCGAGTCGCTCGTCGCAGCACCTTCGCCCGCGGCCGCGCCACCGCGCGCGCCACTCTTCGAACGCGCCTTCTTCCAGGCCTCGACCGTGCCGTCGCCGACCTTGCGCACCGCCACGGCGCTTGCGACACCGCTGCGCGCACCCGCCCAGTCGACCGCGATGCGACGCACCGCAACATCAAGCAGGAAGAACACCGCGGCGAGGATCGCCATCAGGTCCCACATGCGTCGAGCGCTCTGCGGCACGGGCAGGTTGTCGCGGAGGAATGCGTCGATCGTCGTCGGCTGGGAAGACATGGACAGCACCCGTCCGCCCGTCTTCTCCGCGATCTGCTCGAGCAGCGCGCGGTTGTCGCGCACGGTGCGGAACTCCTTGGGGTACGGCACGCTCACCGAAGCCTGAACGGTGGCGCGGCGTCCGTCCTCGCCGGTGCCCAAGCCGAAGTTGACGAGATAGGCGCCGGCCTCGCTCGCGGGGAACTCCGCGCGCCAGCGGCCCGGCCCGGTCTGCACGACGGTGAGCGGTTCGCCGCGGCCCTCGGGGCCGACAAGCGTCGCATCGGGATTGAGATCGGTTGCGAAACCACCGCTCGCGTTGAAGACCTCGAGGTCGACGATCGCGACCTCGCCCTCGACACGCGAGCGCACCTGCGCATTCGCAGGCACCGCCGGCCGAAGCAGCCATCGCACCGACTGCTCCCAGAACGCGCGGTACTCGCCCCAGCTGGTCCAGCCCGTCGTCCAGCGCGTGCCGGCGTCGGAGGTGAACGCAATCGAGCGACCGAGACCGTGGTTCCAGTACGCGTAGATCGGGTCGATGCCGTCCTCGGTCTGGTTGGTGATGTCGACCTGCGCGAGGCCCTCGCGCGGCACCGTGAGCACATAGCCGTTGAGGCGCGGAACGCCCTGCAGACCGCGGATCGGGCCGCTGATCGATGGCACCACGCCCGGCTGGAAGTCTCCCTCGACGACGAGCGAGCGCGACACCACCGCCGCTTCCTTCGTGAAGATCTTGGGGAGATTCTTCGGGTTCGTGACCTCATAGAAGCGGCCGCCGGTCTGGTCGGCCATGAACTTCATGTTCACATAGTCCTGCTGCGTGCCGTGACCGCTCACCATGATCGTGGTCATGGTGATCTTCGAGGCGATCGTGTTGTTGAGCGTCGCCTGCGACGGCGGCGCTGGGTCGCCGTCGGAGATGATGATGATGTGGCGCTGGCCCGCCTTCGACTCGGAGAGGGACTTGTTCGCCATCTGCACCGAGCCCTCGAAGTCGAACATGTCGCCGACGATCATCGAGCGCGCCGCAGCGATGGCCGCCGACTTGTCGCCCGCCTCCTGCAGCGGGAACGACCAGGTCGGGCCGTTCACGAGCGTGATGATGCCGATCAGGTCGAGCCGCGTGAGCGCCTCGATCGCGGCGATCGAGACCTGCTGCGCCCAGTAGTTGCCCTGCGGCATCTCGCACGAGTGCACGATGAGGACGAGTCCGCCGCGCACCATCTGGCGCGTCGCGGGCGGGTCGAGCTTCACGGGAAGCACATTCGACACTTCGGAGTTGATCCAGCCGCCAGCGCCGAAGCTCTTGTCGCCGCCGACGACGAGCAGTCCGCCGCCGAGGTCGTGCACATAGGCGCGCAGCAGTCGGTCGGTCTCGCCGTCGATCGCCCAGCGCGGGACATTGCAGAGGATCACCGCGTCGAAGCCCGAGAGGTAGGTGCCCTGCTGGCTCAGCGCATCGGGAGCGACCACCGTCACATCAAGCTGGCTGCGCGAGAGCGCATCGGCGAGCGGCGCGCTCTCCGCGCCGCCGGACCCATCGACGAGCAACACCTGTCCGCTGCCGTCGACGAAGGTGACGGCCGTGGCTCGGTTGTTCTCGATCATGCCGTCCTGCGCGCCGTCGGCCGGCTCGAACACGGCCTCGAAGCGACGCGTTCCGGCGCCCTCGAGCGGGAACGGCACGACGATCGTGCGCGGCCCGGCCTCGAGATCGACGGCGAGCCCATCGCCCGCCGCAGCCGGATCGAGATCGATCGGACGGCCGCCGTCGCGGAGGTACACGGTTCCCTTCGCGGGACCTTGGCTTCGAAGGAGGAGCCGCAGATCGGCGGTCTGACCGGGGCGCGCGCGGGTCGGCGCGCGCAGCGCCTCGAACACGACCTCGTTGGCAGACTCATACTCGATCGGAATCACATCGATCGGGATGCCGTTGGCGCGCGCGACTTCCGCCTCGGCAAGCGCGTTGCCCACATTCTCGTTTCCATCGGAAACGAGCACGATCCGGTTGGCGGTATCTGGCGGGAGAATCGAGAGCGCCTGACGGAGACCGGCCGCGAGATTGCTCGCGTCACGGTCGCCCGCATGCTCGGCGTCCGGAACGATCGACCGCGAGTCGGGCTGGGAGACGATCTCCGCCTCGCGTCCGACGGTGATCGCGGCCACGCGGTCTTCCTGCTCGCGCTTGCCATCCACGAGTTCCTGCACGAAGTCACGCGACGACGCGAGGAGCGAGACCGGGATCGAACGGCTGCGATCGAGCACGAACGCGGTGGTGAGCGCCTCGCCGCGACGCACGAACGACGGACGAGCGAGCGCCGCGACAAGCGCAAGGACGACGAGCGCCCGCAGCGCGAGGCTGGCCCACCACTTCCAGCGCTCCTCGCTGTTGCGGCTGCGCCATGCGAGCACCACCACCGCCACGAGCAGCAGCAGAAGCAACAGGAAGAGCGGCCGTTCAAACTGCATGATGGATTTCAGTCACCGTTCGGAAATGCGAAGAACAGGATTCTCGAGTTCGCGTGGTCGCACACCGCGTAGCGCTGGACGCCGTCGCTTCCGAGCCCCGCCGGCTCGAGGGCCCAAGGATACTTGAGCCGTCCGCCAGCGGTACCAAGACCGCCCACCATCCCCAGGGATTCGCCCGTGGTGGCGTCGAGCCGCTGCACCCTGTGGTTGCCGTGCTCCGCGACGACGACCGTGCGGCGACCCGGCCCCGTCGGCTCACCAAGCGGGTGCCCCGTCGCCGCGGTGATCGCCTTGCCGTCGATCTCGACCACCAAGCCGAAGGGATACGCAAGCTCACCGGGCCCCTTTCCGGCGACGCCGAACATTCGGCGGAACTCGCCGTCGCTCGTGAAGACCTGGATCCGGTGGTTCCCGACATCCGCCACATACAGCTCGTCGCGTTCGGCGTCGTAGACAAGGACCTGGGGGCGCAGAAACTGCCCGGGATCGATGCCAAACGCCCCGAAGCGGTAGAGGAAGCGGCGGTTCGAATCGAACACCTGAATGCGGTCGTTCGAGCCGTACTCCGCAACGAACATCCGGCCATCGGGCGCAAAGGCGATGTCGGTCGGGTAGATGAACTGGCCCTCGGCCATGCCGTACTCGCCCAGCGTCCACAGCATGTCGCCGGTCGGGGAGAACGCGACGAGGCGGTGCTCGTGCGTGTCGGCGACCACGAGTGAGCCATCTGGCGCAACCGAGGCTCCGACGGGCTTGCCACGCTTGGCGGTGGGCATCGACCACTCCGCGAGCACCTCGCCCGTCGGTGAGAAGCGCTGGACGCGGGCATCCTTGTCGATCACGAAGGTATCGCCCGAGACGGGCGAGACCGCCAGCACGCGTGGGCCGTTGAACTGACCCTTTCCGCGACCAGCGCCGCCAAGGAACCGCTCGAAGCCGACGGGCTTGTCGATGAGCGGCGCGTCGAACTCGCCTGGCGCGCCGCCCTCGCGGCCTGCAAGCGTCGGTGCGTTGGCGTCGTCGACGCCCACGAGTCCACCGCCGCCGCTTCCGCCGTCGGTTCGGTCGCATGCGACCATTCCGAGAGCCGCCGCGGCAACCAACGCCAGCGCCGCCGTGCGCGGCGCCTGCCGCCCGACCGCCAAGACCACCGCGCGCACGCCCACGATCGCGAGGATGGCGGCGACGAGAAGCGCCGCAGCGCCGAACAGCACGGTCTCGGGGCGCTGGTAGTGGATCGCATTCAGGATGTCGGTCGCGATCCACTGGAAGCCCGGCGGGATCACGCGCCCGCTCGCCGTCAGCTCGCCGAGGCTCCACGCGATCGCCACTGGAAATGCAGCGACACCCGCGAGGGCGAGCTCGGCGCGCAGCCCGCGCACCCGCGCGGCGAGGCTTGAGCCATCGAGCGCGCGCAGGTTCCGCGCAGAGTTCGGCTCGCGTCCGTCGAGCGCGATCGCGACCAGCGCAGCCACGGCCAGCGCGCGCGCGGCGAGCGTGCACACGACCACCAACGGGGTGTCGTAGACGAAGGCGGTGGCATGATGGTTGTAGCCAGCCTCGAGCGCGATCGCCACGACCGTGCCGGGAACAAGCGAGGCAAGTGCGCAGAGGATGGCCGACGCGACGCCCGCGCGCCGCAGGAACGAGGAGCGCCGCATCGCGAGCGCCGCGCGCAGCGCGACCGCGACCATGGAGACGACGAGCGCCGCCACGGCGGCGACGACAAGTGCAGAGATGAGCGCGCGACCGTGCAGCACGAGGAAGTCACCCAGTCGTGGCGCGTCGAGCAGCGCCCGTGCGAAGAGGCTGACGGGCACGAGGACGGTCGCCGCGAGAAGGAACACCGCAATGAGCGCACCGAGATCGAAGCGGTCCGTGCGCTCGGCGGCCACGCGCTCGCGAAGTCCGCGGACCCGCTCCGAACGCGTGATCCATGCGACGAGCGCGATCCCGACGACGACAAGCAGGATCGCAGGCGCTGCCGTGGCCAGCACGCTTCCCGCCGAGGCGCCCAGCGCATCCATGCTGCGCAGCTCGAATCCGAAGGTGGGAACAAGCGCAAGGTCGAACGCCGTGGTCTCGCCGAGCAGGAATGCGGTCGCCGTCACGACGCTCACCGCCAGCAACCGCCAGTCGCGCGCCCACGCCGCTCGCAGCCGCTCCCATCGGTTGAGTCCATCGACTTCGGCGAGCCTCGTGTCGCCCGACGACGACTGTGCGCGGCGGGCGGTCAGCACTGCGAACGCCGGCGCAGCGCTCCATGCGACGAGCGCCAGCAGCAGAATGGCGTTGCGCAGCAACGGCACGATGTCCGATCGCTCGGCGAAGTCACCGACCGTCGTGCCCGGCCCGACCGAGAGCCAGAGCCCTGCGTAGAGAAGCCACGGCGGAAGCGCGAGCGGAAGAAGGATCGCAAGCGTGAGAACAGCGCGCAGCGCACGCGGCGTGACGCGCGGCATCGCGCGCGCCGCCCACCAGCCCGCCAACGCGCCCACGCACGCAGCACCGAGGCTCCACGCGATGCTGCGAACGAGAATCGCGAGCAGTCCCCCGCCCTCGACCGGGCTCCCGACGAGTTGGACCGACGACGCACGCACGCCTGCGCCACCTGCGCCAAGCGTCGCTTCGATCAGCAGCGCAGCGGCCGGCCAGAGCACAATCGCGCCGACCACGCAGGCAAGCAAGGCGAACACCATCGTCTCGAAGAGCGATCCACGATGGACGCGGCTCACCCGCGTGCTCCGAGGATCTTGCGCGAACGCTCCGCGGTTTCGGTGACCGTCGTCGCGATGTCGCCGATGTCGAACGCAAGCGGGTCGTCGACCGCGAATCCCGGATCGCACGACGCGGTCGGACCGAGCGGAAGGTTGCGCGACGGCGAGCGGCACACGATCGCCTCGCACTCTGGCGAGACAAGCCACGCTGCGACACGCTCGGCCGCGGCGCGGGAACCCTCGCGCCCGGCGACCAGCGACACCGTGTTGGGGACGAGCATCGTGCCGCCACCGGCCACACCTGCGTCCAACGAGCGCGGCAAGGTCATCTCGACGGCGAGCCCGCGCGCCTGCGCCGCGAACACATCATCGGTGTCGGTGAGGCCGTACGCGCACTCTCCCGACACGACGGCCTCGACCGTCGCCGCGTTGCCGCCCGTGAGGACGACCGTGCCGTTCGCACGCAGGCCTTCGAGCCACTCGTCGAGCGTCGGGGCGTCGAGGTCCCGCTTGCGCGCGTTCTCCCAAGCCAAGCCGAGCGCGGCGAGGTGCCCGCGCGTGGTTCCGAATCGCGGATCGGCGATCGCGATCGCGGCGCGGCTTCCAGTGGCGATGCCGGGTTTCGCCAGCGCGCGCCAGTCGTTGATCGGCGGAGTGCCGCGCGACGGCGCGTAGGCGACCGCGCGCGCGCGCGCCGAAAAGCCAAGCCACCTGCGGTCGTCGTCGCGATGCGCGGCCGGCCACGACGACCACAGCTGCTCGGGAAGCTGCGCGAGCAAACCTTCGGCCGCAAGACGCACCGCTGCGAAGCCCTCGGAACTCCAGAAGAGATCCGTGAGCGGACGATCGCGCTCGCTGCGCAGGCGGTTCTCGAGTCCCGTGGTCTTGGAGGCCTCTGTATCGAACACAGCGTCGATCTCGATGCCCGTCGCCGCCGTGCATGCAGCGAGCACCTCGCGGGCAAGCACGACATCGACGGTCACATACGCGACGACGCGCGACGCGCCAGCCCTCCGCGTGCAGCCCGCAAGCGCAGGCACGAGCGCGGGCACGAACGCAACCGCCCCGACTCCGACCGCCGTGCGAATGAAACGCCGCCGCTCGACGAAGCGATTTGCCATCGGATCAACCTGATTCAACTCGTGCGCCATCGTGCGAGGTTCGCGAACTACTTCGTTCCAGAGTCCGTGCCCGACCCGGACCCGCCCGCGCCACCGCTGGCAGGCGCCGCGTCACCCTTCTTGCGAAGCTCACGCTTCAGCGTGCCGAAGTAGTGCTTGTGCGCATCCTTGAGATGCGCGGGAACCTGGTCCTCACCGACCGCCATGCCCGAGCCGCCGTCTGCAGCGGACTCGATCGACTCCACGGGCATCACGCTCTCGGCAACCTCGGGATTCGGGTTGTCGATCAATTGACGCGCGATGATGTCGCCACCGGCGTTCTGCGTCTTTGCCTTCACGGTCTTGGTGCCGGTGGGCGTCTTGGCCTTGCCGGTATTGCCACCTTCGGCGCGGCCTGCCCCACCCCGGCGGGTGCCCTGTCCCATCGCGGCCTGCTGTCCCTGTGCCTGGCTCTGGCCGTTGCCCTGGCAGTTGCCGCCCTTGCACATGCCCTCGCCGAGCGACTCGGACTCGTTCTGCGCCATCTGGGAGAGCGCCTCGGCCTCCTGCAGCATCTGCTGGGTCATCTCGAGTTCGGAGAGGCTCTGCGAGAGCTCAGAGAGCCCGCCATCGCCCTGCTCGCCTTGCTGGCCCTGTTCGCCTTGAGCGCCCTGCGCCGACTGCTGGCCAGACTGCTGCTGACCCTGCTGTCCGCCGCTCTGCTGCGACTGCTGACCCTGCTGGCCTTGCTGACCCTGTTGGCCTTGCTGACCCTGCTGGCCCGCCTGCTGGCCCGGCGACTGCCCGCCAGGCTGATCGCCGGGATTCTGGCACTCGCCCTCACCTTGCTGCTGCTGGCCCTGCTGGCCTTGCTGCTGCTGGCCCTGCTGCTGCTGGCCCTGCTGCTGGTCCTTCTTCTGCTGGTCCTTCTGCTGCTGCTTCTGCGCCTGCTGCCGCTGCTTGTTCGCAGCGTTCTTCGAGGCGTTCGCCATGCGCTTCAACGCGTCCTGACTCGCCTTCGACGACTTGACAGCCTGCTTGAGCTGCTCGCGCTGCTGCTCGGTGAGGTTCTGGTTCTCGTTGATGGCACGCTCGAGCGCCTCGGGATTGTTCGCCAGCTGCGCATCGAGCCCGGCCTTCGCCAGTTCCTCGCGCATCGACTCCTGCTGCGCAGCGAGGTTCTCGAGCGACTTCGCCATCTTCTCGAGGGCGTCGGCTGCGGCCGCCTTCTCGGCGTCCGTCATCTCGCCCGACTGCATCTGCTTCGCGAGGTCCTCGAGCTTCTGCTTGGCGCTCGCGAAGTCGCCCTTCGCAAGATCCTCGGTGAACTGTCCGAGCGCGCCGTCCTGCTTCTCGAGGCCTGCAAGATCGCGCTTCAGCGCCTCATTGCGCTGGGCGGACTCCGTCTTCTTGAGTTCGTCGAGCCTGTTCGACAGCTCGCTCATGCGGCGAATCGCCTCGCGTCGGGCGTCCTCGTCGACGGGCTCGCCGCCAACCTGCGTGTCTGCATTCTTCGCGACCTGCGCGAGCGTGTCGCGGACATTCTGCGGGAGCGCCTTTGAACTCTCGAGTTCCTGGCTGATCCGCTCAAGCGCCTGCTCGGACGCCTTCTTCTGCGCGACGGTGGTCGAGTCCGTCGGCGCGGGCTCCTCGACGGGCCACTGGTACGCAGGAACGAGCGCCTGCACGCACGCGAGCGCTCCGAGCGCAGCGGCGCCCGCAAGGCCACGATTCGGGAAGCGAACAGGGAACGCGGCGCGAACCTTCGGGCGCATCGCGCCATCGGAGGCGACGGTCGCTGCGTCGGCGATGGCGGCACGCGCATACACATCGGTCGATGACTCGAACGCGAGCGCCGAGGTCAGGCGTTCATCCAGCTTGAGGCGCTCATCGAGGAGCAGCGCGACCTGCGCATCGGTTGCGGCGCTGCGCGCGCGCACCACCCACGCCACGACCGCCGCGGCAAGGCACGCCACGCCGGCTGCGCCATAGATCGCCACCTCGGGAACCGACAGGCCCGGGATCAACTTGACCGCGATCACCAGAAGCGCGAGCACAGCCGCACCTGCGATCAGACCGGTGGCGAGCACCTCGAGCAGCAGCGCGAGGCGGATCCGCGAACGGGCAAGAAGGATGAGAGACTTGACTCGGTCCACGATGGGCTCCTGTCGTTCGAATGCTCGCGGCCGCCGTCGGAAAGGGTTCCGGGGCAACGCCTTCTATCGTACCGCCACCCGGGGCGGCGCTTCAGAAAATACGCAGGTTTGCGGGCGCGTCCCCGCGGCTTTCCGTACCCTTTGCCGCATGGATCCCGACGACCATGTCTGCCTGTGCTTCCATGTCTCGCTTCGGAAGATCTCGAACTTCATTGCACGCGAGAACCCCACGGTTCCGAGCCAGATCTCCGAGTGCCTCGGGGCGGGGACGGGCTGCCAGTGGTGCGTGCCCTTTTTGAAGAAACTGCATGCCCTGCACCGCGACGGGCAGCCCCTGGACCTCCCGGTTTCCCCGGAGGAGTACGCGAAGCGGCGTGCGCGGTACCGAAAGACCGGCGAACGGGACGGAACTGGGGCGGTCGCGGAAGGCACCGATTCGCCTCCGTCGGAGTAAGCGGAGCTTCGGTCAGACCGAGGAACGGCTGCTGCGACGCAGGTCGAGCGCGCGGATGGCGTGGGCGAGCTCCGACAGCGTGTGATCGAATCGAACACCGACGATCCTCGCGTGTCGGTTCTTGACCGGCGTCACGCGAATGACCTCGCACTTGGCCTTGAACGAGGGGATGACTTCCGTGAACCTCGCATCGGCGTCGAGCATCTGCCCCATGGCGTAGTCCTGCTCGATCGGCACGCGCACCCGCATGCCCGTCTCCGAGAGGTCGATGATCTGAGCCTTGCACGGAGGCTGCTCCGCTTCAGGCACCGCGAGGTAGACGAATGGCGCGAGATCGAACGCGACGGGGACGCGGTGCGTCACTCGGCGCTGGATGTGCGTGAGCGTCTGCGGCACGGAGACGCGGAAGCCAAAGCGCTGCCCACCGCCGCCGTCGCTCTGCTCGACCCAGCGCGAGATGATCTTGGTCTCGCCGCGATGGAACCCGCGGCTCGATGAGATGGCGATGTGAAAGCTCGCGCCGACGACGAGATCCATCCGCGCCGGCCCCACCGCCACGAGGATAAGGGTGTCTTCCTCGACGCCCTCCAGGATGCAGCATTCCGGATCGGGATACGCGTCGAATTCCTCCTTGCAGAGACCCACGATCGCCGACCGCGCTGCGGCGGCCGTCAGGATCTGGCGCAGGGAGCGCTCCTCGGCATCTTCGACACCGAGCAAGGAGGCGATGTTCTTGAACCACACTCGCATGATGGAGGCATCGGGCGTGGATAGCCCTGGCTTGAGCTCGGCTTGCGGGTTGCGTGCGAAGAACCTTGGTCTTCCACGGGAGATTCGATTCGTGCGCGATCAGGCGGCTTCGCGGCCGCGGCGCTTCAGGTCGAGATCGTGGATCGCCTGTGCGATGTCCGGCCGTTCGTCGACGAACCGAAGCCCGAGGATTCGCGCGTCTGGCACACGCGACGGGAAGACATGCACGACCTCGACAAGACCCTCGAAGGACGGAATGGAGTTCGAGAAGCTGGCTTCGACCGCAAGCAGCTCGCCCACCACGATCTCGCGGGGAAGCGCGATGCGCATGCGCATGCCGGTGCCCGAGAGATCGAGCACCATTCCGGAGCCGACCTCGGACACGAGATCAGGCGTTCGGACCTTGGCGCGGGGCGCGAGATCGAAGGCCACGGGCATGCGCTCGCTGGTTCGACGCTGCGAGTGAAGCAGCGCCTTCGGCACGCGAACGCGGTATCCGCAACGGTCGAGTCCGATGTCATGTCCGGACCAGCGCGAGATCACCTCGGTCTCGCCGCTGTAGAAACCGCGGGTCGCGGCGATCGCGATGTAGACCTTGTCGCCCGGATTGATGTCCTTGAGCCACTCGCTGTCGGGCTCATGGCGGCTGATGACGAGATCCTCGCCGTCGATGGCGTCGAGCACGCCGCAGTCGGGATCGGGTCGCACGGCGCGCGCGTCGCGCGACAATCCGACGACCGCACCGCGCGCGGCGGCGGCCTCGACGATCTGACGGACCGACGATTCCTCGGCTTCTTCTTCACCGAGCAGGGCTGAAAGGTTCTTGAACCAGACTCGCATACCGTGAGCATCGGCGCAGAAAGCACCGCACTTGAGCGGGACCCGCGACATCCGGCGACTCGTGCCGCTCGCCTACTTGCGCAGGCGCTGCGCGCGCTTGAGCTCCAGCGCATGGATCGCACGGCCGAGTTCGGCATGCTCCTCGAGGAACCGCACGCCGAGGATGGTGCGGTCATGATCCTTCACCTGGATCACATGCACGACTTCCGCTGTCGCGGTGAAACTCGGGAACGGAGCCGGGCAGTTGGCGTGGAACACCATCTTCGTTCCGGCCGTGACCGGCTCGAGCAGCTGAACGCGGATGCGGGCTCCAGACTCGGAGATATCGAGGATCTCGCCGCCACCAAGCGGACCGCGCGGCTCGTCGCGCTCGAGGGTCACACGGGGCGAGAGATCGAACGCGACGGGAACGCGGTGATGCTCGCGGCGCTGCACATGCTCGAGGATGCGAGGAAGCGTGACGCGCACGCCGCCGCGGTGACCTGCCTTGTCATGGCGATCCCACTCTCCAAGCACCTTCACCTCGCCGACGTCGAAGCCCGCGGGCGCCGCGATGCAGATCGTGAGATGCTCGCCCTTGATGAAGCGCACACCTCCGGAGCGCGGAGTCAGAACCAGGATCGAATCACCTTCGATCGACTCGATCGATCCGTGGTCCGGCTTCGGGCATGTTTCGGAGTCCGCTGGACCGAATCCGACCGGCGCCGACCGCTCCGCAGCGGCACGAAGCACCTTCCGCGACGAGCGCACTTCGGCGTCTTCGCGTGTGAAAAGGTCAGCAATGTGGCGGAACCACACGTCCATGTTGGGGGCATCGTCAGGAACGAGAACCTTCTTCACGGAACCTCCGCTCTTGAAACAAGTTCGGGTCGCGCGGGTCGCGCGGGCTGGAGGAACTGCGCGGCCTCGAACGACTGTGCGGGCGGCGCCGACGGATCGTGCAGGCGCATAAACCCGCGCATTGCAGTTGCGACTCAGTCGCAATACCATCCGAACATGGTGTCCGACCCCCCCGACCGCCCCCCCATCCGCTTGCCGCTGAATCAACTTCGGCGTGGCGATCGGGCGGTCATGGCTGGCTCGAGCCTTTCTGAGGAGGACCGCGCGCTGCTCCAGGCCATGGGCCTCGACGAACAGAGCGTCTTCACCGTCTGTCGCGCTGGCCGCGCCGGACCGTGCATCATCCAGCTCGACGCCACGCGGCTTGGACTGTCCCCCGATCTGGCCGCACGAATTCTGACCAGACCGTGCGACTGCCCCGATGCTGGTTCGTGCCGTGCCCCCGAGGGCGAGCGACCGACCGATCCGCCTTCGGCAAAGTGACACCGCCATGGCCGAAACCAACGGTCCAACTGTCCCGCTCCGCGTCGCAATGGTCGGAAACCCCAATGTGGGCAAGACCTCGCTGTTCAACCGCATGTGCGGCGTGCGCGCGAAGACGGCGAACTTCCCCGGTTCGACCGTCGAGGCGCGCGTGGGCGCGGCGGTTGTCGGCGGAATCGAGCTGGAACTCGTCGACCTCCCCGGCGTCTACGCGGTCGACCTCGACTTGCCCGAGTCGAAGCTCTGCCGGGACTGCCTCGCGGGCCGGCTCGACGGCTGCATGCCGGACGCGCTGCTTGTCGTCATCGACGCGACGAATCTCGCACGCGGCCTGCGTCTCTTCAAGTCGATCGCCAGTGCGGCGCGCCCCGTGGCCGTCGCGCTGACGATGACCGATCTCGCGCAGTCGCGCGGACTCTCGATCGATCCTGAGCGGCTCGCGGTTGCGCTCGGCGTGCCGTGCGTCGCAGCCAACGGGCGTGCGGGCAGCGGAGTCGAGCAACTCGCTGCCGCGCTCCGCGATGCATGCGAAGTCAGCCCGCAGGTGCTCGCCGCGAGCCTCGCGGCCGGTTGGGTCGACGAGACGGTGGCATCCGTCGTCGGTGGTCCGAACTCGATCGGTTCCGAGAGCGACCGCTGGACCGACCGCCTCGACTCCGCGTTCACTCACCCCCTGCTTGGCGCGCTCGTCTTCATCACGGCGATGGCGCTTGTCTTCTTCGCGATCTTCCGGCTCGCCGAACTGCCGATGGACTTGATCGAAGGCGCGGCCGCCACGCTCGGCGGCTGGGTCGCGTCTGCGATGCCAGCGGGCGCCGTGAGCGATCTCCTCGTGAATGGCGTGATCGGCGGCGTCGCGGGAACGGTCGTCTTCCTCCCGCAGATCTGCCTGCTGTTCTTCCTGCTCGCGCTGCTCGAGGACACGGGCTACCTCGCGCGCGCTGCATTCGTGATGGACCGGCTCATGTGCCGCTTCGGGCTTCCAGGGCAGGCGTTTGTGCCGCTTCTCTCGAGCCACGCCTGCGCGCTGCCCGGAATCATGAGCGCGAGGCTCATCCCCGATCCGAAGGACCGCCTCGCCACGATCCTTGTCGCGCCGTTCATGAGCTGCTCGGCGCGTGTCGGCGTGTATGTGCTGCTCGTGAGCATCCTGTTCCCGCACTCGCCCTTCCTCGCAGGCCTCGCGTTCGCGGGCTGCTACGCGCTCGGTGCGATCGCCGCGCTGCTCACGGCGGTGATCTTCCGCCGAACGATCCTGAAGGGGAAGAGCCGGCCGATGGTGCTCGAGCTTCCGCCGTACCGGCTGCCGAGCCTGCGTTCGGCGCTTCTCACCACCTACGACCGCGGGCTTGTGTTCCTCAAGAATGCCGGCTCCGTCATCCTCGCGATCTGCATCCTGATGTGGTGGCTGTCGGCCTATCCGAAGGCCGAGACGCCCGCGGAAGCGCTTGCGCTGGAAGCGCGCGCACAGACGGTCGCGGCGCAGGTGGAGTCGGCACCCGATGACGCCGCGAGGGAAACGCTCGCAGCCGAGGCCGACACGCTCACCGCGGAGGCCGAGGTCCTGAGCGCCCGCGCCCAGCAGCAGTTCTCGTTCGCGGGACGACTCGGCAACGCCGTCGAGCCCGTGTTCGCGCCGCTTGGCCTCGACGAGCGGCTCACGGTCGCCGTGCTCACCAGCTTCCTCGCCCGCGAGGTCTTCCGCAGCACGATCACCGTACTCGTCGGCAGCGGCGATTCCGACGATGACACGCGCGTCGCCGAGGAACTCAGCGGCGCAACCAGAGCGGACGGCTCGCCGCTCTTCGACGCAGCGACGAGCGCATCGCTCCTTGTCTTCTTCGTGCTCGCGATGCAGTGCCTCCCGACGCTGGCGGTCACGCGCCGCGAGACGGGCTCGTGGAAATGGCCGGCCGTCCAGTTCGTCTGGATGAGCGCGGTGGCGTACATCGCGGCGTTCGCCACGCGCATGCTCATCCTGTC
>JBEAUK010000088.1:0-22962 GCA_041161465.1 Planctomycetota bacterium | reverse complement strand
ACGCGGCGAACGCGAACATGCCGTCGAGCTTCCCCACGCGCCCGAGGTCTATTTCCTCGAACAGGTGGCACAGCACCTCGGTGTCGCTGTTGGAGCGGAACGCGTGGCCTTCGGCCTCGAGCTCGGCGCGAAGCGCGCGGTGGTTGTAGATCTCGCCGTTGAAGACGACCTGCACCGAGCCGTCCTCGTTGCACATCGGCTGGCGGCCCTCGGGGCGAAGGTCGATGATCGAGAGCCTGCGGTGCGCGAGCGCCACCAGGCCGTCGTCCGAGACCCAGGTCTCGCCGTCGTCCGGCCCGCGGTGCAGCATCGCGTCGCGCATGGCCGTCGCAAGCCGCCGCAGCTCGTCGCGGCCGATGCCGCGTCCCGTGTCGATGATGCCCGCGATTCCGCACATGTGCCCGCCTGGTCGAGTCGACGAGGATAGCACGCACCGCACGCTTCCGTGCATGGCGGGCATGCGCCGCTTCCCGTAGGATTTGCCGCATGTCCGCGACTTCGGCAACGACGCAGCAATCCGGCGAGGGCCCGCGCGATGGTTCCGGCGATGGGTCTGCGAAGGGAACCGACGAGGCCCTGCGCTTCGGCTTCGGTCGCAACTGGTCGGACTTCATCGCCCAGCACTTCTCCGACGCGCGCGTCGAGGCGAGCAGGGTGCACCTCCTGAAGGCGCTCCGCGTCGACTCGCTCGCGGGGCTCTCGTTCCTCGACATCGGCTGCGGCAGCGGCCTGCACTCGCTCGCGGCGCTCCGCGCGGGTGCGCGCGAGGTCACGGGCTTCGACTACGACCCCGATTCGGTCGCCACGAGCCAGAAGGTGCGCGACATGACGGTCGGCGGCGCAGCGCCGTGGTCGGTCGAGCAGGGCTCCGTCCTCGACGCCGCACGCATGCAGCGCCTTGCCAAGGCCGACATCGTCTACTCGTGGGGCGTGCTGCACCACACGGGCGACATGTGGACGGCGATGGACAACGCCATCATCCCGCGCACGCCCGAGGGCGTCGTCTACATCGCGCTCTACTCCAGCGACCAGTACGTCGAGCCGCCCGCCGACCACTGGGTGCGCATCAAGCGCGCCTACAACCAGCGCGGCGCGCTCGGCAAGCGCATGATGGAGTGGAAGCACGCGCTCGGTCTCTTCTCGATCGGCCTGCGCGAGCGCAAGGGGCCGTGGACCGTGATGCGCGAGGCGAGCGTGCGCGGCATGGACTTCTGGACCGACATCCGCGACTGGCTCGGCGGCTGGCCGATCGAGTTCGCGTCGTACGACGAGGTCGACGCGTGGGGCCGCCGCCACGGCCTCGAGATCGTGAACGCGCTCGTCGGCGAAGGCTGCACCGAGTACATCCTCGCCGATCCCGCGAAAAACGCGAAGTGGGGCGCCGAAGAGGCGCGCCGCCAGAACTCGCTCGAGACGCTCGTCGGGCCGTTCACGAAGGGCCCCGGGCTCTCGTGGGTCGCCAAGCTTCCCGCGCTCAAGGGCCGCGGCGACGACGCGCTCCAGCCGCGCGGCTCGACGCTCATGCTCTACGACCGCGGCCGCCCGATCGGCCTGCCGCACTTCATGCACGCGCACATCGCGCGCTACGGCGGCGGCCGCTTCTCGCACTGGGACGACCATGTGCTCTTCTCGACGCCCGACGGCAGCGATCCGAACGCGGATCCATCGCGCTGGCGTTTCTGCGCCAACTACTAGCTCTTTCGACGGAGCGCATCCGTGCAGGCCTCACCACCCATCGCGATCCTCCGCTCGGTCGCGCTGCGGCATCGCGAGCTCGTCCTCGAGCTTGCGCGCCGCGAGATCGCCGAGCGCTACGCGGGCAGCGCGCTCGGTGCGATGTGGGCGGTGCTCACGCCGCTCGTCACGATGGCCGTCTATGTCGGGCTCTTCGCGTTCGTCTTCCCGATCCGCTTCGGCGACGACAGCTCGCCGTGGACGGGCGCTGCGCTGATCCTCTCGGGCCTCGTGCCGTGGCTCGCGTTCGTCGATGTCGCGACGCGCGCGCCGTCGATCTTCGTCTCGCAGCGCGCGCTCGTGCGGCAGGTCGTCTTCCCAATCGAGGTGCTGCCCGCGCGCGCCGTCGCGTCGAGCCTCGTCACCTGGGCGGTCGGAACCGTGGTCGCGCTTGGCGTCGCCTTCGCGGCCGTCGGCGTGAAGCCGTCGTGGGCGCTGCTGCCGGTTCTCTGGGCGCTCCAGCTCCTCGCGATGTTCGGCGCCGCGTGCTTCCTCGCCACGCTCGGCGCGTGGATGCGCGACCTCCGCGAGGTCGTCTCGATCCTCTCGAACATCGGCCTCTACATCGCGCCGATCCTGCTTCTCCCCGCGACGATCGCCATCCTGCCGCGCGCCGCGCACTGGGTGATCGCCGCGAATCCGTTCAGCCACATGGTGTGGTGCTACCACGACGCGGTCGTCAGCGGCCGCTTCGACCACCCCGAGTCGTGGATCGCGTTCCCGGTCAGCGCGCTCGCCGCGTTCGTCGGCGGAACGGTCGTCTTCGCGCGCGCACGCGCCAACATCGCGGAGGTCCTCTGATGGAGCCCGTGATCGCCGCGCGCGCGCTGTCGAAGTCCTTCCGCGTCTACGCGCATCCGAAGGACATGCTCCTCGAGTTCGTGACGCGCCGCGCGCGCCACAGCGAGTTTCCCGCGCTCACCGATGTCTCGTTCGAGGTCCAGCCCGGCGAGATCGTCGGCATCCTCGGCCGAAACGGCGCGGGCAAGAGCACGCTCCTCAAGCTGCTCGCGCACACGCTCGAGCCGACCTCGGGCTCGTCCACCGTGCGCGGCCGCGTCTCCGCCATCCTCGAGCTCGGCACCGGCTTCCACCCCGACTATTCGGGCCGTGAGAACGCGCTCCTCGGCGCGATCTGCCTCGGCATGAGCCGCCGCGAGGCGCGCGAGCGGCTCGACTCGATCATCGCGTTCGCAGAGCTCGGCGAGTTCATCGACCGGCCGTTCCGCACCTATTCGTCCGGCATGCAGGCGCGCCTCACCTTCGCGACCGCCGTCGCATCGACGCCCGAAGTCCTCATCGTCGACGAGGCCCTCGCGGTCGGCGACGCGCGCTTCCAGCTGCGCTGCTTCGACCGGATCCGGGAGATGCGCGACGCGGGCTGCACGATCCTCTTCGTCTCGCACTCGGTCGAGCAGGTCACGGGCCTCTGCACGCGCGCGATGCTCCTCGAGCGCGGCCGCCTGCTCGAGTTCGGCGACCCGGGCTTCGTCACGCGCGCGTATCACCGGCTCCTCTTCGGACAGCAGGAACGCGCCGCGGGCGCGGGCAGCACGGCGTCGTCCGCCACCGATGGCGCGCACGCGATGGGAACGGGCAGCTGGCGCATCACCTCCGTCGAGCTGCTCGAGGAACGCGCCGACGGCACGATCACGCCGGTCGAGGTCCTGCGCCCGCGCGGCCGCTATGTGCTGCGCTTCCGCGCGCGCGGCGAGGCGACCATCGACGACCTCGTCGCAGGCTTCATCATCCGCAGCCGGCAGGGGCTCACGGTGTTCGGCACCGACTCGAACCTCGCGCTCGGTGGAACCACGACCGCGACGCCCGGCGAGGAACTCGAGGTCTCGCTGCGCTTCACCTGCCATCTCGGCGGAGGCCGCTATTTCGCGAGCTACGGAATCGCGCACGCCGACGGCACCAAGATCGACTTCCGCTACGACGCGATCGAGCTCTGCGTCGCCAGCACGAAGAGCATCTACGATGCCACCGTCGCCGACCTCGACGCATCGGTCGAGTGCACGCGCCGCGCCGCCGATTGACAGGATCTTCCATGGGACTCAGCCTTCCGCTCATCTCCGCGCTCGCCGGCATCGCGCAGGCCTACCGCATCGACGGGCATCTCCTCGCGCTCGGCGTGCAGACGATTCGATGCGGCGGCGGCCCCACCACGCAGGTGCTGCGCGACATGCGCGGTCCATCCGTCGCCGCGCTTCCCGAGCACTGCGACCACCGCGCGGTCTATCACGGCATCGGCTTCGCCAAGTCGACCAGCATCGATCTTTTCGACACGGAGGGTCCCGACCGCATCGTCGACCTCGGTGCGCCGATGCCCGGCGACTTCAGCGGCGCGTTCGACGCGTTTCTCGACGCGGGCACGCTCGAGCATGTCTTCGATGTGCGCGCATCGCTCACAGGGCTCGCGGGCTGCCTCAAGCCCGGCGGAGTCGCGATCCACATCTCGCCGTTCGGCGGCTTCGAGAACCACGGCTTCTTCCAGTTCGGGCCGAAGCTCTTCGCGCGCTTCTACGCCGCGAACGGCTTCCACGACCTGCAGGCGTGGCTGATCCATCTCACCGCCGACGACAACAGCGCCTCGATCGAGCCCGTGCTCGACCATGACGCGCCGATCCGCGTGCCGCACACGGCCTATCGAAGCCTGCTCCTCTACAGCGCGAGGCTCGCGCAGCACGCGCCGTTCCGCACGCCGATCGACACGCACCTCGCCGAATGCGCCACGCCTGCGTCGCTCCTGATGCCCCATGACCCCGCGATGATGCGGGGCCTCTCGCGCTCGGGATTCGCGCCGCACGGCGTTGCAGGAGCGGCGCGATGACGGCCGAGCGCGCGGGTCTCTTCGAAGCGATCTTCGGCCGCCGGCAGTCGCAGCCACATCCTCCCGTGTGGTCGGTCGAAGCGGGGGTGCTGCGCTTCGAGCGCGAGTCCCACGGCGCCGTCACGCTCGAATCGAACGGTACGCGCGTCGAGATCGCGGACGGGGCACGAATCGGCCGCGGCACGCGCATCCATCTCCTCGGAGGCACGCTCGACATCGCCGCTGGCGCCACGCTCGGCGAGTCGGTCGACGTTCGCGCCGGGCGCACGGTCACGATCGGCGCAGGCGCCGCGATCGACGACTTCGCGCAGCTCCAGTCGGACGCCGCCGATGTGGCCGTCGGCGCCAAGGTGCGCGTCGGCCGCTTCACGCGGCTCTGGGCGCACAACGCGCGAATCGCGCTCGGCGACGAGACCACGATCGGCCCTTCGTGCACCTTCATCGGCACCGGCCGCGGCATCGCGATCGCGCCGCGCTGCGACTTCACCCACGCGGTCACGCTCGACAGCGCGGGCGGATCGATCGAGATCGCGACGGGTTCCGGCGTCGGCCCGAACTCGGTGCTCTACGGGCACGGCGGCCTGCGCATCGGTTCGGGCGTGGCCATCGCCGGACTCACGATGATCGTTCCGGGCAACCACCGTTTCGCCGACGCGACGAAGCCGATTCGCGCGCAGGGCATCGAGGAAATCCCGATCGAGATCGGCGACGATGTCTGGATCGGCGGCGGCGCCGTCGTCCTCGCCGGCGCGCGCATCGGCGCCGGTGCGGTGGTCGGCGCGGGCGCCGTCGTCCGCGGCGAGGTCGCGCCGCGCAGCGTGGTGGCTGGCGTGCCCGCGCGCGAGATCGCCCTCCGCGGCGGAGGCTGATACGCTCTGTCCGATGTCCGCCTCCGCGTCCGCCTCGCCCGCCATCCGCAACCCGCACTTCGACGACCTCCGCGTCGTGTGGAGCGACGAGTACTCGGGCCAGTACCAGCCCGTGGCCTACGACCAGCAGTTCGACGACCAGTGGCGCCTCTTCCTCGAGCGCGCCACGGGCTTCTGCGACCACACCGGCGTCGAGACGAGCGACGAGTACATCGACGACCGCATCGCCGAGCTGACGGGCGTACGCGACTACCTGTGGAAGAAGAAGTGGGGCCCGCTCGCGGGCATCGCGTCGCGCCTCTCGGGCCGCACCGCTCGGCAGGAGCGCCGCGGTGTCGGCGGCCGGCTCTGGCTCGAGCCGAAGTTCGCCATCGACTTCTTCAAGGGCAAGCGCTGCCTCGACGCCGGCTGCGGCGCGGGACGCTGGACCAAGACGCTCGCGTCGCTCGGCGCCAACATGAAGTCGATCGATGTCTCGCGCCACGGCCTCGAGTCGACCAAGCGCTTCAACCAGGATGTCGAGAAGCTGAGCCTGTTCGAGCTCGATACGCGCCCCGACCTCCACAACGCCTTCGACTTCACGATCTGCTGGGGGGTCGTGATGTGCACGCACGACCCGCGCCGCGCGTTCGACCTCGTCGCCAAGACCGTGAAGCCGGGCGGCTCGCTCTACCTCATGGTCTACGCGCCCACCTATCACGCCTCGCAGCAGGTCTGCGACTGGCGCATGCGCTACCACCGCGAGTGCCACAGCTTCGATGAGAAGCTGAAGTTCGCCTACTCGATCGCCGACCGCCCCGAGAACGCGATCAACCTGCTGGACATGCTGAACACCTTCTACAACTGGACCATTCCGCAGGATGTCTGCTTCGAGTGGTTCCGCGCGAACGGGTTCACCGATGTCGTGCTGCTCAACCGCAACGAGCCGCACGCATGCGGACTGCATGTGCTCGGCCGCAAGGCCTGACGCGCCGCGATGGAACCGACCGACTACGACTCGGCCCTGCACAGCATCCAGGCCAAGCCTGGGCGGCTGCGTCGCGCGAGCGATGCCACGATCGGCTTCATGAGTCGCTGCGTACGGGTGGTGCTGCCGAGAGGCGGGCTGCTCGCGCCGATTCTCGCCCAGGTGCGCCGTCTCTCGCCCGATGCAGGCGGTCCGCCGCAGCCGCGCGAGCATGCGGATGAGTTCCCCGAACTCCTGCGCGTGAAGCCCATGCGATTGCCGCGCCGGAGGAAGCCGCGCGTTGTCCTCGCGATCGGCTCGCTCTCCGCGGGCGGCGCGGAGCGACAGCTCGTCGCCTTCGCCGCGTCGCAGCGTGCGCGCGACCTGATCGAGCCTATCGTGCTGCTCTCGTTCGAGCCCAAGGGCGCCACGGGGCATCACGCGGCGCCGCTCGCCGAGGCCGGCGTCGCGATCGAGGTCGCTGGCCGAACGACCGACCCCACGGTGGTCCGCGCGCTGGAACGCGACCGCAAGCTTGCTGCACGCCTCACCTCGCTTCCGCCCGTGATTCGCGCGCATGTCGTGGCGATGGCCGGCGAACTGCTGCGGCTCAAGCCCGATTGCGTGCATGCGTGGCTCGACCACCAGAACATCTGGTCGGGCGTCGCCGCGCTCGTCATCGGCGTGCCGCACATCGTGCTCTCGACGCGCAATGTCAACCCGACGCACTTCCCGTACATGTCGCAGCCATGGTTTGCGGAGTGGTATCGCCTGCTTCTCCGCTCGCCGCGCGTGACGATGATCAACAACAGCCATCCCGGCGCCGACGACTACGCGGCCTGGCTTGGCTATCCACGCGAGAAGATCCGCGTGGTGCTCAATGGCGTCGATCCATCGTGGATCCGCCGTCCCGATGACGCATCGGTGCAGGCGCTGCGGCGCGAGCTGCTCGGCGACCGCGCGCTCCTCGTCGGCGGCGTCTTTCGGCTGAGCGACGAGAAGCAGCCGCTCGTGTGGCTCGAAGTGGCGCGCCGAATCGCGTCCGAGCGGCCTGATGTCGTCTTCTTCCATGCCGGCGAAGGACCGCTCGACGAGGCGTTCCGCACCCAAGGCGCCGATCTCATCGCCGCCGGTCGCCTCCGCGTGCTCGGCCGTCGAGGGGATGTGCCGGCGCTGCTGTCCGCCTCCGACGCGCTGCTTCACACGGCGCACTTCGAGGGCACCCCGAATGTCCTGCTCGAAGCAAGCCACCTCGGCTGCCCGATCGTGGGCACTCGAGCAGGTGGCGCCGTCGATGTCGTCGCCGAGGGGGCGTCGGGATTCCTTCGCGACCCGACTGACACGGAAGGGCTCATCGAGCGGCTCCGTTGCGTGCTGGGCGACTCCGACCTTCGCCGCCGACTGTCGGAGGGTGGCCCGCGTCGGATCGCGGAACGATTCTCGCTCGCCCAGATGATCGAGGGCACGCTTTCGGCCTATCCAATGCTTCGGAGACGCAAGTGAGCCGCCCGCCGTCACGCATGATCGGGGCGCAGCGTCCGTAAACCCCGTCTCGATCTGGGTTTCAACGGGTACATCTCGGGAGTTCGCGGGGCGAAGGCCGAATTCCTGAACCGAGTCTGCCGCGGCTCGCGTAATCCGACCACGGCGGGGGCATCGCCGAACCGTTGTGCGTCCGCGCCGAAACGAGTTTGAGTCATCCTCACTGAAAGCAGTTTCGTGGGTGCGAACCCTCACAGATTCGGGGGTCGCCGCGCACTCAGGTCTCGTTTTCTTGGGCAACGCCCTCGACTCGGTCGATGACCAATTTCGAATTTGTCGTTCCTTTGGAGCCCCTCCGTCCTATGTCTCTCCGACGCACGATCCTCCCGCTCACTCCGATCGCAGCACTCCTCGCGGCTTCCTCGGCCCACGCCGTCGACGGCGTCCTGAAGGCATGGGGCCGCAATGTGGAGGGGCAGACCACGGTTCCCGGCGACCTCGGCAATGTGAAGTCTGCCGATGGCGGCACGGCATTCACGATCGCGCTGAAGACAGACGGGACCGTCCGCGCCTGGGGCGACAACACGAACGGCCAGACGACCGTTCCATCGGATCTCGGCGTGGTGATCCGCATCGCAGCCGGCGCCGACCACGCGCTTGCCATCCTTCAGAACAACACGGTTCGCGCCTGGGGTCTCAACGCCTCCGGCCAGTCGACCGTTCCGGGCGACCTGCTCGCAGCTTCGGAGATCTCCGCCGGAAACCTGCACTCGATGGCGCTCACGCCCGCGGGTGCGGTCCGATGCTGGGGCGACAACACCGACGGCCAGTGCACGGTGCCGGTTGGCCTGGGCACAGCAACCGCCATCGGCGCGGGCGGGTTCTTCTCGACCGCCATCAAGTCGGATGGAACGGTCTTCGCGTGGGGCAGCAATGCCCAGGGCCAGACGACCGTACCGGGTGATCTCGGCGCCGTCGATGCGATCGCGGCAGGCAGCTCCCATGTCGTCGCACTGACGGCGCTGGGCGAGATCCGCTGCTGGGGCGACAACGCCGTTGACCAGTGCACCCCGCCGGGCGGGCTCACCGATGTGGTGGCCGTCGCAGCAGGCGGTGAAACCTCATACGCCCTGAAGCGCGACGGCACCGTCGTGGCCTGGGGCGACAACACCGACGGCCAGACCACGATTCCCGGCACGCTTGATCCGGCGTCGTTCATCGCATGCGGCGAGAGCCATGCGCTCGCGATCGAAGCCGATCCGACCGACTGCGACGCCGACGGTACGCCTGACGAGCTCCAGATCCGCGACGATCCGGATCTCGACTGCACCGGCGACGGCGCGCTCGACAGCTGCATCGACGAGTTCATCAGCGAGGCGGCGACCCAGGTCTCGCCCTTCGGCTCGGCGAGCACGGTCACCCTCACGATCAACAACAGCCCGACCCCGATCCTTCCGGTTGAGGTCAACATCGAGGTCCGCGCCGACCTTGGCTCGAGCCTCGAGTACCTGATCCTCTCGGTCAACAACCAGGTCGTCGACTACATCTTCAATGTGGGCGGCATCGACTGCACCAGCACCTCGCAGAAGGCGAAGGTCCTGATCCCAGTGCAGGACTACCTCGATCTGCTCGACGAAAACGGCGACGCTGTCTTCCGCCTGCGCGCCAGCTCGTTCGTGAGCACCGTCGAGTGCCCGAGCAGCTTCGCCGGTTTCACGGTGAGCTTCCGTTCGGACATCGCGGATTGCAACAACAACGGCACGCCCGACGCCTGCGAGGTCACGAGCGGCGCTGTTGCCGACGACAACAGCAACGGCATCCCCGACACCTGCGAGTCGTTCACCAAGGGTGACCAGAACCGCGACAGCTTCGCGGATCTCACCGTGTTCAACCCCTCCGATCGCCGCATCACGCACCGCTACCTCGAGGGCAACACGATCCTCGACATCGACCAGGTCGAGACGGCGGTCGCGAGCGGATGGGCGCCTGTCGCGCAGGGCGACTTCGATGGCGACCAGCAGCCGGACTTCCTGATCCGCAACGCGACCTCAGGCCAGTCCTTCATCTGGCTGATGGACGGCCTCGGCATCGCGAGTTTCAGCGAGGTCGGCTACGCGCTGCCGTCGAACATCAAGGTGCTCGCGATCGGCGATGTCGACGGCGACACCGACGACGACATCATCTGGATCGATGAAAGCGACAAGAAGATCTACTGCTGGCGCCTCGCGGGCAGCGTGCTCACGGGCGGCGGCCTCATCGGCAACTCGGTCGACAGCACCTTCCTCGGCGCTGGAGACATCGACGACGACGGCGACTGCGATCTCCTGTTCCGCTACCCGAGCTCGCGCCTCACCTACGCGTGGATCATCGAGAACGGGGCGCTCCAGAGCTTCACGCCGGTTTCCGGTGGGTCGCTGCTCGGCCCCGAGTGGGAAGGCCGCGGCGTCTCCGATGTGAACGGCGATGGCAAGGGCGACCTGTTCCTGCGCAACAAGAACACCGGCGAGTTGTTCTGCTGGTATCTCGATGGCGCGTCGCTGATTGGCGGCGGACAGATCGGCTACAACCCCGGGCTTTCGGTCGATGTCGCGTCGGTGCAGGACACCGATGGCGATGGCACGGCCGACCTGCTGTGGCGCGATGTGAACGGCAACACCGTCTATTCGTGGGTGCTGAACGGCCTCAACTTCAGCTCGGGTAGCGTCCTGGTCACGCTGCCGGCCGGAGTGCAGGTCATCAAGCCGTAACGCCAACTCAGTGCATGCAACCGGCGGCGCGCCGAGGCCTTGCCTCAGGCGCGCCGCCTTCATTTTCGCCGGCATGAACGATGCGAAGAACCGTGGTCGCGAGCCGCCGTCGATCAGCCACGGCGCAGGAATCGGAGCCGACCGACATGGACGCGCCACGCCGACCATTCGGCCACCAACCGACCGAGGCGTTCGGCTTCCCCGCGCTGTCGATCCGCCTCTGCGCGGAGCGTGTCGACCCCGTCGTGGAACTGGTGGTATCTCGAACGCACATCGGCGTACGAGCGTGCCGCGAAGAGCAGTTGCGTTCTCAGGTCGCTCAGCGAGCGCGCCGACGCCACATCGATCGGCGATCGCGTCGCGACGCAAGGCGCGAGTCGCCCGCCGCGCCGGACCGCCACGACCGTGTCGAGCAGGAAACTCGTCCGTCGCACGATCGCAGAGCCGCCGCCGAACGCGTGCGTGTAAGGCTCGAGGAACGGCGTGACGAGATCGTGGCAATCGAAACCCATCGCAGAGAGCCGCGCGACCTGCTGGGCAAGCGGCCGCGACCACGCGCTCGCGGCGTCGACCTCGCCGGGCGGCGTGAGTCCGAGCACGATGGCATCTGCGCCCTCCGAAAGCTCCTGCATGGCGGCGCGTTGCGCCGAGGGCTCGACGCCATCGATCGCGTCAAGCGCCACGACGACGCGCGGCGCGTCATCGGCAGCAGACCCAAGATGCGACACGACGGCGGCCGCGAGCGCATCGCGCGACTCGAAGCGCGCGCCCGCGAAGGTCGCGCGCAGCAACCGCGCCACATGCTCGCTCAGCCCGCGCACATCTCCAAAGCACCGTTCGGCGCGGCTCTCAAGCGTCGGCGAGATTCTTCCGCGTCGCGACAGAGTGCCGATCGCACGCAGCAGCTCGCCATACGGCGCGTGCTCGAACGACAGCGTGTCGTCTTCCTCGAGCACGCGCGCCACCGCGCGTCGCACATGCGAGCCCCAGTAGCCGATGCAGTCGTGCAGTGCGATCGTCCCGCCGGGCGCGAGCGCGGAGATCGCGAGCCTCAGGTCTGCGACGACAGCCTCCTCGAAGTGCAGGCCATCGACGAACACAAGCTCGAACGGTCCGTGGGCGCGGCAGACTTCGGCTCCCATCACGCGAACCGGCACATCGTCGAGCGCAAAGGTCGAGCCGACCGCGAATCCGCCCTCGTGGAAGTGGACGCGCGACGCAAGTCCAAGCCGTGTCGCGGCGAGCCGCGCCACTTCGAGCGTCCGCCGCGAGAGATCGGCGCCACGACCGTCAGCGCCCATGGCGTTGAACTCCACATCAAGCGGGAGATTCGGGTCGACCGAGTGCACCTCGGCGTCGGGCAGCGCCCGCGCCATGAGAAACGCGCTCGTACCGACGAACGAGCCGACCTCCAGCACGCGCCGCGCGCCCGAGCGGGCCGCAAGCGTCCAGAGATCCGCGACATCGGTCGCAGGAAGCGACCACTGGGTCACGGTTGCGCGCGGATACCCGAGCGACTCGTAGACCTCG
This sequence comes from Planctomycetota bacterium, assembly GCA_041161465.1. Taxonomy (GTDB): domain Bacteria; phylum Planctomycetota; class Phycisphaerae; order Phycisphaerales; family SM1A02; genus QWPT01. The sequence continues at coordinate 10,821 of JBEAUK010000088.1, read as the reverse complement.
AGTATTCGCGTGAGTTCGGAGTGGTGGCGGGACGCGAGATCGTCCATCGCGGCGAGTGTATCACCGCCGAACGCCGCGTTCGATGCAGGTCCGGTCAGGGCATCTCGAGTTCGGTCGCCTTGACGATGTTCCACGCGCCGCTCGCGTTGGTGAAGAACCCGCCGCCGTAGCTCGCATGATTGTTCATCGTCCAGATGGCCGTCTGGCTCGTCGACTTGTTGCGCCAGAGAACCTCGCGCTGGCCGTCGCCGTCGATGTCGGGCGCGCCCTCGATTGTCCACGAGGTGGAGATACCCGGGTGCAGGATGGCGAAGGCGTCCATCGTCAGCCCGTGCATCTTCCAGCTGATGATCATGCCGGTCGACTTCGATCGCCAGATGAGATCGTCCATGCAGTCGCCATCGAGGTCGGCGATCACCGGAACCTGCCAGTCGGATCCGACCACGGTGGTGCCGATCCGTGTCGAGATCGGTGCCGAGGTTCCGTTGAGCAGCCAGCCCCAGATCTGTCCGTTGGAGCGGCGCCAGACGATGTCGCGGTTGCCGTCGCCGTTGATGTCGCCGACGGCGAGCGGTGTCGCGTTCGGCAGGGCGCCAAGCAACGCGCCTCCCGCGAGGTTCGGGCCGTCGAGCAGCCAGACCGCCACCTGCGAGGTCGCCTGGTTGTGGAACACGATGTCGGCCTTTTCGTCCCCGCTCACATCGCCAAACGCGATGACGCGCCAGGCTCGTCCGGGGTTGTAGGCAAAGCTGGTCGTCGCTGCGATCGTCAGGCCGTTCAGCTGGCTGACCGCGAACCGGCCATCGGTCCCGCGCCAGAGAACATCTGCCTTTCCGTCGCCATCGGTATCACCGAGTCCCTGGATCGTGGCGCCGCTCGGACCGCCCCCATCGAGCAGCGCGAGGTTCTTCAGGTCGAATCCGTCGAGCAGCCACCCGAAGACCTGGTTCGAATTCGGCTGGACGAACACGATGTCGCTCTTGGTGTCGCCGTCGATGTCATCGGCCACATACTGGCCGGTCGCCGAGCAACCCATGGTGAGCTTCACGCCCTGCGTTCCGAAAGCGAGCACGCCATTTGAGGCGACCCCGACGGTGCCCGTGAAGTGAAGCCGAACATCGGGTGCGTAGTCGGCCTCGGCGATCGCGAACTGGCCCACCAGCACGCGAAGATCCGCACCGGGAACACCATGCGAGTTGGTGGGCGGCAGGTTGTACCAGCCACCGCCGCCGATGCCCGCGCCGCTCGCAGCGCCCGAGTCGTCGAAGTCGGGATCCGCGGCGGTGCCATTCGAGAAGTTGCCCTGCTCAGCGCCGATCGTGATGAAGCTGTCGACATCCCAAGCCTCGCCGGGAATGTTCACGGGAAAGGGCAGGAACGAAGGCAGCGCTTCGTAGTCCTCGCTCGAAGCCTGCAGGAAGGTGGGCGAGGTCGAGCCGGAGAGCGAGACCTGCACATCGAAGATGTTGAGCAGCCGGTCGTCTGCGCGCGTGAAGTTCGCGAAGACGCGAATGACGCGGTAGTTGCCCTCGAGGCCGATCACCTCGGTGCGCGTGGCGGTGAACCCGGCGAAGTCGCCAAGCGAAGGCTGCGTCAATGCGCCGACAGTCGTCAACACCCACAGGCACAAACCACGCATGCAGTCTCTCCTTCCCCCTTTGACGGGGCTCTTTGAACGCGCCTTGCGTCATCGAAAATCGTCCGATGGGTGGGGCGAGTTGAGCCAGACGGAGCAATCCGCATACAAGGAAAACACGGACATACACCTCCGAGATTTGGGGAGAACTCCTCCGAGCGAATTGGCGCCGGGCGGGTTCATCTGTGCGGGGAGGCCCGAAAACGCACACACCCCCGACTGCGAGCAGTCGGGGGTGCGTGGATGTGCTTCAGGTTGAACCCGGTGCGCCGGCGGCCGCGTGGCCGCGCCGCGTCAGTTCTGCTTGGTGGCGATCTTCCAGTTCGGATCAACCGTGTTCAGCGGTCCCGACCGAACGATCGTCGCGCCGTTCAGTTCCCACGACCAGGTCTCGCCGCCGCTGCCGCGGAAGAGCACGCCACGGCGACGATCACCGTCGAAGTCGGGGAAGCCGACGATCGTCCAGTACGCGCCGGTTCCGAGGAAGATGGCGGTCTTCGCCTGCACCGCCGAGGCGCCGATCTTCCAGCGGCTGATCGTGTCGTTGCCGCGGACGATCAGGTCATCGATGCCGTCGGCATCGGTGTCTGCCGCGCCCTCGATCTTGATCGACGACGAGAGAATCGGCTCCTGCGAACCGGAGCCGTTCAGCATGCGGGCTGGAGTGCTCGGCGTCGCGCCGTCGAACTGCGCGATGAAGAGCGCGCCCGCATCGATCGCGCTACCGCCCTTGCGGAGGATGAGCTCGCCGGCCGCGTCGGAATCGAAGTTTCCGACATAGGCGGCGGTGTAGGGCGCATTGAAGCTGGTGAGCACGCCGCTGGCGATCGAGGTGCCGTCCATCAGCCAGACAGCGATGTCGGTCTTGCCATCGGATGTGCGACGGAACACGCAGTCCGCCTTGCGGTCACCATTGATGTCGGTGAACGCGACGGGGATCCAGTCGTTTCCGACGTAGCGCACGATCTCGGTGGCGACGGAGTTCTGTCCGTTCTGCTGCCAGATCGTGTAACGCTTGGTCGACTTGTTGTACCAGAGCATGTCGGCCTTGCCGTCCGCATCGACATCGCCGGTGCCGACGAGCTCCGCGTCCGCCGAGCCTGGGTCGATCGAGGTGTATCCGCCCGACACGGCGCCTGCGAGCACATTCCAGATCGCTGCCTTGCGGCCGGGCTCGTAGAACCACGCGACATCCGAGCGTCCGTCGCCGTCGTGGTCATCCTTCACGAACTGCGGGCCGAACGCGGCGACGCCCGTGTACTGGATGTGGTCGATCTGAATGGGTGTGGTCGCGGAGATGTTGATCGAGTCGATGCCGATGGTCGCATCGGCGCCGAGGTCGACGCCGATGAAGACATCGTCCGACGCGTCGTTCTCGTTGCTCAGGACATTGAACACCTGCTGCATGCTCGTGCCGTCGGTCATGTAGACCGTCAGAATCACGGGAATGAGCGCGGGCGAGCCATCGGGGTTCTCGACGCCGCTGGCGTTCGTGACGACGACGCCTGCGAATCGCGGCGGCGCGCCAAGTTCGGCCGGGTCGAAGTTGAGGGTCGAGTTCGGGGCCTGGAACGGGAACCACGCGCCGAGGAAGAGCGACTTGCCCGTCGCGCCGGCTCCATCGAGCGACGAGTCGTCGAAGTCAACCGAGTTTGCGGTCACGACCGTGCCGGAGCTGACCGTGAGACCGAGCGCGCGGTTCGGCGTCTCGAACTTGTCGACGACGAGCACGCCGGCGAGACCAGCGGCCACAGCGGGGCTGTCGGCCTCGGATCGATAGCCATCGAAACGGGGGAAGGTTGCGGCGGACGCGATGGTCGCAGACAGCGCGAGCGCGGAGAAGCCAACGAGCGCCGATCCTGACGACAGCGATGAGATCTTCATTTGTGGTTCCTGTTTCCAAATACGGACAAAGATCGTGCGCGCCGTCCTCAGCGCAAACACGAACAAACGACCTGCCCGCTTTACATCCTGGCGGACAGGCGAGACCTTCCCTGATCTCGACGAGGACGTTCCCTCGGCGACGATGATACTCCACCGAACCGGGAACAGTTCGTGTTCCGCGGCATAACTTCAGTGTGACAGTGGCGCGAGAGGAAGCAAACGGTTCAGTCGTTCATCTGAACCGATGGTTCCATCTGTGACACCTATAGGGTTTATGCCTTAACCAGCTTCACCCAGTTGGGTGAGACCCAAGTCGCGCATCTTCCGATAAAGCGTCGTTCGGTTGATACCAAGCGCCTTGGCCGCCTGCGTTCGATTCCATCCGTGCTTCTCGAGCGTGTCGAGGAGCGCCGCGCGCTCCGGGTCACGGAGGCGCTGCGAGAGCGTGCGCGCGTCCTGCGATTGCGTTGCGCCGGGCGATGCGGCAGCAGCGTTCAGTTTGAGTGAAGGCGAGTGCGCGTCTCCATGTGCGCCGTTTGTGGATGCCCGCAGCACGCGGTCCGGCAGGTGCTCCGCGCCGATGCGCGCGCCGTCGCACAGGATCACCGCGCGCTCGACCGCATTCTCAAGCTCGCGAATGTTGCCGGGCCAGTGGTAGCGGTGCATCGCCTCGACCGCCTCGGGCTGGAACCCGAGGATGGTGCGCTCGATCTCGGCGGACTTGTTCGCGAGGAAATGCAGCGCGAGGCGCTCGAGGTCGGTCGTGCGTTCGCGAAGCGGCGGCAGATCGATCGGCAGCACATGCACGCGGTAGTAGAGGTCGGGCGAGAAGCGTCCCTCCTCGACGAGGCGTTCGAGCGGCTGGTTTGTCGCCACGATCACGCGCACATCGACTTGGATCGTCTCGTCGCTGCCGACCGGCTCGAACGCCCGTTCTTGGAGCGCACGCAGCAGCTTCACCTGCATCGTGTTCGTCGCGGTGTTGATCTCGTCGAGGAAGAGCGTGCCGCCGTCGGCCGCGAGGAAGCGGCCCTTCTTGTCGGCGACCGCGCCCGTGAAGGCGCCCTTCACATGACCGAACAACTCGCTCTCGAGCAGCGCCTCTGGAATCGAGCCGCAGGCGATCTCGACGAACGGCTTGCCAGCGCGCGCGCTCGACTCGTGAATCGCACGGGCCAGCGTGCTCTTGCCTGTTCCGGTCTCGCCTTGAATCAGCGTGGTCGAACGCACGCGGCTCGCGGCGCGCGCCATGTCGAGCGCGCGCTGGAGGCGAGGATCGCTGCCGACGATCGACGCAAGCGGATCCCCGCCCGAGGAGAGCCTCGTGGGAGTGATGCGCAGGCGGATGGCAAGCCGCTCCGCCGCGCGCGTGGCCGCTGCGCGCAGCTCGAGCGGGTCGATCGGCTTCACCAGGACATCGTCGGCACCCGATCGCATCCACCGCACGGCGCGCTGTGCAGAGAGCGTGCCGCTCAAGGCGATGAGTGCGGTCGGGGCAGGGGAAGCGGCGAGACCCGCGCGCAGGTCGTCGAACAGCCGGTCGTCGCCGAAGAGGTCCGCGACCACGACCGTCGGAAGTCCATCGCGGAGCGCGTCAACGATGTCGGCGGCGCTCGTCTTGCGTGAGGCTGTGAACCCGCACCCGGCGAGCGTCCGCAGCATGGACGCGCAGGCATGCGAATCCCGCTCCAAGACGAGCACCCGCACGGGAAGCCCGCCTCGAACCGGCGGTTCGGGCTGGTGAGGCGAAGAGGTCGACATCGGACGCCTCACTCTGTTTCGGCTCGTCGGAGGCGGCGGGAAATCGACGAAGGTGAATTCAGGGGAGACTTATGGTTATCGGAATATCGCAGCCGGACTCGGTGCGTTGGCGTGCAAAGTCGCCCGTTTGACTCGCTCGGTTGTGCGGTCTCTCAGAAATCCTGACAGGATGCCGCCATACCGGCCGCTGACGGTCGTTGTATGTCGCGCCTTGCGGTGTTCCGCGGGTCGCAGGCAAGTTCGATACCCACGGAGCCCCCGATGCCGAGCATTCTCTCCCTGACTCAGATCTCACTTCGTTCCGCCATTCTCGCCGCGGCGACGCTCGTCGCCAGCGAGTCACTCGTTCTGGCGCAGACCGAGCCCCCGGCGGGCGGTCAGCGCGAGGGCCGCAACCGCGGCGAAGGCGGCGGTCGTCAGGGTGGCCAGGACGGCGGCGGTCGTCAGCGCGGCCAAGATGGTGGCGGCATGGGCCGCGGCTTCGGCGGCGGCGGTGGCATGGGCCGCATGATGGGCGGCGGCGGCATGGGTCGCGGCATGCAGGATGTCCGCGAGGTGCTCGAGGCCGATTTCCAGCGCCGCGACATCCCGATCTTCGTCAAGCAGCTCAACCTCACCGAAGACCAGGGCATCGTGCTCGAGCAGCTCTTCGTCGACTACGAGTCGACCTTCCAGCCGGAGGCCGAGGCGATCATGACCTCGATGGCTGAGATGGGCCGCAACCTCATGCGGTCGTTCACCTCGCCTGAGCGTCAGCAGCAGATGCGCGACACGATGGACAAGATCCGCAAGGAGATCGAAGACGCCGAGGCCGCCAACGGCCCGATGGACGAGGAGACGCGCCGCACCTTCTTCCGCGAGCGCATGCAGAAGGTCACCGAGCAGTTCGCCAACGAGGCGCAGGCCTCTGGGCTCGACGCCGAGGTGAAGGCTGCGATGGGCGAGATGCTCACCAAGCTCGAGGCGTGGCAGGGCCGTAAGTCGAAGCTGCGCGACAGCTTCGTCGAAGGTCTCAAGGTCGTGCTCGACGACGACCAGGTCTCGCAGTGGCCCGCCTTTGACCGATTCCTCACCCGCGAGAAGACGCTGCCGCGTGGCCGCATCTCGGGCGAGAACGTGAACCTCTTCTTCGTGGTCGACGAGCTGCGTCTGCCGCCGGATCAGTTCGCGAAGATCGAGCCGTACTTCAACGACTACGAGACGCGCCTCGACAACGCGCTCAAGGCCCGCAACAACTACATCGAGGAATCGCTGCCCCGCCTCTTCAAGTCGATGCAGGACGGCGACAGCGAGGCAGCCGGCCGCATCTTCAAGCGCCAGTCCGATCTGCGGGTCGCCGTGCGCGATGTGAACGACGAGTTCCGCGCCAACATGGTGACGGCGCTCGGCGAGGGCGAGTGGTCGACGCAGCTCAACCAGGCCGTCCTCGTGGCGGGTTGGGACCGCATCTACCGTCCAACCGGCACCGACCGCATGTTCGAGGAGGCGATGAAGCTCGAAGGGCTTGATCCCGCCGTGCTCCAGTCCGTCACCGAGCTCTATGGGGCGTACAAGGGCGAGATCATTCCGCTCAACGAGCGCCTCAAGAACCTCGCGAAGACCGAGGAGCCGTCGCGCATCGTGACCGATGGCGAGCGCTTCGTCTCGATGATGTCGATGGGTGTCTCGGGCATGGCGCGTGGCATGGCCGGCGGCGGCGGCTTCGGCGGCGACAACGCCGAGGACCCGATGCGCAAGGTCTTTGATGACCGCAGCCAGGTCGGCGAGCGCTACCAGGAGCGCCTCAAGGCGCTGCTCACCCCCGAGCAGTTCGAGAAGCTCCCGCGCGCCCGTGGCGGCGCCGGCGGTCGCGGCAACTTCGATCCCAACTCGTTCCTCGACCGCATCCCCGAGGAGCAGCGCAAGGCGCTCATGGACGCGGTCGACAAGAACAAGAACGGCCAGATCGATGAGGACGAGCGCGACGCCGTGCGCGAGTACATGCGCCAGCAGTTCCAGAACATGCGCGGTGGCGAGGGTCAGGGCGGCGGCGGTGGCGGTGGCCGCGGTCGCGGCGGGCAGGGTGGCGGCGGTGGCCAAGGCGGCAACGGCGTCTGAGCCTGACCGAATTCGAGAACAGTCAATCTGTCGACGCCGCGCGCGGAAGTCCCTCCGCGCGCGGCGTTGCTGTTTACGGGATTTGATGCCGCTATCCTGCGCCGCGTGAACGACCGCTCCACCGATGCAAGCCTGCAGCATCTCGCGACGCTCGCGGCGCGGACGCCCGAGGCGAAGCCGCCCGCCGAGCGTCAACTCATCGCGGCCGTCGAGGCCCTTCGCGCGCTCGTGTTTCCCGAGCTTCGACCTGCCGGAACAAGCGGCGAGGTGCTCGCGCAGGAGGTCCTGCATGGCTTCGGCGAACTGATCCGCGCGGCGCTGCTTTGCGAAGGCGCGCACGACGATGGCTCGCGCGCGGCGTCGTTCTTCACGCAGGTGCCGGCGGTTGCCGCGCGCCTGGGGCTCGATGTCCGCGCAGCCTTCGAGGGCGACCCCGCGGCGAAGAGCGAACTCGAGATCGTCGTGTGCTATCCCGGCGTGCGCGCGCTCTTCGTCCATCGCTTCGCGCACACGCTCGACCTCCTCGGTGTGCCGCTTCTTCCGCGCATGATGGCCGAGTACGCCCACCGCGAGACGGGCATCGACATTCACCCGCGCGCGCGCATCGGCGACGGCGTGTTCATCGATCATGGCACCGGCGTCGTGATCGGCGAGACCGCGTCGATCGGCCACCGCTGCCGCATCTACCAGGGCGTCACGCTCGGCGCGAAGAGCTTCGAGCGCGAGGCCGACGGCTCGATGCGCCGCGGCTACAAGCGCCATCCCACGCTCGAGGACGATGTCGTCGTCTACGCGGGCGCCACGATCCTCGGTGGCGACACCGTGATCGGGAAGGGGTCTGTCGTCGCCGGCGGCGTGTTCCTCACGAAGAGCGTGCCACCGGGCCATGTGGTCACCGGGCCGAAGGTCGAGCTCCGCATGATCTCGATGGGCGGTGCGATCTGAGCGAGGCGCGTGCACGGCTGATCGCCGCGATCGGCGTGCTCGGCTTCGCAAGCGGCCTGCCGAATGTGCTCGTGAACGACACGCTTTCGGCGTGGCTCTCGGATCTCGGGTTCAAGCCCGCGGACATCGGGCTCCTCGCGCTCATCACGCTGCCGTACGGGCTGAAGCTGCTCTGGGCGCCGCTCCTCGACCGCTTCGCGGCGCCGGGATTCGCGTGGCTTGGCCTGCGGCGCAGCTGGATCGCGCTTCTCTGCACGCTGCTTGCGCTCGCGTTCGCGGCGCTCGCGTGGGTCGGGCCGTCGGCGGCCGATTCGCCCGTGATTCCCGTGGCGGCCGTGGGCCTTGCGATCGCGTTCCTCTCCGCCACCCTCGACGCCGCCGTCGACGCGCACCGCACCGACAGTGCGAGCGGCGGCGAGGAAGGCCCCGCGGCGAGCGCGTTCGTGCTCGGCTACCGCGTGGCGTTCGTCTCGATCGGCGCGGCGATCCTCATGCTGCACGGGCAGCTGGCGGATCTCCTCGGCGGACGCGGCGACCCCGACGCGCGCGCGCTGGCGTGGAAGCTCGCCGTCGGCGGCGGTGGCCTCGCGGTGCTGCTCGGCGTCGCCGCCGCGCTGCTTGCGCCCGAGCCGCCGCGCCGCCGCGCGCCCGAGACGCTCGCGGACGCCGTCACCGGCCCCTTCTCGTCGTTCGCGCGCGCACTGGGCCCACGCCTCGCGGTCGTCCTCTTCGTGGCGCTTCTCTTCCGCCTGCCCGACCTCCTCGGAAACCGCATGACGATGCCGTTCCTGCGCCAGGAACTCGGCTTCAGCGTCGAGGAGATCGGGTCGATCCGCCAGTTCCTCGGCTTCGCGATGACGATCGTGGGCGCCGTCATCGGCGGCATCTGCGTGAAGCGCTTCGGCCTCTTCCGCGCGCTGGTGGCCTTCGGCATCCTGCAGGTCGCGTCGAACGCGGGCTACCTGGTGCTTGTCGCGACAGGCAAGTCGCTCCCCGCGTTTGCGGGCGTCGTCATCGTCGAGAACCTGTGCAACGGCCTCGTGAGCGCGGCGTTCGTCGCCTACTTCATGACGCTCTGCGAGCCGCGGTTCGCGGCCGCTCAGTACGCCATCCTCTCGGGCCTGATGTTCCTCGCGGGCGCGCTGGTAGGCGCGACGAGCGGTTACCTCGTCGAGGCGCTGGGCTATTGGGGGTTCTTCGCGCTCTCGATCGCGGTCGGCCTGCCGCCGCTCCTCGCGCTGCCGTGGGCGATGCCGCGCGCGCAGGCCGCGGGAACGCCCGAAAACCGCGCGAACCCCGCGTCCTGAGCGCGTGCCGCGCCGCGCTCTATACTCGGCGACTCGCCTTTGTCAGGACCCATCCACATGACGACCACCCACGATCGCTACGGCGCCCGCACCTCGCTCGACACCCCGTACGGCGCGAAGCACTACTACCGCCTCGACGCGCTCGCGAAGTTCGGCGACTACCGCAAGCTGCCGATCTCGATCCGCGTGCTGCTCGAGAGCTGCCTGCGGAACTTCGACGATTTCGTGGTGACCGAGGAGCACCTGAAGGCCCTCATGTCCTACGACGCCCGCAACGTCGGCGAGAACGAGATCCCGTTCATGCCCGGCCGCGTGGTGCTGCAGGACTTCACGGGCGTTCCTTGCGTGGTCGACCTCGCCGCGATGCGCGCGGCGATGAAGCGCCTCGGCGGCGACCCGAAGAAGGTCAATCCGCTCGTGCCCTGCGACCTCGTGATCGATCACTCCGTGCAGGTCGACGCCTTCGCCTCGGGCGTGGCGCTCACCATCAACGGCGAGAAGGAGTTCGAGCGCAACATGGAGCGCTACGAGTTCCTCAAGTGGGGCCAGGGCGCCTTCTCGAACTTCAGCGTGGTGCCGCCCGCGACGGGCATCGTGCACCAGGTCAACCTCGAGTATCTCGCCAAGGTCGTGTGGGAGAAGGACGGCGTCCTCTACCCCGACTCGCTGGTCGGAACCGATTCGCACACCACCATGATCAACGGCCTCGGCGTCGTCGGCTGGGGCGTGGGCGGCATCGAGGCCGAGGCGGTCATGCTCGGCCAGCCGATCTACATGCTCATTCCCGAGGTCGTCGGCGTGAAGCTCGTGGGCAAGCTGCCCGAGGGCGTGACCGCGACCGACCTCGTGCTGCGCGCGACCGAAATGCTGCGCAAGCACGGCGTCGTGAACAAGTTCGTCGAGTTCTTCGGCCCCGGCCTCGCCGAGATGCCGCTCGCGAACCGCGCCACCATCGCCAACATGGCGCCCGAGTACGGCGCGACGATCGGATTCTTTCCCGTCGACGAGCAGACGCTCGCCTACATGCGGCTTTCGGGCCGTTCCGAGGGCCTCGTCAAGCTCGTCGAGGCGTACGCCAAGCAAAACGGCTTCTGGCGCGAGGACGACTCGAAGGTCGTCTACTCAAGCGAGCTCGTGCTCGATCTCTCGACGATCGTACCTGCGCTCGCGGGACCGGCGCGTCCGCAGGAC
>JBEAUK010000064.1:0-7047 GCA_041161465.1 Planctomycetota bacterium | reverse complement strand
GGCCTTGCCCACCGCCGGCCTGAATGAAATCGCCGTCTCCCGGCGCGAGCGGCAAGAGTTCCGCGCTCTCATCTCCCACGATGAGAAGACCATTCGTGACGATTGAGCCCATGCTCGACTGCAGTTCAGTTTCGACGAAGAAAATCCCATCGACCCCTTCGGCATCGATCGCGTCGACATGCGAGATGGTCGCGACGAAGAAGCCGTTCGACGCCGAGCCCTGGAAGACGCCCACCGCACCGGTGAAGCCGTAGATACGGAGGTCGTCCGCTGCCGAGTTGATCCCGAACAGCGCCTCGAAGACCTCGTCTGCGCTGGCGCTGTCCAAGCCGAGCGCGAGTTCCTGGAGGCTGTCCTGCGGCCCTGCGTCGGGCGCGGTGCCGCCAAGGCTATCGCCGGCCTGCATCAGAACCGTCATGCTTGTCGCCGCAACGGACACCGTGGGGGCGACGGCAGCGCGCGCGTGCTCAACCGTCGAAAGTGAGAGGCAGCAGACGATGCCCCCGACGGCAGCCGCCGTCAACCTGCTTGTGAATTGGAACGACATGACACTTCTCCTCTTCAAATGATGGTTGCCTGGCAACGCCGCCAGAGCGGAATGACGGAAGACTTAGTGCCCTCAATTGGGTCGGAAGCAAGCGGCTCCGGTCGAAGATGCGGTACGCAAGTCGAGTCGAGAACGGGTGATAGGAGTCGTTGGAGTCGTGCCGGCAAGTCCGAATCTCATGCGGCGGGGCGCATGCGATTGGGGCGTCGAAGTGCGGCGGCGCCGCGTGTGGTCACTTCGATCATTCCGAGGCGCGGCTTTGTCGTCGGCGCAACGGGCTGTACATTCGTCGATCTGCGCGCAAATCCCCGCGCTCTAGAGGAGAACCCCATGCGCATCAGCCTTCCCGTTTCCATCGCCTTGACCGCGTCGCTTTCGATTGTTCCCGCGGCATCGGCTGGCGGTTCGCAGGGTTCGTTCCGCCTGCTTGGCGCCGTGGCGCTTACGCCATCGGATGTCTCCGCCAACGGCGGCGTCGTCGTGGGCTACAACACCGGCGGCTTCTGGTACTGGACTCCCGAGGGTGGACTCGTCAGCATCGGCGGCGTCTCGCCGAGTGCAGGCGGCGCGGGTTCTGCCGGGATCAGCGATGACGGCACGCGGATGGGCTACACGGTCCTGAACCCGAAGACCAGCAAGACCGAGGGCGCGTTCTACGACCTCGCCACGGGTACCACCACGCGCATCGGCAACTTCGGATTCAGCTGCGATCTGGCGGCGACGAGTTGCTGGGGCATCTCGGGCAACGGCACCACGATGGTGGGCCTCGGCTGGCACAACCTCTGCGCTGCGCGCGCGTATCGCTTCTCCACGACGGGCGGGCTTGTCGATCTCGGATCGAGTGTCGCCGGTGCGCCGTCGCGGGCAAACGCCTGCAGTGCAGACGGCAGCGTGATCGTGGGCTGGCAGGATTCGTCGCTCGGCGTCCGTCAGGGCGCGGTCTGGCAGAACGGCGTCCAGAAGCTCATGGCCACGAATGCGGGCGTGGCGATCGGCGAGGCAGGGGCTGTGAGCGCCGACGGCAACTGGGTCGTTGGCCTCGGCTCTTCTGGCAACAACTTCCTCGGCTGGCGCTGGAGCAACGCGACGGGCTACATCGCGCTTCCGTCGTCGCCGATTCCGAGCCTTCCGCGGTGCTTCCCGACCGGGATCAGCGAGGACGGCAGCCGCATCGTGATGTTCTATCGCACGCAGTTCCCTCCCGCGACCGGCGGCGAGGGCTACCTCTGGGTGAACGGCACGCTGACTTCGCTCGAGACCGTCGCCGCGCAGGCTGGCATCGCGCTCACGCCCGACATCCGCATGGCGCTTCCGCTTGGCATGTCGCGCGACGGATACACGATCGTCGGCACCGCGCGCACGGCCACCGGAATCCAGGGCTTCGTGCTCGACCTGCCGCGGCCGGCGCCTCCATGCCCGGCCGACCTGAACGGCGACGGGGAGGTCGCCGCACAAGACCTCGCGGCGCTGCTGAGCGCGTGGGGCACCAACAACGCGAGTGCTGATCTCAACGGTGATGGCCAGGTGGCCGCGCAGGATCTCGCCGCGCTGCTCGGTGCTTGGGGCCCGTGCCAGTGAGTAGGCGCTGGGCGCGTCGGTGGACTTCGACGGCAGATCCAAGCGCTTGAACACTGTCAGATGACCGATAACGAGCGCCCAAAGGGTGCAAATCTCCGCAAACACATCTTGACATCAAATACTGTTACTGTAAGATTGCGGCATGCACGCACCGCGATCCAGCATCCTGCTTGAGGTTCTTGAGTCGATCCCCGTCGAGGGAATCGGTCTCGAGGAGCTCGCTGCGCTCGCGAATCAACTCCTCGATGCCCGTCAGGTCGTCGTGCGCGACGGCAGGGCTGCGGATCGCATCGACGCACGGACGATCCGCTTCTACCAGACGCTCGGCATCGTGCCGAAGCCGGCCTACGAGGGGCGCCGCGCGATCTACGAACGCGACCACCTCGTGCGCGTCGTGACGGCGAAGCTCCTGCAGGCCGAGGGCTATTCGCTCGCGCAGATCCAAGGCGCGCTGCCCATGCGCAAGACCGACGAACTCACGCAGGCGTTGCTCGACCTCGAGAGTGAGCGCAAGGTCCACGCAGCACATGCCTCGCTCGATGCGCCCCGCGCGTCGGCGCCAAGCCAAGTGTCGCCGCTCCAACTCGCACCCTTTCACATTGCACCCGGAGTCACCGTCCTCATCGATCCAACCCTCGTCGCCGACCCGCACTCAATCGCCGAATCTCTCGCTCTCGCGCTCCGCTCGACCGACGCTTTCACGATGCAGCCCCGTGGAGGAGAAGACGCATCGGTCGCAGCAGCTCGCGAAGGCCGCAACCACAAGCGCCCCAATGGAGGAATTGAATGACAACGCTTCACGATCTGATTCCCGCGACGATTCGCAAAGCTCCCGCAACCGACTCGCGGCACCCGAGGCATCTCGGTGAACTCCTCGGCATTCCGCATGGAAAGGGCCGTGCTGCGGTCGAGGAAGGCCGCGCCGAGCCGCACGCCTTTCCGCTCACGAAGGTGTCGGTGCGCGCGTCGATCCTCGCCGACTGCGCCGTCACCGAGCTCGAGGAGCGCTACACGAACGACTCGACCGACGCGATGGATGTCACGCACACCATTCCGCTGCCGCCCGACGGCGCGGTGACCGCGTTCGAGATCGTGGCCGGCGGCCGCACCGTGAAGGGCGTCTGCAAGAAGACCGAGGAAGCGAAGGCGGACTTCGACAGCGCGCGCAAGCGCGGCAAGACCGCCGCGATGCTCGAGTCGGTGCGCGACGATGTGCACACGATCTCGCTCGCGAATGTGCCGGCGAAGTCCGACATCGTGGTGCGCATGACGATCGTCGAGCGCCTTCGCGTCGACGACGGGCGGTTCGAGTTCCGCTTCCCGACCGCGATGTCGCCGAAGTATGTGCCGGGGAAGGCGGTCGGGCATGACGGTGATGGGACAGAGCCCGACACCGACCGCGCGCCCGATGCGTCGCGCCTCACGCCGCCCTTGAAGATCGGCAAGGGCACCGCGCTCGACCTCGAACTGACGCTGGCCGCGGGCACGACCGACATCAAGACATCGGTCCGGCTCGTGCGTTCGGTGGCCGCGAACGGCGCGCTCCTGCTGCGCGTCGACGGATCCGCGACCTGCAAGGGCGACATCGTCGTGCGCGCGTGGTCGCGCGCCAACGAGGCGGCGGTGCGCGCGTACACCGACGGCGAGCGCACGCTGGTCGTGGTCGACCCGCCCGCGAAGCGCAGGCCCGAGCTCGAGTGTCCGCGCGAGGCCGTGTTTGTGATCGACCGCTCGGGGTCGATGGGCGGCTCGCGTCTCGTGGCCGCGAAGCGCGCGCTCCGCACCGCGCTCGAGGGGCTTACCGAGAAGGACACCTTCGAGATCATCGCGTTCGACACTGCGTTCGCGACTTTCGATGCGGAACCGGTCGTTGCGACGCGCGCGAACATCGATCGCGCGATGCAGTGGATCGACGGCGTGCGTGCGCAAGGCGGCACCGAGGCGTTGCCTGCGCTCGAGCGCGCCTGCACCGGCCGCGTGGCGCCGGGCCGCGTGCGCACCGTGCTCTTCCTGACCGACGGCGATGTCGCGAACGACCAGGAGATCCTCGCGCTCTCGCGGCGGTTCGACCCGGCGCTGCGGCTGTTCACCGTCGGCATCGGCCTCGCGCCGTCGGCGGGCCTGCTTTCGCGCCTCGCGCGTCTCGGCGGCGGCACCACGATGTTCGTCGACGACTCGCAGAACATCGAGGCCGAGATCCGTCGCTTCGAGTCGACCTTCGTCGGCCCGATGGCGTGCGGGCTCGGCGTCGAAGGCGCGCGCCGTCACTCGGGCCGCGACCTCTTCGCAGGACGCTCGGCGACCTTCTTCGTCGAAGGCGCGCTGCAGTCGGTCGAGGTCACGAGCGTCGACGGGCGGTTCAGCGGGCGCGCGACGGTCGCAGCTTCGCCGGTTGGGCTCGGAGCGCTCTGGGCGCGCGAGCGCGTGACGGAACTCGAGGACCGGCTCGTCGCGGATCCGTCGCAGAAGGGGATCATCGATCCCGAGATCGCGGAACTCGGCGTGCGCCATCAGATCCAGACGCGGCTCACGAGCTTCGTCGCGGTCGACGAGGCGAGCCAGGTGCACGGCGAGCCGCTCGCGATCGTGCAGCCGAGCGAGCGGGCCGACGATGTGCGCGCGTGCTACGCCATGCCTCAATCTGTCGCTGCTTGTTTCGATCGCGTGGCGGCGCCGATGTTGAGCATGGATGCATCGCTCAATCCCAAGCCGAGGTTCAATCAATCCCCGCGCATATTGCGATCACCGAAGCGGTCGACCGCCGCGGACCTGTCGAAGGCAACCGCGTTCGCTGCGGCCGAAGTCGCGAAGCGCGACCCGGCGCAGCCGATGACCGAGCGGCTCGCCTTCCTGGTGCTGATTGCAGCGCTCGATCCGGCGAACGCGATTCCCGACGACCTGGTGCAGGACGCGCTGCGGTTCGTCTACGAGCGCGCCAAGTCGGCGGGGAGAGGGGGGCGCAAGCTCCAGCTCCTCACGCTCGCGGGATCGTTCAATTCCGGCGACGGCGCGGGCGTGCTCGCGTTCGTTCTGGAGCTCTCGGGTGCGGCATCGATCGAGAAGATCTGACCGCCGGCCGTCCACGAATCCGATTCCAGCGGCCCCGCCATGCGCGGGGCCGCTTTCATGCATACGCGCGGCGACGGCAGGAAAAAGCCCGCGGGCAAGCACCCGCGGGCTGAAGTCATGCGTGGATGTCGGCGGTCGCCGCCCGCTTAGGGGCAGCCGCCCCAGCCGCTCAGGATCTGCGCGAGGTCGTCGCCGCTGACCTGGCCATCGCCGTTGAGGTCGGCCGTGCAGCCAGAGCATGCGCCCCAGCTTCCGAGCACGGCCGCGAGGTCGTTGCCATTCACGGCGCCGTCGCCATCGATGTCGCCCGTGCACGGGTCATCGGCGCTCACCACCGTCACCGCCATGTAGTCGTGGAAGGTCTCGTCGTTCTGCCGCTCGCCGTAGACGAGGAAACGAATCGTTCCATCGGCCGCGACATAGTTCGAGATGTTCGAGCGGATTCGGCCGACGAGCGTCTCGTCACGGTTGCCCGCGAAGCTGTCGAGGTAGCGATTCTGGCCGACGAGACCGTTCGCATCGCCCCAGTTGTTGAGCGCGTTGTTCCACACATACAGCTCGACCTGCGTGCATGCGTCGGCGAAGCCTTCCCACTCGACCTTGATCTCGTCGATGTCCGCGACCGGCTCCGTGAGGACAAAGCGGAAGAGATGCGTCGCCTCGTTGCCGGACGAGAGTGCCGCGGTGATGTAGCGGTTTGCGTCGGTGATGCCGCCGGTCGCGTTCGAGGTCGACATCGAGGTGTAGTTCGCCGCCGTCAGGGCGGTCGACACGGGGCTGCTGTTGGCGTTCACGGTGGTCCAGCTGGCCGTCTGCCGCGCGAAGCCGAACTTGTTGACGCCCGCGCCCGAGGCAAAGGTGTAGACATTCGCCGTGCCCGGGCGCTGACGGTACGGGTTGCTCACGGCGACGGTCGTGTCGCCGTCCGTCGCACGCGCGGTCACCCGCACGAGTGCGCCATCGGTCGCGCCGGCGGGCACGGTCCAGTTGTACGACCCCGTATCGGGAATCGCGTTCGCGATCGGCGTCCAGGAGGCGCCGCCGTCGAGCGAGTATGCGAGATCGATGTTCGCGAGCGGAGCGCTGTTCGTGTCGGTCGCATTCCAGCGGATCGTCTGCGTCGAGCCGACGAGCCAGAGCTCGCCGCCTGCTGGGGAGACGACATGCGCCGATGGCAGCGTGTTCGTGTGGCGCGGCACTTGCTTGACGATGCAGTGAATCGCGCCCGACGCCGTGATGATGCTCGAGCACTGGATCGGGACGATCTGGACGCCGGGACCCGCCGCGGCCTGCCACTTGGCGAGCGCGTCGGCGTCGCGCGTGTTGTAGGCCGAGTTGCCGCCAGGAGCGAGCGCTGTGCCGTAGCAGGGGATGAAGATGCGGTTGTTCACGCGGAACGCATTCGCGTAGGTGTAGTGGGTGGCACCGACATTCCACGCTTGCGGGCGGAACACCTCGTAGCCGAGCGCCTGCATGTACGGGACGGCGTTGTTCGTCACGCTGATCGCGGTCGTATTGGATCCTGCGATGAACTCGCTGATGACGACGGTGTTCTCGTCGACGAGGTACATCCACATGTCGATGTGGCCCGTGCCGTCGACCGAGAAGGGCAGCTGCGGCATGATGTGCAGCGTGTCGATGCCTTGGAAGCTGTCGTGCAGCTCGCGGATCAGCGCTTCGGAGTGTCCGCCGGTCGAGGGATTGTCGAGGTTGATGAGCGCGGTGCAGAAGCCCGTGCGGTTCGGGCCGGCCTGGAAATTGCCGCCCGAGTAGTAGAGGCCCTGGTCGTAGGTCGGTACGCCAAAGGTCGCGTCGCCCACGAGCGTGGGAATGAAGTTGTCGGCGGGGCGCGT
>JBEAUK010000172.1:0-4945 GCA_041161465.1 Planctomycetota bacterium | reverse complement strand
GGAGGGCGTCGCTCGGATTCTTCTCGAGGCCGGCCTTGACCGCATCGACCACCGGGCCCCAGTCGCCCGACTGCTGGGCGGTGCGGATCGCCATCGAGATCGCGCGCTGCGTCATCTTGGCGGCGCGCGCCTGCTCGAACTCGGCGGCCGCCTTCGCCACGTCGTACTCGCCCTTCACGATCATCGCGAGGGGCTTGTCCATCGACATCGGGTGACCGATCCACGCCACGCGACCGCTCGCATCGACGATGAACGAGCAGGGGATGCCCGACTGGCCTGCAGCCTCCATCCACGGACGGCTCATCTTGGAGCGGTCGCCGACGTAGACGACGCGATAGTCCATCTTCGCGCCCTGACCGGCGACGAACTCCTTGACCTTGGCGAGCTTCGCGGCCTCATCGGTTCCAGACTCGCTCGACGCGACGCCGACGAAGCGGACCTCGGGGTACTTCTTCTGGAGCTCGGTGAGGTGGGGAATGGCCGTGATGCACGGACCGCACCAGGTCGCCCAGAACTCGAGCACATGCACCTTGCCCGACTCGAGCGTCTCGAACTTCTCGCCCTTCACCCACTCGTCGACCTTGAAGGCCGGCGCGGGATCGCCGAGCTTGAGCGGAGCAGGCGCCTCGAGGCGCTTCGGCGCGTCCTGCGCGGCAGGCGCGGCCTTGATCGGGGTCGCGGGAACGATCTTGTCGGCGTTCTGCGGGAGTGCGAAGAGGAGAGCGGCGAGCGTGGTGGTTGCGAGCATGGGGTTCCTTTCGGTTCCGCCATGCTACCCGACGACCCGCTCAGCGCAGCGCCGCATCGACCGTATTCCGGAGGAGCATCGCCACCGTCATGGGGCCGACGCCGCCCGGAACAGGGGAAATCCACCCTGCGACCTCGCGAACCTCGTCGAAGGCGACATCGCCGACGGTGATGGACTTGCCGTCGGGGCCCGCGATGCGATTGATGCCGACATCGATGACCACGGCGCCTGGCTTCACCATGTCGCCCTTGATCAGGCCCGGCACGCCCGCCGCCGCCACGAGCACGTCGGCCGAGCGGGTGAGGTCGGCGATGCCGCGCGTGTGCTTGTTGGTCGACACGACGGTGGCCTCCGCACGCATCAGGAGGACGGCGATCGGCTTTCCGACGATGTTCGACGCGCCCACGATCACGCAGCGCGAACCGCGAAGCTCGACGCCCGTCGACTCGATCATCTCGACCGACGCAAGCGCGGTGCAGGGCACGAGGCTGCGGCGGCCATAGACCACATTGCCGATGTTCGCCGGGTTGACACCCTCGACATCCTTCTCAGGCGCGATCAGCGACTGGATGCGCTCGACATCGACGCCCGCCGGGAGCGGGAGGTGCAGCATGATCGCGCGCACATCGTCCTCGGTGTTGAGGAGGAGGATGCGCCCCGCGATGTCGTCGTAGACGGCGCCGTCGGGCAGGCGATGGAGGCGATAGTCGATGCCGACCGCGGCGCAGGTCTTCGCCTGGTTCTCCGCGTAGATCGCGGCCGCGCGGTCGTTTCCGACGAGCACTGCGTCGAGCCGGGCCGGGCGTCCGGCCGCCTTGATGCGCGCGATCAGATCCTCGCGGACGCGCGCGCTGAGCTCCTTGCCGTCGATGATCTTCGCGCTCATCGTCGGCCTCCGCTGTCCCGTGCGTCGAAGGCCGGAAGCGCAAGCTTCGCGAGCGCTTCCTCGTAGCGCGCGACCGTGGCGTTCACCACATCGGCGGGAAGCGCGGGGCCAGGCGCCTCTTTGTTCCACTTGCCCTGCGACACGAGGCCGAGCAGGTGGTTGCGCACGAACTGCTTGTCGTAGCTCTGCTGGTCGCGGCCGGCGGCGTAGTCGTCGGCAGGCCAGTAGCGCGACGAATCCGGCGTCAGGACCTCGTCGACGAGGATCAGCTCGTCGGTGGGCTCGCCGTCCGAGCCGAGCGCGAAGCCGAACTCGAACTTGGTGTCGGCGAGGATCACCCCGCGCTCGAGCGCGTAGTCGGCGGCGGCCTCGTAGATCGCGATCGTGAGCTCGCGCAGTCGCGTCATGAGATCGGTGCCGACAAGCTCGCACGCGTGGCGGAACGAGATGTTCTCGTCGTGGCCTTCCTCGGCCTTGGTCGCAGGCGTGAAGATCGGCTCGGGAAGCCGCGCGCACTGCGTGAGGCCCGCGGGAAGGGGAATGCCGCAGACCGTGCCCGACTTCTGGTACTCGACCCAGCCGCTCCCGGCGAGGTAGCCGCGCGCGACGCACTCGATCGGCACCACCTTGGCGGCGCGGCAGAGCATCGAGCGGCCCGCGAGCATGGCGCGGTCGGCGTCGGAAAGCCCAGCGACCGACGAGAGATCCGTGCCGAGCACATGGTCGCCGACGAGCCCGCGCGAGCGAAGGAAACCGAACCAGCCGAGGCTCATGGTGGTGAGCAGGCGCCCCTTGCCGGGGACGGGCGTCGGCATCACCACATCGAACGCGCTCAATCGGTCTGTCGCGACGATCAGCAGCGGTGACGACGGATGCGACGCGGTGCGGTAGACATCGCGAACCTTCCCCTGACGACGCCCGGGAAGCGGGAGGTCGGTGCGGAAGACGGAGTCGCGCGAAGCGTTCGGAGAAACTGCGGAACTCGAGGTGGCCATCCGCGGGCAGGGTACACTCCGCGCGGGCGGTCGGAAGCCGTCCGAGCCAAGTCCCCGTCGGCGCCGCAATGTTCGCGGCGGGCGCGCGTATTTTTGCTGACTTCCGCCGCCTCGCCCCTTCCGCAGCGCACCAAGCCGTTCGATCGATCGTCCGTCCGTGCACCAGTTCCGAATCCATGATCCCGCCGGCCCAGACCGGCTGCTCCCGCCGACGCCCGCGCGCGACGGTGGCAATGGCTCGACGGATGGGCGCTGGAGCATCTCGTCGTGCTTCATCACCGGAACCGACGGCCGCCCCGCCCGCGGCGCGTGGAAGCAGGTGGGTGACACCATCTACGCGAGGCCGGCCAATGACACGCCGATCGGGCTCGCGCTCCTCGTCGATGCAGGTGCTGCTGGACGGCTTGTCCTCCAGACCTGCTTCCTGCCTGCGCGCGAGAAGCCGTATGACCTCTTCATCGAGATCGCCCGCTCGATGATCAAGCAGTTCGTCGAGGAGTGCGAGACCTGGCAGATGTGGAACCCGGCGCTCGCGAAGGAGGCGATCGAGCTCTGGGAATCGGCGCGCGCGACCTTCCGCGAGGCGCTTCGCTGCGACGACCCGCTCGAGGCCGAGCGCCTCGCGCGCCGCGCGATCGCGTTCGGGCTCGACGCGGGCGAGGCGCTCGCGCTCCGCCATGCCGGCCACCTCGTGTCGCGCCGCGCGCGCCGAAAGGCGGTCAGCTCGACCACGCTCGGCGTCTGCGTCGACCCCGCGACGCCGCCGAATCCGGCGAGCATGGCCGCCGCCAAGCGCTTCGATGTCATCGCGCTGCGCACGCCGTGGGCGCTCATCGAGAAGAAGGAAGGCAAGCGCGACTTCAGCGCCATCGACGCGTGGGCGTCGTGGTGCGTGCAGGAGAAGAAGCCGATCGTCCTCGGGCCGCTCATCGACTTCGGCACGACCGACGGCGAGCCGAACGCGCTTCCTCCGCACGCGCTGGCGGCGCGCAAGGACGCGAAGAAGTTCCGTGAGCTCGTCTGGAACCAGGCCCGCGCGCTCGCCGAGCGCTACGGCGCCACCACGCCGATCTTCATCGTGACAAGCGGCGCCAACTGCGCGGGCTGGCACGAGGAGGGGATCGAGCGCATGGTCGACCTCACGCGCACCGCGGTCGTGGCCGTGCGCGATGTGGCGCGGACCGCGCGCGTGGTGGTCGAGCTTCAGTCGCCTGGCGCCGAGAATTGGCGTGGCGCCAAGGGAACCGCGTGGCCGACTTCGTTCCTGCAGGGGCTCGTCGCCGCGAATCTCAATCTCACCGCGGCGGGCGTGCGACTCACGCAGGGCGGCGGCGCGGATCCGGTGCGTGACCTGATGACGACGGCGGGGCTCCTCGATGGATATGTCGGTCGCGAGCTCCCGGTGTTCGTGACTGGCTTCGGCGTGCCGAGCGCCGGCGACGGCTCGCGCGCCACGCTCGAGCGCGGCGTCTGGCGTGGCCGCGCGTCCGATGACGCGATGCCCGCGTGGTCGCCCGACACGCAGGCGCGATGGGGCGCGTCGCTGCTCACGATCGCACTCGCGCGCACCTTCATCGAGGGCGCGTGGTGGTCGCGTCTCCAGGATGTCCGCGGTGGCGCGAGCGACGGCGTGATCGACGCCGACGGAAATCCCAAGCCGATCCTCACGAAGCTGCTCGAGATCCGGCAGCGGCTCGAGAAGGACGCGCGGTCGAGGAAGGTCGCGCCATGAGCGGGTGCACGCCATCCGCGCCATCCGCGCCATCCACGCCGCAGGCCACCATCGCGTGGAGCGCCGTCGCGCTGTTGGTCATCGCCCCGGTCGCGGTCTCCCGCGCGGCGAGTCGTGACATGGCGCTGCATCCCGAGGTTTCGCCGCCGATGTGCCGCATCGATCTCTCAACGGCGCCGGTCGAGGAGCTGGCGCTGCTGCCGGAGATCGGCCCGGCGCTTGCCGCGCGCATCGCGGCCGACCGCGCCGTGCGCGGCGCGTTTGCGTCGGTCGAGGACCTCGCGCGCGTGCCGGGGATCGGCGAACGCAAGATCGGAGAACTGCGCGACTCGGCACGGGCATCGCAGCCATGAGGTCTCGATGAGCACGAAGAGACCGGACAGTCCGATCCCCGACGCCTCGTCGGCGAACGCAGCGCTCGAGTCGCTCATGCGTGGCGTGCTCGATCCGTTCGTCGCACGAATGCTTGCGCGTGGCGGCACGGTCGCTGCGGAGGGTTCTGCCGGCAGCCTGCCGTCCTTCGTCGCGGCGGCGGCGGCGCGGCAGGCATCGCCTGTCGTGCTCGTCGTCGCGCATCTCGACGA
>JBEAUK010000109.1:0-26142 GCA_041161465.1 Planctomycetota bacterium | reverse complement strand
GGCTCGAGGCTGCGCGTCCGCTTGCGCGCGAGTTCACGGCTGCGGCGGGGTTGCCGTACGCACGCGAGCTCGACTACAGCCAGGGATTCGGGCTGTTGCTTCCGCATCTCTCCGATCAGCGGGTGATGCAGCGTGCCGCACGGGCGCTCGCGCACGACGCCGCGCAGCGGGGCGACCGGGCGCTCGCCGGAGACCTGCTTCGCGCACAGGTTGTTGCCGCGCGGCGGATCGGCGAGGACAAGATCCTCATCAGCTCCCTCGTGGCGATGGGACTGACGCACCTCCACATCGGAACCGCCGACGAGTTGCTCGAGCAGGGTGGGATCGACCAAGCGGGGGCGAAGGCGCTTCTCGACGCGCGCAAGGGGCTCGATGCGACGATGCACGCGCAGCTTGTGAACGCGATCGGCATGGAGGCGGACATCGGCGTGCAGGAGGCTGCGAGGATCTCTGCCCTCGATGATCGTGTCCGCGCCGGCGAGCTTTCGGCGATGGGCGCTATGAATCTGCCGCAGATGGATTCGGAGTCGTTGGCAAAGTGGAAGGACGAATCCGCCGCATACCGCGATGCCATGAAGGCTGCGCTGGCGAACCCCGACCTTTCCGCGATGAAGGCGGAGATCTCCGCGCTGGTGACGCGTGCGGAGCAGGGCGAGTTCGGGGCTTTCGTCAAGATGCTCGCGCCCGATGTCTCGCGCACGGTCGAGCGCCTCGAGGCGCTGCGTTCGGTTCTCGCCGAGCAGGATGCGCGGCTCGTCGAGCTTGCGAGCGGAAGGAAGGCGCCGGCGGACTTCATGAACGCGGCACGCCTCTATCTCGCGGCGGCCAAGGCGGCCGAATCGCTTGCGCTCGAGCCGCAGCGGACGGTTCACGCGCTGCGCATCGCCGCGGGCGACATGACCGACGCAGACCGTCGCGACGCGCGACGCGCGATCGAGGCGCTGCGCCCGGGCGTCATCGACCGCGTGATGCAGGCGGCCAGGATCAATCGCTGCGCCTTCGACGACTTCGGGCAGGAAGAGCCCGATCTCCTGCCCGAGGGAAGCGAGGGCGCGCTGGGCGCGCTTCGGATCATGCTGTTCGACGCACTCCTGCCCGGCGAGCGTCCGAGCGGCGCGCCGAGCGCGGTCGACGCGTGCGTCGCCGGCGTGGTCGCCGTACGGCACTTCGCGGAGGGCGGCGGCATCGGACGCGCGCTCATCGCCCAGCGATTCTCGCGCGATGTGGCGCAGGCGCTCGCGCAGGTCGAAGCGAAGGGTCTTCTGGACACGGCCGCGCGCGAACGGCTCGCCGCCGAGCTTGCCCTGTTCAAGCCGACCGATGCGCTTGGCCTGCGCCGCGCGATCGACTTCGAGCGCGCGCGGATTGCGGGCATGCGCCAGCCGCCGCGCTCGTCGCGCAGCGACGGCACGCCGTTCTCGCGCGAGCGCCTTGCGAAGCTCTCGCCCGAAGCCGTGGTGTTCCTCGTCGGCGTGTTGACGACGAAGCGCCCCGCGATCGCGCCCGAACCCTGTGCATGCGCGTTCGACGGACCGCTGCTCGCGATGCGGGACCTCTTCGACCTCGGCGCGATCGAGGCCGCGCAGGCGCAGGCCGCCGTGCTGCGCCAGCGGTTCGCGAAGACCGTGCAGCAGGGAATCGCGGACGAGCAATCGCCGCTGAGCGGACTGACCGTCGTCAAGCCCGTCGATCTTGAGGCGCGCATCGATGAAGCGGTCGCGGACTTCGCGCGGCTTCAGGCGTTCGCGGAACCGAAGGCGGGCAAGTGACTGGAGGCACCATGTTCGGACGAACGAGACGCGCCGTGCACGCGACGCTGGCAGCGACCGCGCTGCCCGAGGAACTCAAGGCGTTCATCGGATCGCTCGTCGCGCGCACCCGCTTGCGCCGCGCGGAGCAGCTCGATATCGCGGCCGAGCTGGCATCGCACTTCAGCGAAGGGCTCGCCGCAGGCAAGTCGGCCGAAGCGTTGATGGCGTCGTACGGCGATGCGCGTCAAAGCGCGCGCGACCTGCGCGCGGGCGCCATCGCGAAGCGCGGATCGTTCGACCGCGCGGCCGGCATGTTCGTCAAGTGGGGTTCGATCGGTGTCGCGGCCGTGCTTGCCGTGTATCTCGGTTCGGCCACGGTGCTCTACCTGCGCGAGCCGGTGATCTCCTTCGATGCGCGCGCCGCGGTGAACGCGCGGCTTCCGGAGGCGGGGCCGGAGGGGCGGGCGCTCGACATCTACATCGCCGCGCTCGCCGACGAGTCCGGGCGGTACCGTCAGGAGTGGTCGGTCAAGCGCATCGGCGCCATCGAGGAAGCATTGCTCCGCGTCGATGAAGATCCCGCCGCGGAGGCGACCGCGCGTGCTGAGCTTGCCGAGATGCGCGGAACGATCGAGTTGCTGCGCGCGGTCCGCACGCGGCCGGTCTTCGGGCTCGGCATCAAGGCGAACGGGTTGACCGATGACGCGGCGGTCCGGTTCTTTGGACTCGAATCGTTCACCGGTTTGGATGAGAGCTACGCCGATGGACCGCTCGCCTCCTCGCTGCTTTCGGTCGCGCTGCCGCAGCTCTCCGTGCTGCGCCCGAGCGCGAAACTCCTGTGCTACGACGCACGGATCGCTGCGAAGGACGGCCGTGTCGACGACTTCCTCGCGTCGATCGAGGCCGCGAGCATGGTGGGACGCCATGTCGGCGAGTTTCCGTTCTTGATCTCCGAGCTTGTCGAGATCGGGATTCAGCGCATCGTGCTCGACGAGGTGCGGCGCGCGGTCGGCCAAACGCCGGCTGAGTTCAGCGATGCGCATCTCGCACGGCTCGAGGAAATCGTGCGTGCCCAGCAAAGCGGGCTTGCAGTCGGCATCGAAGGTGAGCGCCTGATGGTGCGCGATCTCATCCAGCGTTGCTTCAGCGACGATGGACACGGCGATGGCGTGCTGCTCCCGCGGGCGTGGGGGCACGTGCTCGTGGGGATGTCGCCTCGCCCGCCCTTCAGCCAGAGACCACCGACGGTTGCAGCGTTTGAGTTTCTCTCGGGGCCGCTTGCGGCGACGGCGTTTCCATCGCGCCGCGAGGTCACGGATCAGATCGATGCCCAATACGACGCGGCGATCGCCGTCGCCAACGCCTCGACCCGCGACGAGTTCGATGCGCGCATGGGCGCGTATCGAGAGCGCGCGGACGACCTGCTCGCGGACCCGTCAAACCTGCTCGAAGTCCTCATCCCTGCGCTTGACAAGGCGCTCGAGAACGGTTGGAAGTTGCGCGAGGCGGTGCATGAGACGGCCGATGTGATCGCGCGCGAGCGTGCGAAGCGCGCGGACTCCGCGCGCTGAACGCCGCGGATCACTGCAGTTCGGGCCGCACGATCCCGGGCAGGATGATCCCCGCCATGAAGCGGAACGCGGGGCGTTCGCCTGGCTCGACGACATTGTGCACCGGAGGCTTCGCGGGATTCGGCTGCATCAGGCGCGCGAGCTGGTCGTAGATGATCGCGGGTGCTTCGACCGAGCCGTCGAGTCGCTCCGCTCGGGTGCCAGCAGACTTCAGTCTGCTGAGCGGGTGATGGCAGCGGTCGACTCCGACGCGCGTGGCGCGATGATCGCCGCCAGCCGACCACTCGCGACGCCGTCGCGGCGGTAGCTGAAGAACCTCGTGCGGTCGGCGTAGGTGCACGGCGGCGCTGCGTCGATCGAGTCGCGCGCGAGGCCGGCACGCGCGAGTTGCAGCGCGACGGCGGCGACGAGATCGGCGTGATGCTTCGGGCCATGGACGCCCGGCGCAACGACGCACGCCGCGAGGTCCGCGGCGCCCAGCGCGTCGGCGACCTCGGGCCCGATCTCGAAGTGCTTCGCCGAAATGCACGGCCCGACCGCGGCGACGCACGCACGCGGATCGCCACCGATCGCGCGCAGCGCATCGACCGCAGCGGGCACGATCCCGCTCACGACGCCGCGCCATCCCGCGTGCACCGCGGCGACATGGCCGGTCGACGGATCGGCGATCAGCACAGGCACGCAATCGGCCACGCGGATCAGCACCGCGCATCCGCCGCTCGGGCTCGTCAGCGCATCGGCCGGCACACGCGCGGCAAGCGCATCGACCGCGCGCGCCACCGAACAGCTGTGCACCTGGCTCAGGTCCGCGACGGTCGCGTCGCGCGCGAGGCCCGCCGCCGCCGCGAAGCGCGCATGGTTCTCGCGGATGTTCGCGTCGAGGTCGCGCGGGTCGCCTTCGGGGATGCGCGCGTTCGCCTGCGTCGACTGGAGGTTGAGCGTGTCGAACGGCGCCGCGCTGACGCCGCCATGCCGCGTCGAGAACGCATGTGCGAAACCAGCGCGCACGAGCAGCGGGCTTGCGAGCGTCACGACGCCTTCGGGGCTGGTCCGTTCCACGAGCACGCGCGAATATCGGCGCGGGAAGGTCCTCGGCATGAAGCGGGAGTTCGCCGAGTCGCCAGTAAACTGTTGAAATGCCTGATAGAGAAACGCGCCCGACGAGACCCCGCATCGCGATCATCGCGGTCGCGTTCTGCGCGCTGGCCTTCCTGTCCGCGCTTGGGTACCTCGCCCTCGCGCTGCACTACGAATCGCTGAAGCCGAATCCGACGACAGATCGCTTCGCGGCGATGCTTGCGGAGCTGCCGCCGTGCCCGCCCGCGGAGTCGGCGTGGCACGCCTACATGGACGCGATGCATCCGCGTCATCTCGGTGAAGACGAGACCTCCGAGACGAACATGACGCGGACGGATTTTGTCATCGACAAGGCCTTGCGGACACGGCTCGAGGACTCGTGGTGCGCCGTGCATGACGGCACCTTCTGGTCGGTCTACCACACCGCGGAGGCGGCGCAGACATCGCGCGAAGCGGTCGCCAGCGGAGCCGCCGACGAACTAATGACGATCATGCTCGAGCGCTTCGCGCCCACCCGCGCGGCGCTTGTCGAGGCGAGCAAGGTTCCGGTGTTCGGCGTGCGTGCGCCGACCCGAAGCGATGCGCGCTCGGTCGCCTTTCTGGGCGACGGCTTCATCAGTTACTACCCCGAGTTTCCCGAGGCGGAGATCGGACTTGCCGAGACGCGATGGCTCCGGAACATCGCTGGAGTCCTCGATCTCGACGCAACCCACGCGCTTTCCAACGGCGATGCCGAGCGGGCGCTCGTCGACATCGAGACGATCGCGCGGATGGCGCGGCACGCCGACGAGGTGCGGAGCCAGGTCGGGCAGCTGCAGTCGCTCACGCTCAGGGCAAAGGTCTGGGGATTGATCGGCGCAGGCGTGTCCCGACAGCCCGCGTTATGGAGCGATGCGCAGCTTGCACGGCTGGAGGCGGCGCTCGCGTCGACCGACGCGCGGGACCATGAGCTCGACCTTGCGTGGGAGGAGGCGTACTTCGAGGCGGCCGCGTCGCGCTACTACTCTGATGACGGTGCAGGCGATGGCGTATTGATCTTCAAGGCGGTGATGCGCTCGCTGCGCGACACTCGCAATGAGCAATCGAACCCGTATTGGGACATGGCCGTCACGCTCATGACGCCGTGGTATGTCTGGCGGGCGCCGTCGCGCGCGGAGCTCACGAGGGATTTCGAGGCGCATCTCGACTCGATGCGCGCACGCATGGCGATGCCGCTCTGGAAGCGGCAGCGATCGACATCCGAGCGCTTCATCGAGGAACTCACCTCGCAGCCCTTGCGGCCCATTTCGGATCCCGTCGGCGTGCTCGTCTTCAGCCGACTGGATCGGGCCATCGATACCCTTGCGTGGACGGCGCATCGGGATGGTGCGCGGCTCGCGCTCGTGATCGAGCGTTTCCGCCGGAAGTTTGGGCGCCTGCCCGAGACGATGGACGAGTTGCTTGCGTTCGCACGCGAGCAGAAGCTCGAGGGACCGCCTGCCCCATGGGGGCTTGCGCCGCTGACGACCGACACCCAGAGCGGCAAGCCGTATCGCCTCGAGATCGTGGCGGCGGAGGACGGAAGCCCGAGCCGGCGGGTCGAGATCTGGAGCGATGGGCCGCAGGATTCCGAGCTTGCCGACGAACTGTGGACGACGGAGAAGGGTTTCCGCGTGGTTCCGCCGCATCCTCGGCCCGGGGAGCGGGAGTGAGGGCATTCGCGAAGGAGCCTCCCTTCGCTATCCTGCGTGCATGGCTTCTCGCATCTTCAGCCGTCGGTCTGTGTGTGCATTCGCGCTCCCCATCGCGTGCGCGGCGTTCCTCGCCGCGTGCGGTGGACCGACCGGCGACTATCCGCCGCCGCCGCCGCCGTACGAGCCGCCTGCGGCTGCGATGGCGAAGGCCTCTGATCCGAAGTTCCAGCCGCTCATCAAGGCGCTGGTCGCGCAGCGCAAGACCGCGCAGCAGCTCGCGGCGCTCAATGCCGCAAGCGGCGGGCAGATGAATGAAGAGCAGCAGGCGAAGTACAAGGAGCTCTTCGGCAAGGTGCTCGAGGCGTCGCAGAAGGTCGGCGCCATGGTGCGCGAGGCGCAGCTCAACCCGGAAGAGCAGGCGGCTTGGAACGCGATCAGCGCGCTTGACGATGCAAGGCTCGAAGCGCTCGTGAAGTGACGCTGGTCAACTGCAGGCGCGCCCGCAAGTCCTGCGCCGCGTGCCTGCGCTCACTGGAGCTCTGGCCGCACGACGCCCGGCAACAGGATCGTCGTCATGAACCTGAACGCGGGACGGCTTCCCGTCTCGGTGACCGCGTGCAGCGGCGCCGCGCCCGGGTTTGGCTGCATCGCCTTCTCGAGTTCCTCGTAGATGATGTTCGGCGCGTCGATCGAGCCGTCCATGAACGAGAGATTCACGCGGCCCTTGTTCCAGAGCGCGGGCGTGTCGATCCACAGTCCGCCCGAACCGGACGGCGGCGCGACTTCGATCGCCCAGCCTTGGAAGTTGTAGCCAAACGCGTCTTCCTCGGCGATCGTCGCCATCGTGCGCGATGGCTGCGGGATCTGCGAGAGAGTCACGGTCTTGAACTGCGTGTTGCGGAACGGCTCGGGCGTCTCGGGGCTCTCGAGGTCGGGGAAGTTGTACCAGTCATCGGCGCGGCGGTAGTAGTCGTTGTCGCCGACGCCGACGAACGCGCTGAAGGAGTACGAGCGCACCCGTCCCGTGGTGTCCATCGGCGACGCATACGCGGCCGCGTTCTGTCCGAGGTAGTTCCACAGCGCGCCGCCCTCGAGGCTCTTCACCGTCTCGGCGCCTGAGACAAGACCGCCGGTCACGGAGGTGTTGACCCAGCAGTTGCCGACGCCGCGCATGCCGCCTGCCGGCGGGTAGGGGTCGGTGCGCGGGCTCACGAGCCGCCCGTTGTTGTCATTGGCGTACGACATGTTGGCGAGCGCGATCTGCCGCTGATTGGCCAGGCATGCGACGGCGCGGGCGCGGGTCTGCAGCTGGCTGATCGCGACAAGGATGAACGCCATCACGATCACGATGATCGTGATGACGAGCAAGAGCTCGACAAGCGTGAAGCCAGTGCGGTTGATGCGCGCGGCGGTTGTCTTGCAGGAAGCGATCGTCATGAGGTCTCCGAGGCGCTGGGCGCCGATGCCGACCCAAGAGTCTACTACGGAGTCCATCGCATTTTGATGCCTGTTCGCACCACAATCGCTGCGAATTGACGGCGGGAGGGGGGCAATCCAAGAGTCAGAATGCATGCGTCGGTGGCGCAGGCCCGGCGCGTCGGAATCGTCGGTCCACGGGGCCTCCGATGCGTTTGCAGGACCGACCAACCACACCATAACCTGACGCCATGAGCGACCGCACCAACGCGAAGCTTGATTCGGCGATCGATACGGGAGGCGGCGGCCCCACGGGTCGATCCTCGCCGTCCAAGGCAGCCGTGACATTCGTCATCATCGTCGCTGCGCTCGGCTACTTCGTCGACATCTTCGACCTGCTGCTGTTCGCGCTCATCCGCAAGGCCTCGCTCACCGAGATCCTCGGCCCGAGCCTCTCGGGGAAGACCCAGGCCGAGGTCGACCACATGCTCGCCGAGTCCGGCATCTGGCTCGACAACATCCTCCAGACGACGGGTCTGCTGGTGGGCGGACTGGTGTGGGGCATCATCGCCGACCGTCGTGGCCGCCTGAGCGTGCTCTTTGGCTCGATTCTCTGCTACTCGCTCGCGAATCTCCTCAATGCGGCCGTGACCGATGTCGACCCGAGCGGACCGCTCGGGTTCCTGCATGCGATCGGCCTCGGCAGCGCGTTCAACCAGTACGGCGTGCTGCGCTTCGTCGCGGGATTCGGCCTCGCGGGCGAACTCGGCGCCGGCATCACGCTCGTCGCCGAGCTCGTGAGCAAGGAGCGGCGCGGAATCGCGACGACCGTCGTCGCCGCTGTCGGCATCCTTGGCGCCGTGGCGGGCTATTTCACGACGCAGTTCGTCGGCTGGCGCACCGCATTCGTGATCGGCGGCGTGCTCGGGCTCGCGCTGCTCGGGCTCCGCGTCGGCGTCGTGGAGAGCGGGCTCTTCGTGAACGCCAAGGAGTCGAAGGTCGGCGGGCAAGGCGCGTTCTGGAAGCTGTTCTGGCCGGGCGAGCGGCTCAAGCGCTACGCCTGCACCGTGCTCATCGCGGTTCCGATCTGGTTCGTGGTCGGCACGCTCGTGAAGTACTGCGACCGGATCATGCCGTCGCTCGGGCTCGAGGGCGCGGAGCAACCGAGCCCCGCGCGCGCGATCATGTGGTGCTACATCGGGCTTGCGGCGGGCGACCTCTCGAGCGGGCTCGTCAGCCAGTGGCTGCGCTCGCGGCGCCGCGCGATCTGGATCTTCCATGGCCTGACGCTGGCCGCGATCACGCTCTACTTCACGGTCGGCGCGCACAGCCTCGCGGCTTTCTACGCGGTGATCTGCTTCGCGGGGTTCGCCAGCGGCTACTGGGCGGTGTTCGCGACGATCGGCGCCGAGCAGTTCGGCACCAACCTCCGCGCGACCGCCGCGACCACCGCGCCGAACATCGTCCGTTGGTCGGCGGCGGGCACGGGCGCCCTGTGGCTCGCGCTTTCGAAGCAGACGGAGCCTTGGATGGCCGCCGCCGTGGTCGCTTCGATCGTGATGCCGATCGCCTTGCTCGCCACCTTTGGGCTGCGCGAGACCTACGGCACCGACCTCGACTTCACCGAGAAGTGAGGCGCGCCTACACTCGCGGCCCTGGAACGGATGCCATGAACACGAACGCCACCAACTCGCTTGCCCGGAACCTCATCGTCGCCCTCTGTGTGACCGCCACCTCGCTTGGCGTTGGCACGCTCTCCGGCTGCTCGGCTTCGCCGAAGCCGGTCGCTCCCACTGGCGCGGGCAGCTACATGCTGACCGTGCGAGATGCCGCGACGGGGCGTCCGGTCGAAGGCGTCGCGGTGACGGCGACCGGCGCGGGCGCGCGCCAGCGCGGTCCGGAGCCGACCGCGACGAACACCGACGAGGACGGCGTCGTCGTGCTGCGCTTCGGCAACTGGGGCGCCGTGACGCTCGTGCTGCAGCAGGGCGACACGACCGAGCGCTGGATGGTGACGCAAGACCGCGTCGCCGTGAATGGCGGCGTCTCGTCGCGTGATCCGCTGCGCCTGATGGTCGGCTCGCGCTCGAACGGCGGCGCGAGCGCGTACACGCTGTCGATCACCCGCATCGAGCGCGGCGGCAAGATCGACGCGGATTGAACGACCGTCCTTCGCGCGTTCGCGGCTGCGGCCGTTCCCTCCGTTGATGCGGAGGGCGGGTGATGCCGGCCGTCGACCTACGGGCGCGGATCACTCGGCTCGACAGCGCTCGCGCGCGTGCAGATCGACTCGATGAACGGCCCGCTCGCGGCGGCCACCCGCGCTGCGGTGCGCTCGAGGTTGCGCAGGAACGCCTCATGCGTCGGCTCGTGGTGACCGACGAGGTCGGTGATGCCCTTGAGCGCGACGAGCGGCGTGTGGTGCAACCGGCACACGACCGCGAGCGCCGCGAGCTCCATCTCCTTCGCCAGCGCGCCCGACCGCGCGAACGCAGCGAGTTCATCCGTGGTCGCGTCGAGACTCGAGCCCGTCGAGACGAGCCCCGCGCGCGCGTCGAGCGCCGCCGCCGTCCGCGCAAGTGCCGCGTCGTCGGCCGAAAGCCGCGTGTGCGCGCGCGCCACGCGGTCGAAGCCATCGATCGCCACGCGTGCGTCGTGGAACATCGCGTCGCGCGCGACGACGAGATCGGCGATCCGCTGACCTTGCGCCTCGAAGCCGCCCGCTGTGCCGGCGTTCATCACGAGATCGAACGGCGCGCGCGCCTGCGCCAGCATGCGCGCGAGCGCGGCCGACGCGTGCACGGGACCGATGCGATCGGCCTTCGTCGCGGGGTCGACGCCCGGCGTCATGAGCGTGACTTCGGTACCCGCCACGCGACCCACGCGCGCATCGCCTGCGCGAACGAGCCCGAGCGCATCCGCGATGGGCGCGGCCTCGTGCTCCATCGCCACGAAGAACAGCACGCGCCGCGGCGCCGCCGGAAGCGGTGGAAGCGCGAAGTCGGCGGCGGGCGCACTCGCCATCGTCAGATCTCGACCGGCACGGCGCGCGCGGGCAGCGTGCTCTCGATGCCGAGCTCGGTCTTCAGCCGCGCCGCGAGCGCCGCGCGTGCGGTGTCGACACCATGGTTGATGACCACGCGCGACGGCTTCTCGCCGAAGCTCGAGAACCACTTCACGAGGTCGTCCTGATCGGCGTGGCCCGAGAGCCCCTCGACGCGCACCGACTTCGCGCGCACGGGCAGCGTCTTGCCGCTGAACTGCGCGCGATCCGCGCCACGCTGGATGCGCCACGCGAAGCCGCCTTCGGGCTGGTAGCCCGACAGCACGATCACGCAGTCCTCGCGATCGATCGACTCGGAGAGGTGCCGCAGCACGGGACCCGCGTCCATGAATCCGCTGCCCGCGAGGATGATGCCTCCGTGCACCATGCGGTCGATCGCCATCGACTCGCGCTTCGAGAGGATGTAGTGGAGCTCCGGGAACCAGAGCGGCGCGCCGCCCGACCGCACGGCCGCAGTGAGCTCGGGCGCGAGGTACTCGGGGTGGCGATAGAGCGACTCGATGCCGTGCACGGCCATCGGCGAGTCGACATAGACATTGAGCCCGTGCATCAGCCCGCGCGCGTGCAGGCGCGCGAGCCGGTAGACAAGGAGCTGCGCGCGGCCGAGCGCGAAGCAGGGCACGATCACCTTCGCCTTGCGCCGCGCGGCGTCGGCGACGATCGCCGCGAGCGCCGTCTCCGGGTCGAGGTTCGCGTCGCGGCGGCGCTCGCCGTTGGTCGACTCGACGACGACGACATCGGCGCGCGCGGGGCGATAGGGCGGCGCGAGCAGCGCCGAGCGCTCGGGCCCGAGGTCGCCCGAGAAGAGCACGATGCGCTTGTCGGCGCCTGCGCCCACGGTGAGCTCGGCGCTCGCGGCGCCCGGGATATGGCCTGCGTTGCGGAAGATGAGCGAGACGAGCGGCGCGATCTTGACCTCGCGGTCGAGCGGCACGCCCTCGATCATGTCCATCGTGTCGCGGACTTCCGGCGTGTCGAAGAGCCGCTGCGCGGGGGGGAACTCCGGCGGTCCGCCCGCTTCCTCGCCCGGCATGAGCGCGCGCGCCCAGGGGGCGCTGCCGTCGGCGCGCTCGTAGAAGCGCGCGCGCTGGAGACGCGCGCTCGAGCGCAGCACGCGGCCAAGGAGCTCGTGCGTCGCGGTCGTGCAGTAGATGCGCCCCTTGAAGCCGAGCTCGGGCAGCATCGCGAGTCGGCCGCAGTGGTCGATGTGCGCATGGGTGACGATCACGGCATCGAGCGACGCGAAGTCGATCTCGGGCGGGATCGCGTTGCGCGCCTCATCGGCGGGCGTGCCTTGGAACATGCCGAAGTCGACGAGGATGCGAGCCTTCTTGGTGCGGAGAAGCGTGCAGCTTCCCGTCACCTCGCCGGCGGCGCCGTGGAACTCAAGCGTCGCGCCAATCGTCATGAACCTGCTCCTTCGCGTGTGTCCTGCATGTCCTTCACAGTGTCCCGTCTCTGCGGGAATCGGTCGAGATCGAATACTTCCTCAAGTTGCGCCCACCATTCGCCTGGCCGGGCGAACGGCGTCGGCCGCTGGAAGGTGCGCATGAGCGCGTCCCATTCCCGGGTGCGCGGGTCCGACGCATAGCTCTGGTAGCGCGCGGGATCGAAGTCGTCGTCGGTCTCCACCACCATGAAGAGCCGCGTTCCGCCGCGCCAGATGCGCATGCCGCGGATCCCGATGGCGCGCAGGCCGCCGGTGACCTCGGGCCACACCGCGCGGTGATGGCGCAGGTACTCCTCGATCCGAGCCGGATCGTCGGTGAGGTCGATGGCCTGTGCGAACACGCGCATGTTGAGAAGGTATCGGAATCGTCGACGAATTGCGCCATCGGATACCTTGTGGCGATGGATTCTCCGCGCCGCTCCACCTTCGGCTGGCTCGTGCTGACCGCCGCGAATGCGCGCCAGGCGGCCGCGTACGACGCTCAGCTTGCGTCGCGCGCAGGGCGCGGACCGCTCGCGGGAAGCCGCGGCGCGTTCGCGGTGGCGGACGCGCGCAACGCGCGCATCGGCTCAGGTGCGGCGACGGTGCTTGCGCTTGCGGAGGTCGCGCGCCGGATCCTGCGAGTCAAGCGTGCGCGCTCGATCGAGCAGGTGTTCGCGGGCGAGCGCGTGCTCATCCTGCATTCCGGCGGCGACTCGCGGCGACTCCCGATGTACGCGGTCGAGGGGAAGCTCTTCGCGCCGATCCCGCGCGCGGCGCGCGGCGGCGTGTGCGCCAAGGTGTTCGATCTCGTGCTCGAGGACCTCGCGGCGCTTTCGCCGCGCAAGGGCGGCGAGGCGCTTGTCGGCGTCGGCGATGCGGTGCTCGGCATCGCGCGCGACCCGGTGCGGTTCGACGGCGCCGGCGTGATCGGCGTGGCGCAGCGCGCGTCGGCGGCGCGCGCGTCGAGGCACGGCGTGTTCGTGCGCGGCCGTGGCGATCGCGTCGCGGCGTTCCTGCAGAAGCCGAGCGAAGCCGAGCTCCGCGCGGCGCGCGCGCTCGACGGCGACGGCCGCGCGCTCCTCGATCTCGGGCTCTTTTCATTCGATCCGCCGGCGATCGCCGCGCTCCTCACCGGTGCCGGCGTGCGGATTCGCGCTGGAAAGATCGCGTTTGCGCGCGGCGGACTCGCCGACCGCGCCTCCCGCGGCGAGCTTCCCGTGGTCGATCTCTACCGCGAGATCGCGATGGCGCTGCCGGCGCCGACGAAGCGCGCTCCGTATCTCGAGGCGTGCGGCAAGGGCGAGCTCGCGAAGCCGCTCGCGGCGCTGTTCGACGCGATGCGCGGCACGGAGTTCCGGTTTCGGCGCGCCGAGATCGGCGAGTTTCTCCATGTCGGGACGACGCGCGACATGCTCGACGCCTGCTGCGGCACGCGCGCGAGGCTCTCGGAGTTCGGCGTCGCATGCGACGGTTCCGATGTCGTGGCGCTCGATGCACGCGCGCCGGCGGCGCGTGCGCGCGGCCGCGTCGTCGTCGACGCCTGCGACGCACGCGCGCTCGCGCTCGGCGGCGACAACATCGTCGCGTGCATCGCGGGCCGACTCGGCGGCGCGATTCCGCGGGGAATCTCTGTGTTCGGCGTGCCGCTCCGCGCCGGCGGCGAGGCGATCGTCGCGTGTCACCTCGATGACGACTTCAAGACGCCGCTTGCGGCGGGCGGCACGGTGCTTGGCGGCGCCATGACGCGGCTTCGCGCCGATGGATGGAGCGAAGGCGATGGCACGCTCTGGGACGCGCGGCTTTGGTGCAAGGCGAGCCCTCGCGATGCGCTTGCGTCGGTCCGCTGGATGTGGGAAGAGCGCTCAGCGCCCGCAGCCTGGCGACGCGCGCGCAAGTGGACGCTGCGCGAACTCGTCGCGCAGGCGGATGTCGGCGCGTGCGCGGGCGCCCGTCAGGCGTTCGCGCTTGCAGCCCGCGCGCAGGCGCTGACGCAGCCTGCGCTTGGCATCGCGCGGGAGGCGGCGATCGACGCCGAGGCGCGTGGAGTCGGGACGCGGGCGGGTGGACAGCTGCGGTCGCGCGCGTTCGCGGCGGTCGGCGATGCGGTGCTCGGCCAGTTCGCGGTTCCTTCGCGCCCGACGCGGGCTGTGATCCTGCACGATCAGGCTGTCTGGACCTCGATGCCGGTCCGCGTCGATCTCGCAGGAGGTTGGAGCGACACGCCGCCGATCTGCAACGAGGTCGGCGGCGCCGTGGTGAATGTCGCGGTCACGCTGCGAGGACAGCTTCCGATCCAGGTCGTCGCGAAGCTCGAGGAAGAGCCCGTGATCCGCATCACGAGCACCGATCTCGGGGAGACGCGCGTCATCCGACACGCGCGCGACCTCGCGGAGCGCGGCGATCCGCGTCGCTGGCCGAGCCTCGCGGAGAACGCGCTCGTGCTGACGGGTGCCGCGCCCGCCGATCCGAGGGCATCGCTCGCGAGGTGGCTCGAAGCGATCGGCGGCGGCGTCTCGCTCACGATGTTCAGCGCCGTTCCGAAGGGCTCCGGCCTCGGCACGAGCTCGATCCTCGGCGCTGCGACGATCCACGCACTCGACCGAATGTTCGGCCGTGAGCGGACTGCCGACGAGCTCTTCGCGGCGACGAGCGCGCTCGAGCAGATGCTCGGGTCGCGCGGCGGCTGGCAAGACCAGGTCGGCGGCGTCGTCGGTGGATTCAAGATCGGTCGCACGGCCTCGGGTGACGATCAACGGCCGCGCGTCGAGCGGCTCGAGGTTCCCGCGCGCGCTGCGGCCGAGCTCGCGTCGCGCTCGCTCCTCTACTTCACGGGTGAACGCCGCATGGCGAAGAACATCCTCGAGCAGGTCGTCTGGAACTGGCTCGTGCTCGAGCCGGCGGCGGTCGACGCGGTCCGGAGGCTGCGTTCGAACGCGGAGCGCATGCGCGAGGCGCTGCGCGCGGGCGAGCTCGCGCGCGTGCTCGCCGAGCTCGACGAGTACCGCGCGTGCAAGCGGCAGATCGATCCGGGAAGCTGCCCGGCGTCGTTCGACGCCTTGGCAGAGCGTTGGAAGCGGGAACTTTCCTCATGGTGCTTCGCGGGCGCGGGCGGCGGGGGTTTCATGCTTCTGGTCGCGCGCGATGCCCGTGCGGCGCAGGAACTTGCGGCGCAAATCGAACGCGATCCGCCCCATCCGCGTGCGCGCGCCTTCGCATTCGAGGTCGACCCTGTCGGACTTCGCTGCGCTGTGCTCTGAGGCACGCGCGCGTGGTCGAGGTACGATTGCCGCATGCCCGAGGGAGATCCGTCACCGCCGCCGCTTGCGACCAACCGCCCATGGCTTGCCGTGGCCGGCTGCCTCGGCGGCAGCGTGGTGACCGGGTTCCTCGCGGCCTTCACCGTCGCGGTGGTCGCGTTGCTCGTCTTCTTCCCGCAGTTCGTCGGGCTCGGCAAGGGTCAGACGCAGATCGCCATCACCAACGCGCTCGGCGAGCTTCGCCGCGCACCGGCGCTGAAGGTCGCGACGCGCGAGGTCGCGGTGGTGGTTGACGCGTCGAAGCCGACGGAGCTCACGGTGTATCCCTGGATCGTGCCGATCGGCGAGCCGACGAAGGTCGAGCTCGGTCGCACCAGCACGCAGATCGTGGTCCCCGGCAACAAGGTGCAGTACATCGTGCCGCTCGACGGGTTCGCGAAGGACCAGGAGCCCGATGTGCACGAGGTCAAGCGCCCGGACGGCCGCGTGTTCGTCG
The DNA here is from genome assembly GCA_041161465.1 of Planctomycetota bacterium. Classification (GTDB taxonomy): domain Bacteria; phylum Planctomycetota; class Phycisphaerae; order Phycisphaerales; family SM1A02; genus QWPT01. Next base: position 10,405 of record JBEAUK010000109.1, on the reverse strand, counting down.
TGGTCCTGCCGCCGCCGCGCGTCGATGAGTCCCTCGTCGAGGTGCAGAGCGACCCCACGAAGCTGAGCGAGGCGGTCAATCGCGACTGGATCGACCACATTCTTCGCGACGACGAGGCGCGCAACGCCGCGCTGGCCTCGATCCGTGCAGCCGTGCTCGACGCCGCGCGCGCCGAGACGCCGATGGTCGAGGTTCGCGAGAAGGCCCGCGCCACGGTCGCCGAGATGATCCGCGGGCTGCTGCCGGCCGACTTCAAGGACTGCGACATCGAGATCCGTTGGACCGACGACCCGGTGCGCTGAGCGCGGCGGCTTCTCCTGTTCGCCCGCTGATACATTGCGCGGATGCCTCGTGGGATCCCGTTCCGTCGCACCCTTCTCGGGCAGGCACTGCTGCTCGGAGTGCTTCCCGCGGTCGTCGTCGTGCTCGCGATCGTGGGCGTCAACGCGATGCGCGCGTGGAACGGCATCGTGACGCGCATCGAGAAGGAGCTGGTGTCGGAGACCGCGGCTGCGGTGAAGGAGATCGACACCCGCAACGCCCGCGATATCGGCTTCGTGCGGATGATGGTGTTGTCGCAGGAGACGGGTCAGTTCGGGCGCCGCGCCGAGACGCTGCGCATGCTCGAGCGCATCCTCCGCACCAACCCCGAGGTCTACGCCGCCTACATCGGCTACGAGCCGAACGCCGACGGCCAGGACGCAGCGGGCGCGCAGGCCGGCGTGCCTGCGAACGCGCTGGGCGAAGGCGGGCGCTTCTATCCGTACTTCAAGCGCGATCCGGCGTCGCCGACGGGCATCGTCCTCGAGCCGCTGCAGAACACCGAGCAGGACGGAGGGCTCTGGTACGAGCTGCCGAAGGAGCGCTTCGAGCGAGCTGGAATCGCCGACGCGATCGTGACCAAGCCGTACACCTACCTCGGCACCGACATCATCGAGTATGTCATGCCGATCGTGCGAGAGGGACGGTTCGTCGGCATCGCGGGACTCGACATCGCGCTGACCGACGCGCAGAAGCAGCTCGACGCGCTCGCCGACGAGCTCGACGCCGATCTCTTCCTCGAGACGCGCGGCCAGTTCATCGCCGCAACCACCGATGTGACCGGCGGCACCAGGCTGCGCACGAGCGAGGTCAGCGGATCACCCATGGCTCCGCTCTTCGCCGGGGGATTCGCACGCGATGCGACGCTGACCAAGGTGTTCGACGAGTCGCTCGGCGAGGAGTGCTATCTGGTGACGGCGACGGTGCCGACCGGAGGGTGGCGGCTCGTGGTGCGCAAGCCCACCAGCGTGGTTGCCGCAGAGATCTCCGGACTCGTGGCGCTGAACCTGCTCACCGCGCTCATCGGAGTCGCGGTGATCGTGTCGATTCTCTCGTATGGCGCGGTACGCCTGAGCCAGCGCGTGCGCGCAGCCGAGTCGATCGCCGTGCGCATCGCCGGCGGCGATCTCACGGGCGATGCCGTCGCGGTGCGTGGCGCGGACGAGAGCGCATCGCTCGTGCGAGCGATGAACACCATGAACGCGGATCTGGCGAACATCGTGTCGGCGGTGCGAGCCGCGTCGACGCGACTTGCCGCAACCAGCGCACAGCTTGCGGCCACCACGCGCGAGCAGGGCGCGACCGCGAGCAGCTTCGGCGGATCGACCGCGCAGATCGCCGCTGCGATCCGCGAGATCTCGGCGACGGGCGACGAACTGCTGCGCTCCGTGCAGGCTGTCGACGCGGGTGCGCGCCGCACCGCGGACGCAGCCGCGGCCGGGCGTGGGCGACTCGATGCGATGGCCTCGTCCATGTCGCGGCTCGATGGCGCGACCACCGAGATCGGCGACCGACTCGAGGTCATCGCCGAGAAGGCCGCGGCGATCAGTTCGGTCGTGGTGACCATCACCAAGGTCGCCGAGCAGACGAATCTTCTCTCGGTGAATGCCGCGATCGAGGCCGAGAAGGCGGGCGAGGCGGGCTACGGCTTCCTCGTCGTGGCCCGTGAGATCCGGCGGCTTGCCGACCAGACCGCGGTCGCCACGCTCGACATCGAGCGCATGGTGCGCCAGATGCAGGAGTCGGTGGCGGCGGGCGTGACGGACATGAAGCGGTTCGCCGCCGAGATGCGCACGGGAACGAGCGACGCGAAGCGCGTTGCCAACGATCTCGCGGGCATCATGAACGAGATGAACGCCGCGTTCGCGAGCTTCTCCGAGGTGCAGCGTGGCATGGCGAGCCAGGCCGCCGGCGTGGCGCAGATCGAGGAAGCCGTCAACCAGGTCGCGGCAGGCGCACAGCAGACCGCGACAAGCGCGAGGGAATCCGCACGCGTGGCGGACGAGGTCTCGCATTCGGTCGCGGTGCTTGCGGATGCTGCATCGCGCTTCACGGTCGACGAACGCGCGGCGCGCACCGACAAGGAGCGTTGAGCGCATGCAGGTGCTCTTCACGACCGTCGGCGGCCGCCGCTTCGCCCTCGATTGCGCCGAGATCCTCGAGGTGCTTCCGGTCGTCGCGCATCTCCCGGCGGGCATCGGGCCGAAGTGGCTGCTCGGCCTCTTCAACCTGCGAGGCACGCTGGTGCCGCTCGTCGATCTCGGGGTGATCGTCGATGGCACGCCGACGACCATGCGGCTCGGTGCGCGAATCGTCGTGATGCGGCTCGACGCGGAACTGTTCGACGCGACGCTGCCCGACGGAGCGGCGAATCGCGTCGGGTTGCTCGTCTCCGAGATCATCGGCCCGTTCACGCGCGACTTCAGCCAGCCCGGCGCGCATCCAGGGTTTGCGTTCGCGGGGGCGCCCCATCTCGGACCGACGATCGCCGACGATGACGGGCTCGTCCAGCTCCTGCGTTGCCGACGGATCCTCGAGGGCGACAGCACGCTGCGCGAACTTCCTCGTTCCGCCGCGGAGTGGCCGCAACCGTGATCGGTCCGCAGACCGCGGCCGTGATCGCGGCGCTGCGCGCACGCAGTGGATTTTCAGCCGACGCGGTCGCACCCGATCGCGTTGCGTCGTTCCTCACGCTTCGCATGCGCGAGCTCGGCATCGCAAGCGTCGAGGACGCCGCGTCGCGCGCGCTCGCGGACCCCGCGGAGTTCGCGCGGCTCGAGGCGCACTTCGCACCGCCCGAGACATGGCTCTTCCGCTATCCCGAGAGCTTCGAGTTCCTCCGTTCCTTCGCGCGCACCCGCTCGACGCGCGGCGTTCGCGCGCTGGTCGTCGGCGCGGGTGGCTGGTGCGAGCCATGCTCGATCGCCGCGGCGCTGCGAGATGGAGTGGGCGACGCACAGGCGGACCGCGTGGTGATCGAGGCCGGCGACCGCAACGCCGCGGTGTTCGCCCGGGCGCCGCAGTTCGGCGCCATGGAGCTGCGCACGGGGATCCCGCCATTCGCCGCGCGTTTCTTCGTATCCGATGGCGGTTCGGTCCGCCCCACGCCCGAGCTCTTGCGCGTCATCCGCGCGCGCGCCATCTCGGCCGAGGCTCAGGTCGAGGCATGCCGGCGTGCGGGCGAGCGCTTCGATGTGATTGCGTTTCGCAATGTGGCGATCTATCTCGAGCACGCCGCACGCAACGCGATCTTCAAGGCGCTCGCTGAACTGCTCGCAGACGACGGCGTGCTGCTTGTCGGCCATGCGGAGACCACGGCGGCTGCGAGCGCGACCGGACTTGTGCCCGAGCAGACGGCCGGTGCGTTTGCGCTCGTGCGCGCGAGCGCCGCCGCACACGCAACCGCCCCGGCGCAGGCCGAGGTGGCGCCGCGCGTGCGACGCCCGCGCGACCCGTGGCGCGTGGAACCGTCGGCGCCTGCCGCGCCGATCGTGCCCGAGCTCGACGACGAAGCGCAGGCGCGCGCCGCGATCGCCGCGCGGCCGTCGGAGCCGCGTCTCTATCTCGAGCTTGCGTGCATCCTGGATGCGCGGGGCGACCAGGACGGCGCGCGCGAGGCCATCGGACGCGCGCTCTACCTCGACCGAAACCTCGAGGACGCAGTCGTGATGGCTGCGCGGCTGGCAGCCGCTCGCGGTGACACCGCCGAGGCCGATCACCTGCGCGCCCGCGCCCTCCGCATCCACCTCGATCGCATGCGCGCTGAAGGCGGCGCGTGATAGTCTCTCCGTGTTTCCGCGACCTCAAGAACGAAGCATGAGCGAACCGTCACCAGCGACCGAACACTCGACCGAGCGCGCGCTCGAGCTGCGCGAGCGGCAGAGCCTGGCGCAGATGCGCGCGCTGCTCGACCGGGCGCTGCCCGAGGAGGACCTGCGCGTCAACACGGAGATCGTGGCGTCGCGCGGGGAATCGCGGGCCGCGAAGATGCGCAGCGTGCTCGTCTTCGAGATCGGCGAGGAGCGGCTCGGGATCGATGCGGAGGAGTCGCATCGCGTGGTGCAGTGCTCGCCGGTCCGCCGTGTGCCGCACCGCACCAACGAGGTGTTCGCGGGGCTCGCGAACATCGGTGGCGAGCTGACGCTGGTTGCGACCGCGGGCTCTGCGCTTGGCGTGCCCGCCGCCGCGCAGCAGACGCATTTCGTGGTGATCGGACAGCAGGGCTCGCGTTGGGCATTCGCGGTCGATCGCGTCGAGGGCGTCCGTCGCATCGACGCGTCGGCCACGCTGCCGCCGCCTGCGACCGTTCGCCACGCGGCGGACGGTTGCACCAAGTATCTCGCCGACATCCCGCCGCTCGACGGTCGCGATCACCGACTCGTGAGCGTTCTCGACAGCGCGCGGCTCTCGGCGCTCTTCGCGAGGAGCCTCGCATGAGCGATCTCGGCGGATTCTCGCTGCACGAGCTCTTCCGCGCCGAGGCGGAGACTCACGCCGCCGCGTTGAGCGAGGGCCTCGTGAAGCTCGAGGGCACGAGCGATCCGGCGACGGTCGAGCCGTTGATGCGCGCCGCGCACTCGATCAAGGGCGCGGCGCGCGTGATCGGGCTCGACATCGCCGTGAAGCTCGCGCACGCGATGGAGGATGTTCTCGTCGCGATGCAGAAGGGGCGCGAGGCGATCCAGCCCGCGCGCATCGATCAGCTGCTCAAGGGCACCGATCTCCTCGCATCGCTTGCGCGCATCGAGGAATCCGCGGTCCCCGCATGGAGCACGGAGCACGAGCCTGCGGTCGATGCACTGATCGCGGAACTGCGGGTTGCGCCGCCTGCTGCGAGCGCGCCCGCGGCAGCGCCGCCGCCAACCGTCCCAGCGCAACCGGCGGTCGCTGCGCCAACCGTTGTTCAATCCCCCGTCGAAACCCCCCTCGAAAACCCCGTCGTCGAAACGACGGCCATCGAGACTCCGCCGATCACGCCGCCGCAACCAGCTGCGGCCGCGTCATCCGCACCGCCCGCGCCAGCACCTTCGGCGCAGGCGCGCGGCGCCAGCGTGCGCGTCACGGCGGAAAAGCTCGACCGGCTCCTGCAGCTCGCCGGCGAGACCATGCTTGAGTCGCGACGGCTCGGCTCGCTGCGCGACGAGACGCTCGAGCTCAAGCGCGAGCTCGTGCGCCTCGAGGACGAACTCGACCGGCTGCGTGCCGACGCGCGCCGCTCGGGGATCGATCCTGCCGCGCTCGCGCCTGCGCGCAAGCTCATCGAGGGCGGCCGCGAGCGCGTGCTCTCGCATCTCCTGACGGTCGAAGGCGCCATCCGCCGCGGCGAGGAGACCTCGACGCAGCTCTACCACGAGGTGCTGTCGAGCCGCATGCGTCCGTTCGCCGACGCGACGGCGACGCTCTCGCGCACCGTGCGCGACCTCGCGCGGCAGCTCGGCAAGGACGCGCGGCTCGAGATCGTGGGCGATCAGGTGCCAGTCGACCGCGATGTGCTCGTGCGGCTCGACGCGCCGCTCAACCACATGCTGCGGAACGCGCTCGACCACGGCGTCGAGACGCCCGACGAGCGCCGCGCGAAGGGCAAGCCCGCGCAGGCGACGCTGCGCGTGGAGGCGCGCCATCACGCGGGCATGCTTCGCATCCGCGTGAGCGACGATGGCCGCGGCATCGACCTCGACGCGCTGCGCGAGCGGATCGTCCGCAAGTCGCTCGCGACCGACGCCATGGCGGCGACGCTCGACCGCCAGGAACTGCTCGAGTTCCTGTTCCTGCCGGGCTTCTCGACCGCGAAGCAGGTGACCGACATCTCGGGCCGCGGCGTCGGGCTCGATGTCGTGCAGTCGACGGCGCGCGAGATCGGCGGCACTGCGCGAATCGACACCGAACTCGGGCGCGGAACGGTGTTCGAGCTCGAGCTTCCGATCACGCTCTCGGTGATCCGCGCGCTGCTTGTCGATGTGGCGGGCGAGACGCTTGCGTTCCCGCTCGCGCGCATCGAGCGCGTGCTGCAGCCCGCTGCCAGCGAGGTGCGCTCGGTCGAAGGCCGCATGCAGGTGCTCGTCGAAGGCAAGTCGATCGGCGTCATCGACGCCGCGCGCGTGCTGACGCTCGCCGAGACACGGCGGGCCGCGGCGCGCGAGAATCTCGTCGTGCTTGGCAGCGGTGGCGACCACTACGCCGTCGCCGTCGACGGACTGCTCGGTGAGGAGGATCTCGTCGTGCGCGCGCTCGATCCGCGCCTCGGCAAGGTGCCGCATCTGTCGGCCGCAGCGGTGCGCGAGAGCGGCGAGCCCGTGCTGGTCGTCGACGCCGAGGATCTCCTGCAATCGGTGCGAGCGGCGCTGAACGAGGGCCGCCTGCGCGGCGCGCGGCCGATGCGCGCGCTCGGTGCGCGTCGCACGCTGCGGGCGCTGGTGGTCGATGACTCGGCCACGGTGCGCGAGGTCGAGCGACAGCTGCTCACGCGCATGGGCTTCGAGGTCGAGACCGCGGTCGATGGTCTCGATGGACTGCACACCGCCCGCGACAGCGTCGCGACGGGCATGCTCGACATCATCATCAGCGACATTGACATGCCGCGGATGAACGGAATCGAGTTCGTGCGCGCGCTGCGCGCCGATCCGCGCTTCGCCGGGGTTCCGGTGGTGGTCGTCAGCTACAAGGACCGCGAGGAGGACCGGCTCGCTGGTCTCGAGGCAGGTGCGACGGCGTATCTCACGAAGGGCGCGTTCCAGGACAGCACCTTCGCCGACACCGTGCGCGATCTGGTGCCTGCGCTTTCCCGCGCCGAACGCGGCGGGGGAGAAGCCTGATGCGCATCGCGATCGTGAACGATCTCGCCGTGGCGTGCGAGGCGTTGCGCCGCGCGCTCGCGAGCGATCCGTCGCTCTCGGTGGCGTGGATCGCGCGCGATGGCGCAGAGGCCGTCGAGTGCGCCAAGCGCGATTCGCCCGATCTCGTGCTGATGGACCTCATCATGCCGAAGATGGACGGCGTCGCCGCGACGCGCGAGATCATGCGCGTGGCGCCGTGCCCCATCCTCGTCGTGACCGCGACGGTGAGCGGCAACGCCGCGCTCGTCTACGAGGCGCTCGGCGCAGGCGCGCTCGATGCTGTCAACACGCCGACGATCGGCGCGAAGGGCGCGATCGACGGCGCCGCCGAGCTCGTGCGCCGCATCCGACTCATCGCTCGTGCGCAGGGAGCGCCGGCGTCGCAGCCGGCGCCTGCCGTGGTCCCGCGGCCTTCGATCGCCGTTGCGGCCGCGCGTCCCGTGGTCGCGTCGCCGTCCCAAGTGCGTCCGAGCGCGTTTCCAAGGATCGTCGCGATCGGTGCCTCGACCGGTGGCCCGCGCGCGATCGCCTCGGTGCTCGCGTCGCTGCCGCGACCGATGCCGTTCGCGGTCGCGATCGTGCAGCATGTGTCGAGCGACTTCGTCGCGGGCTTCGCGGATTGGCTTGCCACGGAGTCGCGCCGGTCGGTGCGCCTCGCGCGTGCGGGCGACCGCCTCGTCGCCGACGAGATCGTGGTCGCAGGCGAGGATCGTCACCTCGTGCTCGCGCCCGACGGAACGCTCGGCTACTCGGACGAACCGCGCGAGTCGCTGCATCGGCCCGCGGTCGACGAGTTCTTCTCGTCGCTCGCACGGCATGGGGCGCCCTGCGTCGCGGTGCTCCTCACCGGCATGGGCCGCGATGGCGCGGAAGGCCTCGCGCGCCTGCGTGCGGCGGGCTGGCACACGATCGTGCAGGATGAGGCGACGAGCGTCGTGTGGGGCATGCCCGGCACGGCGCATCGCACGGGTGCGGCGGTCGAGACGCTGCCGCTTGGATCGATCGGTGCCGCTGTTGGGGCGGCGGCAGTTCAGTCACGATAGGACCACCTTATGCAGAGCTTCGACACCATTGACCGCGTGCTCCTTGTCGACGACCAGGCGATTGTCTGCGAGGCGGTTCGTCGCATGATCGCCACGCAGGGCGCCTGCGAGTTCCGCGCCGTGCAGGATCCGCTGCAGGCGATCGCGGTGGCCGAGGAGTTTCGGCCGACGGTGATCCTGCAGGACATCGAGATGCCGGGCCGCAACGGCCTCGACATGATCGGCGCGTACAAGGAGAGCGCGGCCACGCGCGCGGTGCCCGTCATCATGCTGACCGGCAAGGAAGATCCGGCGGTCAAGGCCGATGCGTTCGGCCGCGGCGCCAGCGACTACCTCGTGAAGCTGCCGCATCCGGTCGAGCTTGTCGCGCGCATCCGCCATCACTCGCGCGGCTATCGCATGGAGATCGAGCGCAACGCTGCGTTCGAGGCGCTGCGCGAGAGCGAGGCGCACATGAAGTCGGAGATCAACCGCGCCGCAAGCTATGTGCGCTCGCTGCTTGATCCGCCGCTCGATGGCACGGTCAAGGTCGACTGGCGCTTCGTCCCGTGCGAATCGCTCGGCGGCGATGTGTTCGGCTACCACTGGGTCGACGACGACCATCTCGCGATGTATGTGCTCGATGTGAGCGGCCACGGCGTCGGCCCCGCGCTGATGGGCGTGAGCGCGATGAACCTCATCCGCTCGGGGTCGCTCGAGAAGGAGCAGGTGCTCGACCCGACGCGCGTGCTCCAGGCGCTCAACAACGCCTTCCAGATGTCGCGGCACGACGGCATGTACTTCACCGTCTGGTACGGGATCTACCACCGCGGCACGCGCGAACTGCGCTGGTCGGGTGGCGGGCATCCGCCGTCGTTCCTGATGCGGGGCGGGAAGCTCACGAGGCTCGCGTCGACCACCTTCATGGCCTGCATCGTGGACCAGTACGACGCGCCCACCGAGTCGATCGTGATCGAGCCGGGAGACCGGCTGTATCTCTTCTCGGACGGCGTCTACGAGCTGCAGACCAAGGACGACGGCATCTGGGGCCTCGACAAGTTCGACGCGCTTCTTGCCGGTTTGCCCGCGGATCAGGTCCTCGACGGGGTGGTGGCCGGAACGCGGAATGTCGTGCTCGAAGGGCGCGGGATCGCGCCCGATAGTGCGCAGGCGCAAACGGGCGCCGTGGCCTGGGACGACGATTTCTCGCTGATCGAGTTCCGGTTCAACTGACGGGGTCGCGGTCGCCGATGGAACTTGCCTACCCTCTCCGCCCCGCGCGGAGGGTGGCTGCACCCCGCCGAACAATCGCCTGGTTCAAGAGGTCCCCATGAAGAATGTCGTCGTCATCGGAGCTGGCAAGATCGGTCGCATGGCCGCGCATTTCCTCGCGCGCACGGGCGACTACGCCGTTCATGTCGTCGATTCGCACGAGCCCTCGTGGCGCGGCGCGGTGGCAGGGCTTCCGAACACGACTGGGGCGACGGTCGACTTCCAGAACGCTGCGCAGCTTGACGAGGCGATGAAGGGCAAGTGGGCGCTCATCTCGTGCGCGCCGTTCTTCTGCAACCCGCTCATCGCCGAGCGCGCGAAGGCGCATGGAGTCCACTATCTCGACCTCACCGAGGATGTCGCGGTGACGAAGAAGGTGATGGCGCTCGCGCAGGGCGCGTCGACGGCGTTCATCCCGCAGTGCGGCCTCGCGCCCGGCTACATCACGATCGCCGCGAACCATCTTGCGAAGCCGATGAGCGCGGTGCACGAGCTCCGCTGCCGCGTCGGCGCGCTGCCGCGCAATCCCACCAACCAGCTCAAGTACAACCTCACCTGGTCGACCAACGGCCTCGTGAACGAGTACTGCAATCCGTGCGAGGCGCTCGTCGACGGCAAGATGACGCTGCTGCCGCCGCTCGAGAACCTCGAGGAGTTCACGCTCGACGGCATCCAGTACGAGGCGTTCAACACCTCGGGCGGCCTCGGCTCGCTCGGCGAGGCGCTCGCCGGCCGCGCGCGGAATGTGAACTACAAGACGATCCGCTACCCCGGTCACTGCAAGCTCATCAAGTTCCTGCTGCACGACCTCGGATACATCGATCACCGCGAGCAGCTGTGCGAGGTGTTCGACCGCTCGATCCCGACGACGCAGGACGATGTGATCGTGATCCTGTGCGTCGCGATCGGCATCGAGAACGGCAAGCTCGTCGAGAAGATCGACGCGCGCCGCGTGCC